>NZ_JBFAGK010000008.1:0-366492 GCF_040660135.1 Streptomyces sp. NPDC050997
CCACCGAAGTGGTTCATCGTTCGACTTGCATGTGTTAAGCACGCCGCCAGCGTTCGTCCTGAGCCAGGATCAAACTCTCCGTGAATGTTTTCCCGTAATCGGGACGACACCACGAGAGCGGAACAGTCAGGCGGAATAAGCCCGACGTTCACAACGTCCTCGCTGTGTTTTTCTTCAAAGGAACCTCGTCCCGACCATGACGGCCGGAGACGGGGTATCAACATATCTGGCGTTGACTTTTGGCACGCTGTTGAGTTCTCAAGGAACGGACGCTTCCTTTGTACTCACCCGAGAGACTCTCTCGCGGCTTTCCTCCGGGCGCTTCCCTTCGGTCTTGCGTTTCCGACTCTATCAGATCTTTTTCTCGATCCGATTTCCTCGGCGCTTTCCAGGTTCCCGCTTCCGCGTTTCCCTTTCCGGCAGTCCCAACATTATCAGAAATTTTGGGCCGGATTGACCGGGCATCCATTTCCGATTCATCGGGAGGGTGGCTTCTGTGAAATCGAACTTCTTGAAGCCGACAGACACTCACTGTCACCGAGCCGGTTCAACCGAGCTCCAGGCAACTGTTCGAATCTACCTCCCCGCACGATCCGTGTCAACGGCTCCTGTGGGGCGAAGGAGACAGTAGCAGCTCAGCCGAGGCATCCGCACATCAGGCGGCCGTCGGGACGGTGGCGCTGCGTTCGGCTGCCTCGACGTCGCCCGTGGCGCCGGCTCGGGCCGCTCGTCCGCCCAGGACATAGACGTAGGCGAGGAAGGCCAGTTCCGCGACGATGCCGATGCTGATGCGGGCCCAGGTGGGCAGACCGGACGGAGTGACAAAGCCTTCGATGGCGCCGGAGACGAAGAGGACCAGCGCGAGTCCGATCGCCATTCCCACGGCGGCTCGGCCTTCCTCCGCCAGGGCCGAGCGTCGGGAGCGCGGGCCTGGGTCGATCACGGTCCAGCCCAGGCGCAGTCCTGTGCCGGCGGCCACGAAGACCGCGGTCAGTTCGAGCAGGCCGTGCGGGAGGATGAGGCCCAGGAAGGTGTCGAGGCGGCCGGCCGACGACATCAGGCCGATGCCGACACCGAGGTTGAGCATGTTCTGGAAGAGGATCCAGAGCACCGGCAGACCGAGGAAGACGCCCAGGACCAGGCACATGGCGGCGGCTTGGGCGTTGTTCGTCCAGACCTGGGCGGCGAAGGAGGCCGCGGGGTGGCTGGAGTAGTACGTCTCGTACTCTCCGCCGGGGCGGGTGAGTTCGCGCAGTTCGCTCGGGGCCGCGATGGTGCCCTGGACTTCGGGATGAGTGCCGATCCACCAGCCCAGGAGAGCCGCGACGACCGTGGACAGGAGCGCGGTGGGTACCCACCAGTGGCGGGACCTGTAGACGGCGGCGGGGAAACCGTGGGTGAGGAAGCGGGTGACGTCGCGCCAGGAGGCACGTCGAGTGCCCGTCACGGCACTACGCGCGCGTGCCACCAGTTGACTGAGCCGGCCCGTCAGTTGTGGGTCCGGGGCGCTGGACTGGATCAGCGAGAGGTGGGTGGCGGTGCGTTGGTAGAGAGCGACGAGTTCGTCGGCCTCGGCTCCGGTGAGACGGCGCTGGCGTCGGAGCAAGGCGTCCAGGCGGTCCCATTCCGTGCGGTGTGCGGTGACGAAGACGTCGAGGTCCATCGGTTTGTCCGCTCCTCCGTTGGTCGTCGGCGGTTCGTCATGGATGTCAGCTTGTCCTACTGCGGCGCGATGCGCCCTCAGCTTGGCAGACTGGCTGTTCACAGGGCAGGTCAGGGGAAGGGCGGGCGGGCGTGAGTGAGCTGGTGACGGGCGAGGCGGTGGCGCTTGAGTTGCGTCCTGCGAGGCTGCCCAGCAGGGCGTTGGGCGTCCTGATCGATCTGGTGGTGGCAGTCACCCTCTACATCGTCGTGACGATCGCTGTGGTGGCTTCCACCTCCTCTCTGGACGAGGCGGCGCAGATCGCGTTGTCGATCGCCGCGTTCCTCCTGGTGCTGGTGGGTGGACCGATCGCGGTCGAGACGCTCAGCCATGGGCGTTCGCTCGGGAAGCTGGCGTGCGGACTGCGCGTGGTGCGGGACGACGGCGGGCCGATCCGGTTCCGGCACGCGCTGGTGCGGGGGGCGATCGGCACGGTGGAGATCCTGATGACGTTCGGGGTCGTCGCCTGCATCGCTTCGCTGGTGTCGGCACGCGGGCGGCGACTCGGTGACGTGTTCGCGGGGACTCTGGTCGTACGGGAACGGGTGCCGACCTCGCAGGTGGGCTTCGTGCCGCCGCCACCTCCGTGGTTGTCCGGCCGTTTCTCGGCACTTGATCTGTCGGCGGTCCCTGACGGCTTGTGGCTTGCGATCCGCCAGTACCTGACGCGGATGCAGCAATTGGATCCGCAGGTCGGTTGGGCGATGGCGGAACGGCTCGCCTCCGACCTCGCGGCTCACACGGGGGCTCCGGCTCCGCAGGGCGTTCCGCCGGCCGCGTATCTGGCGGCGGTGGTGCAGGAACGTCAGGCCCGGGAGGTTCGCCGGAACTACGCCGCAGGTGCGGCCTCGGCCGCGGGAGCCGCGGCGGGTACCGGCACGGGCCTCGGTGCAGACAGCGGTACGGGCCCGGGCACGCCGTTGATCGATGCCGGGGCCCCGCATCGTGCGCCGGGAGCTTACGGGCCCCCGCCGGGCCCGATCTCGGTCACTCCACGGCCCTCCACGCCTGCCACCGGGGCACAGGCTGTGGTTCCCCACGAGGGTTCGGATCAGCCCGACCGCCGTCCCGGCACAGGGTTCGCGCCTCCCGCGTAGGTCTGCGGGCATCGGAGGCGGACGGTCTGCACGAGGGGTGGCCTGCCCACCCTGTCCCGGGCCTCGGACGCGCTCCTCCTCGCGCAGGCCCACTCCGCCTTATTCAGGGGAATTGGGACGGTGGCGAGTCGAGGTCTTCCAGTTCGATGCCGGGAGCCGCGAGCACGACGTCGCCGGCGATGTGCACGGTGTGCTGTTCACCGGTGTCCAGCGCTGTGACCTGGTATTCCTCCACGGTCAGAGGGCCGTTGTCAGTGGCGTGTGCTTCGATCTTCAGCAAGGCCCAGGACTGGTCCACGGTGCGCGGGGCAAGGACCGGGTCGGTGAAGGCGACGAGGCGTACGCGGGTGGCCGAGCTGGAAGGGGTGAGGCGCAGGAGACGAGTGGTGGCGATGAGGAATGCCGGAGACGTGCCGGTGAAGGCGTGGGCGCGCACGCTGCCTTCCGTGGCATGGGTTCCGGTGGGGTCCGTGCGGACCCAGGTGACGCCGTCGAGGGCGGCGCCGCGGACCTGCCAGCTCGCGGCGTGCAGTTCGAGGCGGATGGGGCGGCCGAGTTCGTCGAGGGTGAGGTCGACGGAGCCGCTGTGGTCGCCCGAGGGGGTGGTCAGTTGGGAGACGTAGCGCCAGCCGGACGGGCCGGGGGCGCAGCGGAAGTGCTCTTCGGCGAGAGGGGTGTGATCGTGCGGATCATGGAGCGAATAACGGCCGCGGGGCATCGGGGTCCTGGGGCTTGACGGGCTGGTCCGGGTACAGCGGCCAAAGGGGCAGGCCCCCGGCACGGGGGTGCGGGGGCCTGCCTCGGAGGCACTGCTGGCGATGAGCGAGTCAGCGCACCGACGCGCTCATCACGGCTACGGCCCGGACACTGCGGCTGAGTCGCTCAGCGGGGGTACGGGGCGCTGAGCCACTCAGCGGCGGCTGGGGTCCGGTCAGTAGCGGTAGTGGTCCGACTTGAACGGGCCGTCGACCTCGACACCGATGTACGAGGCCTGCTCGGGGCGGAGCTTGGTGAGCTTGACTCCGAGCGCGTCCAGGTGGAGACGGGCGACCTTCTCGTCGAGGTGCTTGGGCAGCACGTAGACGTCGGTCGGGTACTCGTCGGGCTTGGTGAACAGCTCGATCTGGGCCAGGGTCTGGTCCGCGAAGGAGTTGGACATCACGAACGACGGGTGGCCGGTGGCGTTGCCCAGGTTCAGCAGGCGGCCCTCCGACAGCACGATCAGCACCTTGCCGTCGGTGAACTTCCAGGTGTGGACCTGCGGCTTGACCTCGTCCTTGACGATGCCCGGGATCTTCGCGAGGCCGGCCATGTCGATCTCGTTGTCGAAGTGGCCGATGTTGCCGACGATCGCCTGGTGCTTCATCTTGGCCATGTCGGCGGCCATGATGATGTCCTTGTTGCCGGTCGTGGTGATGAAAATGTCGGCCTTGTCGACGACGTCGTCGAGGGTCGCCACCTGGTAGCCGTCCATCGCCGCCTGGAGCGCGCAGATCGGGTCGATCTCGGTGATGATCACGCGGGCGCCCTGTCCGCGCAGGGACTCCGCGCAGCCCTTGCCCACGTCGCCGTAGCCGAAGACGACCGCGGTCTTGCCGCCGATGAGGACGTCGGTGGCGCGGTTGATGCCGTCGATCAGGGAGTGGCGGCAGCCGTACTTGTTGTCGAACTTCGACTTGGTGACGGCGTCGTTGACGTTGATCGCCGGGAACAGGAGGACGCCGTCGCGCTGCATCTCGTACAGGCGGTGGACGCCGGTCGTGGTCTCCTCGGTCACGCCGCGGATCTCCGAGGCGAGCTGGGTCCACTTCTGCGAGCCGTCCGTGATGGTGCGGTGCAGGAGTTCGAGGACGACGCGGTGCTCGTCGGACTCGGCGGTGTCGACGTCCGGGACCTTGCCGTCCTTCTCGTACTCGACGCCCTTGTGGACGAGGAGGGTGGCGTCACCGCCGTCGTCCAGGATCATGTTCGGGCCGCCGGTGGGGGTGTTCGGCCAGGTCAGGGCCTGCTCCGTGCACCACCAGTACTCCTCCAGGGTCTCGCCCTTCCAGGCGAAGACCGGGATGCCCTGCGGGTTGTCGGGCGTGCCGTTCGGGCCGACGGCGATGGCGGCGGCCGCGTGGTCCTGGGTGGAGAAGATGTTGCAGGAGGCCCAGCGGACCTCAGCGCCCAGAGCGGTCAGGGTCTCGATGAGGACCGCGGTCTGGACGGTCATGTGCAGGGAGCCGGTGACGCGGGCGCCGGCCAGGGGCTGCGTCTCGGCGTACTCCCTGCGGATCGACATCAGACCGGGCATCTCGTGCTCGGCGAGGGTGATCTCCTTGCGGCCGAACTCGGCCAGGGAGAGGTCGGCGACCTTGAAGTCCTGGGTGTCGACAGTCGTCATTACGTGCTGCTCCTCGGGGTTGGGGCGAGGTGGGTACGGCTGTTCTGCGCGGCGGTGGACACAGGAGTGCCCGAAAGAGGACACAGGAATGCCAGCGTGCGCGCAGCGCAGTCCGTCGGAGGCCCTCTCTCCCTCGGTCGGTCCGCGGTGGGACCGCCCGACCGCCATCAGCAGCGACGTCTGGCTCCCACCCAAGCTACACCGGTGGACCCGGCGGCCCCCAGTCCGCATGCGAATGCGAACACGTCGCGCCATCACGGCTTGGGGTTGGGGCTTGTGCCCGGCTGCCGCCGGACTCATGCCGGGTGCGGAGAGTGGGCCTGCTCACGGGTGAGAACAGGACATGCGCGAGCGGGGCGTGGAGGAGCTCGAAGTAAGGGCAGAGCGGGACCCGCAGGGGCATTTCGATCTTTGGGGCTGCGGGCGGGTCTGCGGCAGGATGCCGGAGGATCGGAACAACTGATCGATCTTGCGGGGCGCTCGGGACAGCGTTCCGTTTGACGAAGGCGTTAGGAGATCGACGTGACAAGTCCGGCCGGCCCTCCCCCCACGGGCCGCGGCAACACCGAACAGAAGCCCCTGAGGCTGCTGGCGGTGACCGCGTGCCCGACCGGCATCGCCCACACGTACATGGCGGCCGAGAAGCTCGCGCAGGCCGCCGCGAGCCGCGGTATCGAGATGAAGGTGGAGACGCAGGGATCCATCGGGGCCGAAAACGTCTTCGATGACAACGATGTCAGCAGTGCGGACGGGGTCATCGTCGCTGCGGACAAGGACGTGGACCTCAGCCGTTTCGTCGGCAAGCGAGTCCTGACCGTCGGGGTGGCCGAAGGTATCCGGCACCCCGAACGGCTGATCGAGCTAGTGCGGTCGGCGCCCGTGCACGCGCCGGGCGGGACCACGGCGCCCACGGCGGCCCCCGGTGGCGGCAAAGAGCGCGGTGTCGCGTACAAGGCGCTGATGAACGGGGTCAGTTACATGATCCCGTTCGTGGTGGTCGGCGGGCTGCTGATCGCCATCTCACTGTCGCTCGGCGGGCACACCGACCCGTCCGGCGGGCTGGTCATCCCGAAGGACTCCTTCTGGATGGACGTGAACAACATAGGTGTCATCGGCTTCACGCTGATGGTGCCGATCCTGTCCGGATACATCGCCTACGCCATCGGGGACCGGCCCGCGCTGGTGCCGGGCATGATCGGCGGCTGGATCGCCAACACGGGGTCGCTGTACGACTCGAAGGCGGGCGCCGGGTTCATCGGGGCGATCGTGACCGGGTTCCTGGCCGGGTATCTGGTGCTGTGGATCAAGAAGGTCAGGGTTCCGAAGTTCGCGCGGCCGATCATGCCGATCATCGTGATCCCGATCGTGGCGACCACGGCGCTCGGGCTGTTCTTCGTCTATGTGATCGGGAAGCCGATCTCCTGGGTGTTCGAGCACCTGACCGACTGGCTCAGCGGGATGACGGGCACCAGCGCGATTCTGCTGGGCGCGATTCTCGGGCTGATGATCGCGTTCGACATGGGCGGCCCGGTCAACAAGACGGCGTTCCTCTTCGGTGCCGGGCTGATCGCGACCGGCAACCAGACGGTCATGGGCATGTGCGCCGCGGCCATCCCGGTCATGCCGCTGGGGCAGGGGCTGGCCACGCTGATACGCAAGCGGCTGTACACCGAACAGGAGCGGGAGACGGGTCTGGCCTCGCTGTTCATGGGCTGTTTCGGCATCTCCGAGGGTGCGATCCCGTTCGCGGCGGCACGGCCGGCGCAGGTCATCCCGGCGAACATGCTCGGCGGCGCGGTGGCCGGTGCGGTCGCCGGGGTCGCCGGGGTCGAGGACGCGGTGCCGCACGGCGGACCGATCGTGGCGGTACTGGGCGCGGTGAACGGCGTACCGATGTTCTTCGTGGCGGTGGTGATCGGCACGGTGGTCACCGCGTTGACGACGGTCGCGCTGGTGGACATCGGTGAGCGTCGGCGAGGGCTTGCCTCGGCCCCCGCTGCCGAGCCCGTGCTGGTCGGCGCGGGCGCGGGCCTGGGGGCAGGCGTGGGTGCGCCGAGCGGCCCCGAAGCGGGCACACCCGCTGCCTCGGCTGTCCCAGCTCCGGATACGTCGTCGGGCGAAGGTACTCCGGACGCCGACGCCGACGTACCGCATCAGAGCGGACCCAAGTCCGGGGCGGCTGCCGCGTCCGGTGGGAGCGATGGTGTCGGTGCCGAGGTCCTCTCCGGCTATCTCAGCGAGCGGACCGTGAAGGTTGAGCTCGACGCGCGGGACAAGGAGTCCGCCATTCGGGAGATGGCGGAACTGCTGGCGCGGACCGGCAAGGTCGTCGATGCGGACGAGCTCGTGGCGACCGCGCTGCGACGGGAAGCGCAGGGAACGACCGGGCTCGGTGAGGAGATCGCGATTCCGCATGCCAAGACGGACGCGGTGAGCGCGCCCGTGGTCGGCTTCGCACGTTCCGCCGAGGGTGTCGAGTGGGACTCCCTGGACGGCACGAAGGCCAAGTTGGTGTTCATGATCGCCGTACCGGAGGCGGCCGCCGGCGATGAGCATCTGCGGATTCTTGCGCTGTTGTCACGGAAGTTGATGGATCCCGGGTTCCGGGACCGGCTGTCGGCGGCCGTGGACGAGGCGGCGGTTCTCGACGTGCTGAGCGAGATCCGTTAGCCGAGCGATCCGTTGGCCGAGGACTCCGTTGGCCGACCGATCCGTTGGCCGGTGGGCCCGCGTCCGAGTGCCGGGGAAGCGGGCCCGCACAGCCAGTTCACAGGCTGCCGATACTCTCTGCGCCGCGGGAGTTGCGTGTGGGGAGGGAGCGGCGATGGGCAAGGCGCGGAAACTGGGGATCGCGGCGGGGGTCCTGGGACCGCCGGGGTTGCTGCTGCTGATCGGGACGGCGGTGGGTCTGTGGACGGGCTTCCACGGCAGCACCGTGTCGAGCGACAGGATGTCGCCGACGTACACGGAGGGGCGGCAGCTCGTTTACGAGCGTGTCGACGGGACGGAGGTGCGCCGCGGTGACGTGGTGCTCTACACCGCGCCCGAGCGGTATCACTTCGACGGCGCGGTCATGCAGCGTGTCATAGGCGTGGGCGGCGATCACATCGTGTGCTGCACGGGCGAGGAGGCGCACGAGCGGCTCACCCTCAACGGGAAGCCGCTCGACGAGCCGTACGTGTCGGAAGGCATCGCCGACGGGACGCACCAGCCGTACGACGTGAAGGTGCCGGAGGGCCGGCTGTTCCTGCTCGGGGACCACCGGACGAACTCGCTGGATTCCCGGTTCTTCGCCGACGACCACGGTGGGACGGTGCCGGTCGGGTCGGTGCTCGGCCGGGTGACGGACGACCACACCGTGCCGGTGCTGCTCGGCCTGGGCGCGTTGGTCGGGCTCCTGGTCGGGCTCACCGGGCTCGGCCTGGGGATCGCCGCCCTGGCTGTGCGGCAGCGGAAGCCGGTTCCCGCGCGTCCGCCCTGGATGGCGCAGGTGTGACGACGGCCGACGGGGCCCTCCGACCACTCGGCGGGCCCCGTCGCCGTACGGGAGATCAGTGCCGGCATCGCCGTGCGGCAGATCAGTGCCCGGTCGGGTGCTGTGCGGGTCCCCCGGGTGTGGCCTCGCGGTCGGCGCCCTTGGCGGCTTCGGCCTCGCTGAAGATGTCGGGTTCGAGGTAGATCACGCGGGCGATCGGGACGGCCTCGCGGATACGGGCCTCGGCGGCGTTGATGGCGGAGGCGACCTCGGCGGCGGTGTCGTCGTGCTGGACGGCGATCTTGGCGGCGACCAACAGCTCCTCGGGGCCCAGGTGGAGCGTGCGCATGTGGATGATGCCGGTGACCGTGGCGCCGTCGACGATCGCCGCCTCGATCTTTCGGACCTCCTCGACGCCCGCGGACTCACCGAGCAGCAGGGACTTGGTCTCGGCGGCCAGGACGAGGGCGATCAGGATGAGCAGGATGCCGATGCAGAGGGTGCCGATACCGTCCCAGACGCCGTCACCGGTGAGCAGGGCCAGGCCGACACCGCCGAGCGCGAGGACCAGGCCGACGAGCGCGCCGAGGTCCTCCAGGAGGACGACCGGGAGTTCGGGGGCCTTGGCACGGCGCACGAACTCCTTCCAGGAGAGGGTGCCCCGCAGCGGGTTGGACTCCTTGATGGCCGTCCGGAAGGAGAACGACTCGGCGATGATCGCGAAGATCAGGACGCCCACCGGCCAGTACCAGTGCTCGATCTCGTGCGGGTGCTTGATCTTCTCGTAGCCCTCGTAGACGGCGAACATGCCGCCGACCGAGAAGAGGACGATGGAGACGAGGAAGGCGTAGATGTAGCGCTCGCGGCCGTAGCCGAAGGGGTGCTGCGGGGTGGCCTCGCGCTGGGACTTCTTGCCGCCGAGCAGGAGCAGGAACTGGTTGCCGGAGTCGGCGAGCGAGTGCACGCCCTCGGCGAGCATCGACGACGAACCGCTGAACGCGAACGCCACGAATTTCGATGCCGCGATCGCGAGGTTGGCGCCGAGTGCCGCCACGATCGCCTTGGTACCGCCTGACGCGCTCATGTGTTCGCGTTGTCCCTTCACCTTCGTACGCGGTCGCCCAAGGAAGGTCTCCAAGGACCCGGGCCTTTGCCGGTCCTTTGCCGGTGGGCCATTCTTGCAGCCCCGTGCGGCACAGACGCGTCAGGTATCCACAGAGCCGGTCAGACAATCACAGTGGCCCGGAAAAGCGTGCCCGCCCCGGACACCTCGGCCTTCTCGCCCGCCGGCACGAACACGGACTGCCCGGCCGTCAGCTCGAACTCGCCCGCGCGTACCGACCCGGCCGCGCAGAGCAGGATCTGCGCGGCCGCGCGGGTGAGGTCGTGGACGGCGGCGCCCTCGGGCAGGACGTACCGGGAGAGCCGGAACTCGTCGATCGGGGTCTCGTAGACCTCCTCGCCGTCGGGTGAGGCCTCGGGGCGCAGCACGCCGGGGTCGCTCGGCTCGAAGCGGACGATGCGCAGGAGTTCGGGCACGTCGACGTGCTTGGGGGTCAGGCCGCAGCGCAGGACGTTGTCGGAGTTCGCCATGATCTCGACGCCGAGGCCGTTCAGGTACGCGTGCGGGATGCCGGCGCCGAGGAACAGGGCCTCGCCGGGCTGGAGTCGGACGTGGTTGAGGAGCATCGCGGCGATGACGCCGGGGTCGCCCGGGTAGTGGTGGGCGATGTCCGCGTAGGGGGCGTAGGCGCCACCGATGCGGCTGCAGGCGGACGTGGCCGCGGTGACCGTGCGGGCCATCTCGTCCGGGTCGGCCGTGAGGATCGCCGTAAGGACCTCGCGCAGGGCCGCGTCCTCGGGGCGGGCGTGCAGCAGGTCCACGTAGGGCTTGAGGGCGTCGATACCGAGCCCGTCGAGGAGGTCGGCTGCGTCGGCCGGGTCACGGAAGCCGCACAGGCCGTCGAACTCGGTGAGCGCGCAGATGAGTTCGGGCTTGTGGTTGGCGTCCTTGTAGTTGCGGTGCGGGGCGTCGACGGGGATGTTCCGGCGTTCCTCGTCGGCGTAACCCTCCTTCGCCTGCTCCAGGTTGGGGTGCACCTGGAGGGAGAGCGGGGCGCCGGCGGCGAGGATCTTGAGCAGGAAGGGCAGTCGCGGACCGAACTTGGCCACGGCCGGCGCGCCCAACTCCCGTTCCGGGTCGGCCTCGACGACCTCGACGAGGGTGCCGCGCTCCGTGCGGGAGGGTGCGCCCGGGTGGGCGCCCATCCACATCTCCGCCTGCGGCTCGCCGGTCGGCTCGACGCCGAGCAGTCGCGGGATCGCGGTGGCCGAACCCCAGGCGTAGGGGCGGATCGTGTTGTCGAGGCGGTCCATGGGGTTCTTCCTGCCGGTTCTGTGCGTACGACGTCCCTGTGGTGCACGGCGACGTGTGTACGACTTCTGCGTTCACGAGTTCGGTGCGTACGACGCCTCTGTGCCTACGACGGTCAAGGCGTCCTGGGCAAGATCAGGCCCTGGAAGCGAGCGCCAGGTAAACGGCGGCGAAATCCGTCATGGCGATCAGTTCCGCGAGGGTCTCCAGTTCACCACCGGATTCCGGCTCCAGTTCGCTGATCGGTGTGTCGTGGTTGAGGGCCAGGTCGCGGGCGCCGGGGGCGGCGGTGAGGCCGCCTATCGGGCGGTCGCGGAGCAGCACCACGCGCGCGTGCAGGGCGGGCGCTTCCTCCACCCGGTCGCGGAAGAAGTCGTCGGGGTCGGCGCCGGCGGCCAACGTGCCCGTGAGGAGGGCACTGTGCGCGGCGAGGGCCTCGGGCAGTTCGGCGACGACCGCGGGCGTACCGGACAACTCGGCGAGGGCGGCGGCGAAACGGCGCCCGGCGGGGCCCGCGGAGGTGCCCTCGGTCCAGATCACCGGGAGGGCGTCGGCGAGTTCGGCGGCCAGGGTCTTGGCCGGGTTGCTGTAGGTCGCGATGGCGGGCCCGCAGCGCTCGGCGACGCGGTCGAGGCGGTCGGCGACCTTGGCGAGGGCGTCCGGCCCGGCGGTGAGCAGACCGGCGCGGTCGAGGATCGCGAGCAGTGGCGTGAGCAGCGCCCACAGGACACCGGGGGCGGACGCGGCGAGGGGTCCGTCCTGCTGCTCGTCGTACGGGGCGGTCGCCAGCGGTACGAAGAGGCCGTGGGCGCCGTTCACCGCTTCGGTGAGCGGGGTGCCGGCCGGGGCCACCGCGACGACCGTGCAGCCCCGCCGGTAGGCCGCCTCGGCGAGCAGCGACAGGCCCGGTTCGGTGCCGTCGGGGGTGGCGATCAGGAGCAGGTCCACGGAGCCGGCCCAGCCGGGCAGTTCCCAGCGCAGGGCGCCCGCGGCGGGGGCGACGCCGGTCGGGGCCAGGCGGACGACCGGGCTGCCGGGGCCCGCGAGTGTGCCGAGGAGATCGGCGACGCAGGTGGCGGCGGCGCCGGGGCCCGCGATGAGGACGGCGCGGGGGCGGCCGTCCGGTTTGAGGTCGGGCACACCGGCCTCAGCCGCGTGCCGGGCGGCGGTGCGGACGCGGGCGCCGGCCTCGGCGGCGCCTCGGAGCAGGCCGCGATGGTCGGCCCCCGCGAGTGCGTCAGGGGTGTCGAGGAGCGATTCGTCGAGCATGGGCGGCAGCCTCCGGTGGCCGGGTTCGTCGGATGCGCGGGTCTCCGGGTCGCCAGGTGGTGGCTTACGCGGGGCGGCGGGCCTCGTCGACGAGGAGGACGGGGATGCCGTCACGGACGGGGTACGCCAGGCCGCAGTCCTGGCCGGTGCAGATCAGCTCGGTGTCCTGCTCCTTGAGGGGGGCGTGGCAGGCCGGGCAGGCGAGGATCTCCAGGAGGCCGGCTTCGAGCGACATGAGGTGTCCCTTCGGGGCGGGTTCGCGTGCTCTTGCGTGTGCGGATGTGCCTGGTCAGGGTACCGCCGGGAGCGCGGGGTGTGGATGCCGGAGCGGGCCGGGGTTCGTGGGCGGCCGTATGGGCTCGGCCGCCGCCGAGTCGGCCCCCTGTGCCGTGCCCGTCCCGTCGGACGGCCACCGTGCCCGTCCCGTCGGACGGGCTCGGTGGCGCTCAGCCTCGGATGATCTCCCTCAGCCTCGGATGATCCCCAGGACCTCGTCCCGCACCTTCGTCATCGTGGCCTCGTCCCTCGCCTCCGCGTTCAGCCGCAGCAGCGGTTCCGTGTTGGAGGGGCGGACGTTGAACCACCAGTCGGCGGAGGACACCGTCAGGCCGTCCAGCACGTCCAGCTCGATGCCCTCGTGGCCCTCGTACGCGGAGCGGATCGCGGTGAGGCGGCCCGCCTGGTCGTCGACCGTGGAGTTGATCTCGCCGGAGCCGGCGTAGCGGTCGTACTGCGCCACCAGGGCCGAGAGGGGGCCCTCCTGGCCGCCGAGTGCGGCGAGGACGTGCAGGGCGGCGAGCATGCCGGTGTCGGCGTTCCAGAAGTCCTTGAAGTAGTAGTGCGCGGAGTGCTCGCCGCCGAAGATCGCGCCGGTCCTCGCCATCTCGGCCTTGATGAAGGAGTGGCCCACGCGCGTGCGTACCGGTGTGCCGCCCTGCTCCTTCACGACCTCCGGCACCGACCAGGACGTGATCAGGTTGTGGATGATCGCGCCCTTGCCGCCGTGCTTGGCGAGTTCGCGGGAGGCCACCAGGGCGGTGATGGCGGACGGGGAGACCGGGTCGCCGTGTTCGTCGACGACGAAGCAGCGGTCGGCGTCGCCGTCGAAGGCGAGGCCGAGGTCGGCGCCCTCCTCGCGGACGCGCTTCTGCAGGTCCACGATGTTCGCGGGGTCGAGGGGGTTGGCCTCGTGGTTCGGGAAGGTGCCGTCCAGTTCGAAGTACATCGGGACGACGTCAAGCGGCAGGCCGGCGAAGACCGTGGGGACGGTGTGGCCGCCCATGCCGTTGCCGGCGTCGACGACGACCTTCAGATGGGAGGGGCCAGAAGCGCCTTCCCCGGAAGGACGGTGGTGGGCGACGGACGTCAGGTCGACGAGGGAACGGAGGTAGGCGGCGTAGTCCCGCAATGTGTCCTGCCGCGTGATCGTTCCCGGTGCCGCGGCCGGCTCGGGGGCGCCCGACTCGCTCCACTCCTCGACCAGTTCGCGGACCTCGGCGAGGCCGGTGTCCTGGCCGACCGGGGCGGCTCCCGCGCGGCACATCTTGATGCCGTTGTACTGGGCGGGGTTGTGCGAGGCGGTGAACATCGCGCCCGGCAGGTCCAACACGCCGGACGCGTAGTACAGCTGGTCGGTCGAGCACAGGCCGATCTCGGTGACGTCCACGCCGCGTGCCGCCGCTCCGCGCGCGAAGGCTCGCGACAGTCCGGGCGACGACGGCCGCATGTCGTGCCCGGTCACGATCGCGCTCGCGCCGGTCACCTGGACGAACGCGGCACCGAAGAGTTCGGCCAGCGACTCGTCCCACTGGTCCGGGACGACCCCGCGCACGTCGTACGCCTTCACGAGCTGTGAGAGATCAGCCACGGCCAACCCTTCGATAAGTTCTGTAGGTCGCCCCAAACTACCCGTACCGACTGACAGCGCGCTGTCCGGTAGCCGAGTGGATTCCCAGCCGTAACCTCAGGTCAGACCGCGCAGGGGTGTCGTCAGGGCAGCATCCAGCCCAGTACCGGGGAACTCTGCCCGACCACGATCAGGCACATCACAAGGAGCAGTCCGGCGCTCCAGGGCAGCACCTTGCGCAGCAGATCCCCCTCACGGCCCGCGAGGCCCACGGCCGCGCAGGCGATGGTGAGGTTCTGCGGCGAGATCATCTTGCCGAGGACGCCGCCGGAGCTGTTGGCGGCGGCCAGGAGCTCCGGGGACAGTCCCGACTCGCGGGCCGCGGTCACCTGCAACGCCCCGAAGAGCGCGTTGGCGGAGGTGTCCGAGCCGGAGACGGCCACCCCGAACCAGCCGAGGACCGGTGAGAGGAAGGCGAGCCCGGCGCCGGCGGCCGCCACGAAGTGGCCGATGGTGGCGGCCTGTCCGGAGAGGTTCATGACGTAGGCGAGGCCCAGGACGGACGTCACGGTCAGGATCGCGAACCTCAACTCGTGGACCGTCGCGGCCCATTCCCTGACCGCCACGCGCGCGTGCACCTTGAGCACGACGGCCGTGCACACGCCGGCGAGCAGCACGAGTGTGCCGCCGGTGGACACGATCGGCCAGCTGAAGAGGTTCCCGCCGACCGGATCGCCGTCCGGGGTGACGACGTTCAAGAAGGGCCAGTCGTAGGTCTGCGTCGTCTGGGCCAGCCAGTCCTTGACGGCCGGGATCTGGGCGATGGAGAAGATCACGACGATCAGCGCGTACGGGGCGTAGGCGCGCAGGACTTCGCCGCGCGGGTCGGTCTCGTCCAGGTCCTCGCTGCGGGTGCCGGTCAGTACCGCCGCGCGGACGGGCTCGGCGGCCGGCCTGCGCGCGTGCGGTACGGCGACCAGGGCGCCCGCGCCCGCCAAGGCGGCCCCGATGTCGGCGAGTTGCGCGGAGAGGTAGTTCGAGGCGGCGAACTGGGCCACGGCGAAGGCGATTCCGCACGCCAGGGCGGGCACCCAGGTCTCGCGCAGGCCCCTGCGGCCGTCCACCAGCCAGACCAGCACCAGCGGCACCACCAGGGCCAGCAAGGGGGTTTGACGGCCCACCACGGACGCCACGGTGTCCAGGGGCAGTCCGGTGACCTGGGCGAGGGTGACGACCGGCGTGCCCATCGCGCCGAAGGCGACGGGCGCGGTGTTGGCGACCAGCGCGACGACCGCCGCGCGCACCGGGTCGAAGCCCAGCGCCACGAGCATGACGGAACAGATCGCGACGGGCGCGCCGAAGCCGGCGAGGGCCTCCAGGAGCGCGCCGAAGCAGAAGGCGACCACGAGGGCCTGGATGCGCGGGTCGTCGGACAGCCGCCCGAAGGAGCGGCGCAGGATGTCGAAGTGCCGGGTGCGGACCGTCATCCGGTACACCCACAGGGCGTTGACGACGATCCACAGGATGGGGAAGAGGCCGAACGCGGCTCCCTGGGCGGCGCTGGAGACCGTCTGTCCCAGTGGCATGCCGTACCCGAGCCAGGCGACCAGTACGGCCGCGAGGAGGCCGGTGAGGCCCGCCAGGTGCGCGTTCACGCGGACACCGCCGAGCAGCACGAGGACGATCACCAGCGGAAGTGTCGCCACGAGGGCGGACAGGCCGAGCGAGTCGGCGACGGGTTCCAGTTCCTGGACGTACACGGGCGGCTCCCCGGATTCCGTCATGCGGAAAGCAATTTCTCACTTCGGCTTACGGAATGGTCGTGTCCGCGCCAACGACACGTCAATGGGTGTGCGTCATCCGGTAGTTCGGCGAAACGGATCGGAAGCGGCCGTACTCAGCGGCCGTACTCAGGGCCGCGCTCAGGTCCGTGCTCAGTTGTCCGGTGAGCGCAGCACCCGCAGATGGCCGCGGCGCGCGACCTCCATCGGGTCCGCCCCACGCCCTCCGCCACCGCCGCCGGCCCCGGCCGCGCGTCCCCGGGGGCGGGCCGCCTCGCGCACCGCGTTGGCAAGCGCTTCCAGATCGTCGCCGCTGGGCCGGGCCGGAGCCGAGCTGTCGAGGAGGCGGACGACCTCCCAGCCGCGCGGGGCGGTGAGGCGCTCGGAGTGCTCGGCGCACAGGTCGTAGCAGTGGGGTTCGGCGTAGGTGGCGAGCGGGCCGAGGACCGCGGTCGAGTCGGCGTAGACGTACGTCAGCGTCGCGACGGCGGGGCGGCCGCAAGCGGTTCGCGAACAGCGACGTACAGGGCTCACGACGTTGGACGGTACCGCACTCTTGAGCGGGCCGCGACGACTCTCCCCCGGGCCACTCCACTGTGTCGTGTTGTGGAACGCCCCACACGCCTCACCGGACACACCTCTCTGACCTGCACCGACACCATTTTCCGAGAGGCCGAACGACCCCGAGCCCGGTCACCACTCGACACAAACCATGCCAATCGCCTTGAGGTCGACGGTCTCGTGGAGATACGGAAACGAGCCCATTCTTGGCTGGAATGGTCAACTACCGACATGCGTGCGGCATGGACGGATGCCGTCCCGACGCCGCGTGGGGGTCGGGCACGCGCGCGTGGCGGGGACTACGCTTCACCAGTGATGGACAACCCCGTAACGCCCCGTGCCGCCGGACCCGGGCCCCGCCGTCGTGATCGCCACGGACGGGGCATGCGCGGCCCGATCGCGCCGCCGCAGGTGCCGCTCGCCGCGAGCCGTGCGGAAGGGTTCGCGGATCTGGTGCAGGACTCCGTGGAACGGCTGGAGCGGCGCTGGCCGCAGCTCGCCGACATCGACTTCCTGGTGATCGGAGTGCCGCGGCTCGACGGGCCGAGGGAGGCCTGGAACGACGAGGCGGTTCCCCTGGGCGGCACGATTCCCTCACAGGAGGGGCTGCGGGCTCGGGTGATCGTGTACCGGCGGCCGGTGGAGATCCGCACCAAGGGCCGGGACGAGCGGGCCGCGCTGGTGCACGAGATCGTCGTGGAGCAGGTCGCGGAGCTGTTGGGGCTGACTCCGGAGACGGTGGATCCCCGGTACGGGGAGGACTGACCTCAGCCGGTCCTCCCGCCCGGCCCGGCTACTTCTGCAGCACCGACAGGTCCTCGTCGGCTTCCGGTACCGCCACCGTCCCCCGGTCGTCCGCCAGGGTCTGGACGGTGAAGCCGGAAATGCCGTCCTCGGTGGCCGCCAGGGTGCGGGCCCCGTAGACCGGGCCCCCCGACAGCGGCTCCACCGTCAGCGCGTACGTACCCTTCAGGCCACTGGGGACCGGTGCCTCGACGTTCTGGGTGGTGCCCGCCTTGATCGTGAACGTCTTCGACGCGGGAGTGCCGCCGCCGCTGCCCGCCGAGGCGGTGACCTTGACCTTCGCGGCACCGCCTGGGGCGGTCAGGGCGAGCGTGCTGCCCTTGGAGCTGTTGTGGACGGACGTCGCGCGCTTGCCGACGGGAGCGGCGGCGGGGATGAACGCCGTCTCCTGCTTGTCCCCCTTGCCGCGGACGACCCTCAGGGCGGCGACCACCGGAACGGACTGGTCGGTGGGGGTCAGGATCAGGGAGCCGGCCTCGCCTCGGGTGACGTCCCCGAGATCGACCGCGCTTGTCATGCCCGCCTTCACGTGCAGTGTCTCGTTCCCGGCGGGCGTGATCGGCCCGGTCGGGGAGGCGAGGCGCACCTTCAGGTCGGCGTCCGCGTCGCCGGGCGTGAAGGCGACCAGGCGTACGGCGGTGGCGTCCTTCGGGATGCCGGGCAGGACGAGGCTGCCCGCCGGGTCCGTGGCCGCGGCCAGCCAGTCACCGCCGAGCCGGTCGTCCAGCGCCTGCACGGACGCGGCCACGCGCCCGCTGCGGACGTTCACATGGACGGTGAGGTTCTCCTGCTTCGCGGCCGTGAGCGTGGACAGCAGCACCGGCTCACTGGAGTGCGGCTGGACCGTGATGCCCTCCCCCACCGTGGTCTGCAGGGCGCCGTCCTTGCCGTAGAGATCCAGGTCGACGACGGCGGCGGAGTCGTCGGGGTTCGTGAGGTGCACGTAGTCGGTGCGGTCGGCGGCCGTGCTGGCTCCGGGGAACCAGAACTCCGTGTCCGGGGCGGTGCAGTTGACGCCCTGGAGACCGCGGCCCGTGCCCACCGCGACCTCGGTGGTCTCCTGGAGGGTCCAGCCGGGCGCGTAACCGCCCTCGGCGGTGCCGAGGAGTGCGGGGCTTTCGGCGCCGGAGACGTCCCCGGTGACCGGGGTGCCGGGCTCCTTCGGGGTCAGGACCGGCTTGTCGGCCTTCTTCTTCGTCGCGCCCTTGCCGTCCGTCGACTGCCCGGCGGCGGGCTGGAGTTCGCCCTTGCCGTCGCTCCCGGCGCCCTTGGTGACGGGCGTGAAGGACGTGTACGACGTCTCCGCGAGGTCGGAGAGGCTGGGCGCCGGGCACAGCAGGCTGGTGCGCTCCACGGGCAGTTCGGCGGCCGTCCGCGCGGTGTTCGTGCCGGCGGCGTCCGGTGTGTGGAGGGCGGCGAACCCGGTGACGGCGGCGAGTGCGGCGGTGCCGCCGATCAGGGACAGGGTGGTGCGGTTCACTGCTGGCTCCCGTCGGGGCGCTGCTCAGGGTCGGTGCCGTGCGGATGCGGCTGCTGCGCCGGGTCGTACGCGGGGTCGTAGCCCTGGTCGTAACCCTGCTGTGGGTACTCCTGGCCGTAGCCCTGGTCGTACGGCGTCTGCTGGGACTGGCCGCCGTACGCGTACGGGTCGTACGGGCCGCCCTGGTACGGGTCCGCCTGGTAGGGCTGTTGGTCGTAGCCGCCCGCGGGGTACTGCTGCTGGGCGTCCTGGTACTGCTCGCCGCCGTAGCCGTTGCCGTACTCGGCGCCGGTGTAGCTCGGGGTGTCCCACTGGCCGTAGGACTGCTGCGGGACGGGAGCGGGGGCGGGCGCCTCCTCCGGGGGAGGCGCCGGGAACTCGTCGGGCCGGCCGCCTTCCTCGGCCTCCGCCTGGGCGCGCAGACGGCGGGCGCGGCGGCCCTCGCCGGCGACGGCCTGGGCGGGGACGACGGGCTCCTCGGGGAGGTCGTCGTCGACGTGACGGCGGCGGCCGGGCAGCGCCATCACGACGAGGACGACGGCGAGGGCGCCCTGCGCCCACAGCCAGGCGGTGTGGGCGAACGGGTCGTCGAAGGTGACGTCCAGCTTGCCGCCGGAGGCGGGGAGTTCGAAGCCCTGGGCCCAGCCGTCGACCGTGGTGCGGGTGAGCGGCCGGCCGTCCAGGGTGGCCGTCCAGCCCTCGGCTGCGGTGTCGGCCAGGCGCAGGACGCGGCCGTCGGCGCCGGACGGGATCGTGGTGTGGATGTCGACGGGACCGGCGGCGACGGGCCGCGGGGTTCCGGACTCGGTCACGATGGTGGCGCGCGCGACCTCCTGGTCGACCCGCCACAGGCCGCTGCCGTCCTGCTGGCTGAGCCGGGACAGCCCCGGCGTGGCGTCCAGGACGCGGGTGACCTCGCGGGGCGCGCCCTTGTGGACGAGGACGTAGCGCACGGCGAACTTGCCGAGCTGGTCGGTCTGGTCGGCGCCGGAGCCGGCGACGAGGTTGGCGACGACCTTGTCGAGCCCGCTGTTCTCGCCGTCGGCGGCGGTGAGTTCGGCGTCGCCGAGGCGGCCGCCGGAGCCTCGGACGAGCAGGTAGCCGACATGGGCGGCGGAGTCGCTGTCGAGGACGAGGGTGCGGGCCTGGTCGCTGCTGCCGCTCTCCTCGGCGACGAACGCGGGCACCTGCACGGGGTCGCGCCGCTCCAGCGGCCCGTCGGCGCCGCCGATCATCCAGCCGGCGGCCACGAGCAGCGGGCCCGCGGCCGAGGCGAAGGCGATCAGCGCGGCGACCGGCTGGCGCCAGCCGAAGCTCTGCTCGGCCACGCGCGCGCGTGCCCCGTCGGCGCCGAGAACGGCGGCGGCCAGGAAGGCGAGGCCGTAGACGAGGGTGGCGGGCCCGGCCCAGGTGGAGGCGTTGGACAGGACCGCGAAGACCAGGCCGACGAGGGCCGCGGTCCAGGCGGTCCAGATGCCGAACTGCCGCTCGGAGCGCAGCAGGGCGGCCAGCGCGGCCAGGACCACGCCGATGAGCATCAGTCCGCTGACCGTGCCGGGGCCGCCGGGGCTGATGCCGAGCAGGTCGAGGGCGGTGGCCGCCGAGGCACCGTACTCCAGGCCGGCTTCCCGGAAGAAGCCGAACGGGAGCAGCGTCAGCGACCAGGGCGCGAGGACGAGCAGGGGGACGCCGAACTGGGCCAGGAAGCGCAGGCCGTAGGCGATGATCTCGGCGCGGCGCACGGCCAGCAGGCCGATGCCGAGGACCAGCGTGATGGGCCAGATGATCGGCGTGAACGCGGTGGCGACCGTCAGGAGCAGTGCGTACGCCCAGGTGGCGCGCCAACTGCCGCGCGTGCCGGAGGCGTTCGCGAGGCCGCTGGCCGCGATGCCCGCGCGCGCGATGAGCGGCAGCAGAATGGCCAGGACGGCGGTGCCGAGGCGGCCGCCGGCGAGGGCGCCGGTGGCGGCGGGCAGGAAGGCGTAGACGACGGCGGCCCACGCGCGCAGGAGGCGGGACTCGACGAGCGGGCGGGAGGCGAAGTACGCGGTGAGGCCTGCCAGCGGGACCGAGCAGACCAGCAGGACAGTGACCGCGAGGCCGGTCGAGCCGAACAGCACGGACGCGAGCATCGCGACGAGGGCGAGGTACGGCGGCGCGGGCGGGGTGCCGCCGACGCCCACGGTGTGCCAGGCGTCGAGGTAACGGGACCACAGTTCACCGGAGTCGGCCGGGGCCGGCAGCAGGGCGCCGCCCGCCAGCGCGCCGCCGCCGAGGAGGGCGCGGCAGGCGACCAGGGAGACCAGCAGCAGCATCAGGAAGAGGACCGGGCCGGGCTTGCGGGCGACGCGCTTGAGGCGGGCGAACTGCTCGATCTCCAGGAAGTCGGCGTCGTCGCCGCCGGGCCCGGACTCGATCCCGCCGCCGTGCCGGCCGGCGCCGGGGGTGGCCTCCGGGTCGGAGCTGCCGAAGAGGTCGCCCGCGGCCTGTTCGACCGTGGCGCGGATCGTCGCGCCCGGCGGCGGGAACAGCGGCCGCGTCTCCTCCTTGCCGACGGCCGGACGGCCGCGCCTGCGGCGGCCGGCGAGGATCCGCTCGGGCCGCAGCAGGGTGCCCACCAGACCGCGGATCTCGTCGACGGCCTGTCCGGGAACCTTGCCGACGAGGTAGGCGACGGTCCGCAGCAGGGTGCCGAGGACGATCCGCAGCAGCACCCAGGGCAGCACGGCCGTGCGCGTGTTGACGAGCAGGGTGTAGACCGCGCCGGCCTTGTCGACCTTGTGCGGAGAGGCGGTGGTGCGGCCCGCGCAGTCGACGGCGCGGCGCTCGCGCGAGGCGGCCTCGGCGTGTCGTACGACGGCTTCCGGGGCGATCAGGACGCGGTAGCCGGCCGCGTGGGCGCGCCAGCACAGGTCGACGTCGTCACGCATCAGGGGCAGTCGGCGGTCGAAGCCGCCGAGTTGCTCGAAGACATCGCGCCGGATCAGCATGCCCGCGGTGGAGACGGACAGCACCGGGCGGACGTGGTCGTGCTGGCCCTGGTCCTGTTCGCGGCGGTCGAGGCCGGTCCAGCGGCGGCCGGAGTGGGCGATGGTGACGCCGACCTCCAGCAGTTGCCGGCGGTCGTACCAGCCGCGGAGTTTGGGGCCCACGGCGGCGACGTCGTCCCGGCCCAGTTCGTACTCGCTGTCCACCACCCGCAGCAGCTGGGCCAGGGCGTCCGGTTCGGGGGCGCAGTCGTCGTGCAGCAGCCACAGCCACTGGACCGGTTCTCCGTGCGGGAGTTCCGGCAGGTCGTAGGCGTCGTCGCGCCAGGTGCGGCTGACGGGGTCCCAGCCGCTCGGCCGCTTCAGGTACGGCAGCTCCTCGGGCGTGAGGACGGGGGCGGTGCGGCCCGCCTCCTCGACGGCCTGGCCGAAGCCCGTCCGCCGGGCGAGGTGCAGCACGTGGTCGGCGCCGAGGGCGTCGGTGACCAGCTGGGCGGACTGGTCCGCGCTGCCGGTGTCGGCTCCCATGGCGAACTGCACGGGGCGCTCCTGGGAGAGCAACCCGGCGAGCGCGTCGGGCAGCCAGCGGGCGCCGTCGTGGGAGACGAGGACCGCGGTCACCACATGACGCGGAAACTCAGGTGTGGCAGCGCTGTCTTGCTGGGCTGCCGTGTGGCTGTGCACGGACATCGAGGTACGGGCCCCGGTTCGGTGGACTGCGGTGGACGCCTCTGCCCCGAGGGGGCAGCGGGGCGTCTCGGACGAGCGCCCACACTATCGGCAGAACCAAAAGGGGCGGCGCGAAGCGCCTCGATGAGGGGCGGTGGCCGGGCGACGGGAGGGCGAGGACGGCCCGCCGCTGTGGACAACCCACCGGCGACGGGCCGTTCGTGAAGGTATGTGTGCGCGGACGGGAGGCGGATACCCCTCGGGTCAGACGGCGGCCTTCTTGAGTCTGCGGCGCTCACGCTCGGACAGACCGCCCCAGATGCCGAACCGTTCGTCGTTGGCGAGGGCGTACTCGAGGCACTCGGAGCGGACCTCACAGGCGAGGCAGACCTTCTTGGCCTCGCGGGTGGAGCCGCCCTTCTCGGGAAAGAAGGACTCGGGGTCGGTCTGGGCGCACAGCGCGCGCTCCTGCCAGCCGAGTTCCTCGTCCGCGTCGTCGACCAGCAGTTGCTGCACCAGCTCGGTCATGTGCGCCCCTCGTCTGTCTTTCGCGTCCCCGTGATCTAGCCGTTACCGAATTCGGCTGAACGACACGAGTGAAATTACAAGTGTGCTGCTCCGGGCGAGTCAAGCCGAGATCTGCTATTGGGTCCCTTATTCACTCTGCGGAACCAAGGCCTAGCAGAAAGTGTTCAAATCGGCATAAACCTTGACAACCAGACTGGGCCCGAGAGGGTGCCCCATGTCGCGCAGGGTCTTTCCGGACCTGTACGGAGAAGGACGCCCGGGAGTTCGATCTCGTTCCGACACGCGCGCCGCAGCGAACCGGATCACAGTCGGATCACGGGATCACAACGGGGCTTGCGCACCCGGCTGTGCCCATGTGTCCCGGGTGACGCCTGCACAAACCTTTCACCTCGGAGATGGACCGGATGAGGTGAAACATGTCCCACTTCGCGAGTCCCGAGTTGACAGTGAAGGTGTGAACCGATGTCCTTGTGGGCATGCTCGCGAACTTGGCACTCACCTCGACCCGCTCGGCCGGGTCCCTCGGTGCTGCCCACGCTCGCTGTAGCTGTTGTTGCTGTCCCAGCTGTTGAGCCCAACGCGCTCCGGCTGTACGTGAGTCCACCGCGACTCGGCTGCTGTTTCCTTTGATCCCCACCCGGATCGAGCCCTCACCGGGCATCCCTCCCGCTCGCGACCCGGGCGGACGGTACGCGACACCCAGCCCCCACTCTTCCGTCGAGGAAACACCCCATCCCATGAACAGCGACAGCGACATCCAGATCGCCGGCGACCTCCTCGAAGTCCCGCACCTGCTCCAGGCCCCGCGTGAGCACCCGGCCACCGTCGCCGAGTTCGTCGGCCTGGCCCGCTCCCTCGCCGCCGACCGCTCCCAGTGGGAGCACCTCGTCCGGTACGACGCGACCACGCGCTGGTACCACCGGCTGCGTACCGGGCCCGGCTACGAGGTGTGGCTGCTGTCCTGGGTGCCGGGGCAGGGCAGCGGGCTGCACGGCCACGGCCGCTCCTCCGGCATTCTGACCGTCCTGGAGGGCACGCTGACCGAGCGGACCGATCGGGGCACCCGCGCGTTGGGAGCGGGCGCCCAGCGGGTCTTCGCCCCGGGGTACGTGCACGAGGTGGTCAACGACGCGCTGGAGCCGGCCGTGAGCCTGCACGTCTACTACCCGGGCCTCACCGAGATGCCGATGCTCCCCCAGTCCCCACCGCGTGCGACCGGGGAGGCCCCCATGGCGTGCGCGGCCCCCGCGACCTACGACGACGTGGACGTCGTGACCGCCTGACGCATGGCGGGACCGGCTGACGCTTCACGTGACCGCGTGACGCGTTGTCGTACCCGCCTGCAAGACTTGGCCCATGCGCATTGTGGTTCTGGCAGGCGGCATCGGTGGTGCCCGGTTCCTGCGCGGTCTGAAGCGGGCCGCGCCGGACGCGGACGTCACGGTCATCGGTAACACCGGGGACGACATTCACCTCTTCGGGCTGAAGGTCTGCCCGGACCTCGACACGGTGATGTACACGCTCGGCGGCGGCATCAACGAGGAGCAGGGCTGGGGGCGGGCCGACGAGACCTTCCACCTCAAGGAGGAGCTCGCGGCGTACGGAGCCGGGCCCGAGTGGTTCGGGCTCGGCGACCGGGACTTCGCGACGCACATCGTGCGGACGCAGATGATCAGTGCGGGTTATCCGCTCAGCGCGGTGACCGAGGCGCTGTGCGACCGGTGGAAGCCGGGCGTACGGCTGATCCCCATGACGGACGACCGGGTCGAGACCCATGTCGCCGTCGACGTCGACGGGGAGCGCAGGGCGGTCCACTTCCAGGAGTACTGGGTGCGGCTGCGGGCCGGTGTGCCGGCCGAGGCGATCGTGCCGGTCGGGGCGGAGCAGTCCAAGCCGGCACCGGGCGTCCTGGAAGCCATCGCGGAGGCGGACGTCGTGCTCTTCCCGCCCTCCAACCCGGTCGTCTCCATCGGCACGATCCTCGCCGTGCCCGGCATCCGCGAGGCGATCGCCGACGCCGGGGTGCCGGTGGTGGGCCTGTCCCCCATCGTCGGGGACGCGCCCGTGCGCGGGATGGCGGACAAGGTGCTCGCGGCGGTCGGCGTGGAGACGACGGCCTCGGCGGTCGCCGAGCACTACGGCTCGGGACTGCTGGACGGCTGGCTGGTCGACACCGTGGACGCGGGCGTGGTGGAGCGGGTGGAGGCCGCCGGGATCCGGTGCCGGGCCGTGCCACTGATGATGACCGACCTCGAGGCGTCCGCGCAGATGGCTCGGGAGGCGCTGACGCTGGCCGAGGAGGTGCGGGCGGTTTGAGCGGCGTACCTGTCGACGGTTACCGGGTCTGGGCGGTGCCCGGGCTCCCCGAGGTGCAGCGGGGCGACGACCTCGCCAAGCTGATCGCCGCCGCCGAGCCGGGGCTGGCCGACGGGGACGTCCTCCTCGTCACCTCGAAGATCGTGTCGAAGGCGGAGGGGCGTGTACTGCGGGCGTCCGACCGGGAGGCCGCGATCGACGCCGAGACCGTACGGGTCGTGGCGCGGCGCGGTGCGCTCAGGATCGTCGAGAACCGGCAGGGGCTGGTGATGGCCGCCGCCGGTGTCGACGCCTCCAACACCCCTTCGGGGACGGTCCTGTTGCTGCCCGAGGATCCGGACGCGTCCGCGCGGGCGATCCGGGACGGCCTGCGGGGCGCCCTCGGTGTCGACGTCGGCGTCCTCGTCACCGACACCTTCGGGCGGCCCTGGCGCGCGGGGCTCACGGACGTGGCGATCGGCGCCGCCGGAGTGCGGGTGCTCGACGACCTGCGCGGCGGCACGGACGCGCACGGCAATCCGCTCAGCGCGACGGTCGTCGCGACGGCGGACGAACTGGCCGCCGCCGGAGACCTGGTGAAGGGCAAGACCGCAGGGCTGCCGGTCGCCGTGGTGCGCGGGCTGGCGCACATGGTGGCCGAGGAACACAGTGAGGGTGCGCGGACCATGGTGCGCGTCGCGCGCGACGACATGTTCCGGCTGGGCACCTCGGAAGCGGTACGGGCCGCGGTGACCCAGCGGCGTACGGTACGGGCCTTCACGGACGAGCCGGTCGACCCGGGCGCCGTCCGACGGGCCGTGGCCGCGGCCGTGACGGCGCCGGCGCCGCACCACACGACGCCGTGGCGGTTCGTGCTGCTGGAGTCCGAGGCCGCGCGGACCGGGTTGCTGGACGCCATGCGTGAGGCCTGGATCGCCGATCTGCGGCGGGACGGGAAGAGCGAGGAGTCCATCGCCAAGCGGGTGCGGCGGGGGGATGTGCTGCGGGGCGCGCCGTATCTCGTGGTGCCGTGTCTCGTCATGGACGGGTCGCACACGTACGGCGACCCGCGGCGGGACGCGGCGGAGCGGGAGATGTTCGTGGTCGCCACGGGGGCCGGTGTGCAGAACTTCCTCGTCGCGCTGGCCGGGGAGCGGCTGGGGTCGGCGTGGGTGTCGTCCACGATGTTCTGCCGTGAGGTGGTGCGGGAGGTGCTGGGGCTGCCGGAGGACTGGGATCCGATGGGGGCGGTGGCGGTCGGACATCCGGCGGAGGAGCCGCGGGCGCGGGCTGAGCGGGACGCGGGGGACTTCATCGAGGTGCGGTGACGCTCCGCTGGGTGAGCCGACGCCTACGGTTTTGGGGGCCCAGGGTCACGTGTGCGACTGCGGGCTTGTGGGGGCTGGTCGCGCCCGCGCGGCGGAGCCGCATATCGATGCAGCCCCGCGCCCCTTGGGCGTTGTTGGCACCCGGTGGTCGTATGTACCGCTTAGTCTCGTCAGGCATCCTCGACACCTTCAGGAACTCACCCGTGGCAGGACGGTTCGCTCCCCGGCCCACGCGTACGACCGTGCGCGGTGGGGAGGTCGTCGTGCCCGCCGCGCGCGGTGCGGCGCCGGTGGCCGCGGGGCGGGTGCGGAGGTGGGTGCCCAACTGGCCGCTCGATCTCGGGCTGGTGCTCGGGCCGCTTCGGCGGGGGCCGGGCGATCCGACGTTCCGGGCAATGCCGGACGGGTCCGTGTGGCGGGCCAGCCTGACGCCGGTCGGGCCGGGCACGCTGCGGGTCGCGGCGGTCGGGGGTGAGGTGCGCGGGGAGGCGTGGGGGCCGGGCGCGGAGTGGCTGCTGGATCGGCTGCCGGGGATGTTGGGCGCCGATGACGACCCGGCCGCGTTCACGCCTCGGCACCGGGTGGTGGCGGGGGCTTGGCATCGGCGGCCGGGGCTTCGGCTGACGAGCACCGGGCTGGTGCTGGAGTCGTTGATTCCGTCGGTTCTGGAGCAGAAGGTCACGACCGACGAGGCGTACCGGGCGTGGCGGTCGCTGGTGCGGAAGTTCGGGGAGCCGGCGCCGGGGCCCGCGGCGGGTGGGCGGCTGTGGGTGATGCCGACGCCTCGGACGTGGGCGTTGATCCCGTCGTGGGAGTGGCACCGGGCCGGCGTCGACAACAAGCGGGCGTCGACGATCCTGCGGGCTGTCCGGGTGGCGGGTCGGATGGAGGAGGCCGTTCGGATGGAGGCGGCGGCGGCGCAGGCTCGGTTGGAGGTCCTGCCGGGAATCGGGCCGTGGACGTCTGCGGAAGTGGTGCAGCGCAGTCACGGGGCGGCGGACGCGGTGACCGTGGGCGATCTGCATCTGCCGGGGATCGTGGGGTGGGCGTTGGCCGGGGACCGGGACGCGGACGACTCGGTGATGCTGGAGTTGCTGGAGCCGTATGCGGGGCAGCGCCATCGGGCGGCCCGGTTGATCCTGCTGAGCGGGAGGGTTCCGGCTCGGCGGGCGCCGCGGATGCCCCGGGGGGACATCGGGCGGTTGTAAGCCGGCCGGCGTCATGGAGATGTCCCTGGGGCTCCCCCCCAGAGGGACTCCCCCCCAGGCCCCATCCCCCATCTGCCGACCAATCCCACCGGTCCCCCGCCTACCGGCCCCCGCCTACTTCTCAACTGACCCCCGCCTACTGGTCCGAAGAGAACCGCACCGCCCCCGCCGGGATACGCGCGTCGCACCACACCCGCATCCCGTCGCGGAGTTCGTTGTCGGCGCCGATGACCGCGCCGTCGCCGATGACCGTCCCGGTGAGGACGGAGCGTTCGCCCACGCGGGCGCGGGTTCCGATGAGGGAGTCGGTGATGACGGCGCCGGGTTCGATGACGGCACCCGGGAGGATCGTCGACCCGAAGACCCGCGCCCCCTCCGAGACGAGGGCGCCCTCGCCGACCACCGTGCCGCCCGTCAGCTTGGCGTCGGGGGCCACGGTGGCCGTGGGGAGGATCAGGCGGTCGGCGCCGCGGCCGGGGACCGCGGGCGACGGGGCCCGGCCCAGGACCAGGTCGGCCGAGCCGCGGACGAAGGCCGCCGGGGTGCCGAGGTCCAGCCAGTACGTGGAGTCGACCATGCCCTGCAGGTGGGCCCCGGCCGCCAACAGGTCCGGGAACGTCTCGCGTTCCACCGAGACCGGGCGGCCCGCCGCAATCGTGTCGATGACCGAGCGGCGGAAGACGTACGCCCCCGCGTTGATCTGGTCGGTGACGATCTCCTCGGGGGTCTGGGGCTTCTCCAGGAACGCCAGGACCCTGCCCGTGTCGTCCGTGGGGACCAGTCCGTAGGCGCGCGGGTCGGTGACCTTGGTGAGGTGCAACGACACGTCCGCGCCCGTGGTCTCGTGGGTGTCCACCAGCGCGCGGATGTCCAGGCCGGTCAGGATGTCGCCGTTGAAGATCAGGACCGGGTCGTCGGGGCCCGAGTGGAGGCGGGCCGCCACGTTGCGGATGGCGCCGCCCGTGCCGAGGGGCTCCTCCTCCGTGACGTACTCGATGTGGAGGCCCAGCGCGGAGCCGTCGCCGAAGTACGGCTCGAACACCTCGGCCAGGTACGAGGTGGCGAGCACGATGTGGTCGACGCCCGCCGCTCTCGCTCTCGCCAGTTGGTGCGTGAGGAAGGGGACCCCGGCCGCGCGGACCATGGGCTTCGGCGTGTGCACCGTGAGGGGGCGCAGCCGGGTGCCCTTGCCGCCGACCAGGAGGATCGCTTCTGTCACCTGTCGTCTCCGCTTCCTGCCGGGACCGGCCGAACTGTCTTTCGACCGGACAGTGTATGCAGACCGTTGTGTGCTGCTGTCGACGGCCAGGCGGCATTCAGCCCCTTGTCCCCGACTGCGGCGAATGTGTCCTCCGGCCAGTCGAACAGACTCCGCCGACTCTCGAACGGTTCCCGTTCCTGAGCCGACCCGGGCCAGGTCCGGGTCCAGGTCCGGATCCAGGCCCGGGTCCAGGTCAGAGTCCGGGTCGGAGTCCGGGGCCAGGCCCCGCCCCGCCCCGCCCCGCCCTAGCGTCCTTGGTAGCGGGCCGCGGCCGTGCGGGCCGTGCCGAGCTTGCCGTAGAGCTTTCGGCCGGGGCACTCCGTGGCGAAGCCGTCCCGATGACCGGAGATCACATTCAGTCGCACATTCTTTCCTTTTCGGTAGAGATTGCCACCACCGGACTTCAGGTATGTCTTTCCACGCGGATTGACCCCGTGAAGGCCGAGTTTCCACGCGGCGAGCCGAGCGATGGCCGTCACCGAAGCGGCGGACGGCTTGGTGGTGCCGTAGCTGCCGAGGACGGCGATCCCCATGCTGTTGGTGTTGAAACCGAGCGTGTGTGCGCCCATGACCGGCTTCGCCACGCCCCCGGCACGTCCCTCGTAGATGTTTCCGCACTTGTCGACGAGGAAGTTGTAGCCGATGTCACGCCAGCCCATGCTGACGACGTGGTAGCGGTAGATACCGCGGATGACTGAGGGGGCCTGCGCGCAGCGGTACCCGTTGCCGGACGCCGTGTGGTGGACGAAGGCCGCCTTGACCTTGCTCGTGTAGCCGAACCACTGCTCCCGCAGCTTCTCGTTCGCGCCCCAGCCGCGCCGCGTGACGATGCGCGGGCGCGGTCCGATGTACGGCTTCGCCCGCAGCGACTTCGTCGACTCGCCGGCCCGCAGGGCCGACAGCTCCCGCTCCGTCGCCTTCCGATCGAGCGCCGGGATCTCGGTGGCGCCGAGGGGAACCGACAGTTCGGTGTTGGCGGCGGAGGCCGCCACGGCGGCGAGGGCCGCGGCCGGTTCGGCGGTCGGGGCGATGCCACGGACGGTGGTGCGGTCCGCCAGGACCTGCGGGGAACTGCCGCGGACCGTGGTGGGGCCGGCCACGGTGTCCGCGACGGTGGCGCCTGGTGCGGCCGGGGCCGCCTCCACGCCGGGATCCACCAGTTCGAGGCGCAGGCCCGCGGGCAGGGGGGAGGTCGCCGTCGCCGTACGGGGGCTGCCGGTGGTCCCGTCGGCGCTGGGCACCTGGCTCTCGGCGTCAGCCCGGACGCGTACCTCCACGCCGTCGGAGTCGCCCACCCACAGTGGGGCCGTGGCGCCGCGCACGCGGCCCGAGTTGCGTTCGGCGGTGTCCGGGTCGGCCGCGTGTTCGGCGTTGTGGGTCTCGACGTCCTGCCAGCCGGACCACCTGCCCGTGCCGGCGGCGCGGGTACGGACCTGGACGCGGCCGTGGAGTTCGGTGGCGGGGTCGTCCCAGACCACGCCGACGAGCGAGAAGTGCCGTACGCCCCGGCGGGGCAGGCCCTGTTCGGCGGCGGAGCCGGGGGTGCGGTCGCGGGCGAGGGGCGCGAGCGGCAGCGACTGGGTGCCGCCGGACGCTTCCGCGGTCAACCGTCTCGCGGTCGCCGAGGCCGCACTGTCCGTCAGGGCCGCGACGGCCTCCGCACCCGCCGGGGCCGGGGTGTTCGCCGCGGCCGCGGGCGGGGTCAGCGAAAGAGCCAGGGCGGCCGCGCACATGACACCGATCGAGGAAGCAAGGAATCCACGCATGTTCCCGATACTGGACATAGCAATACATATCTGTCCATCGGGGAGTTGACGGGCCGTCGGGCGACGTTGCGCCGAACCGGTGGCGCGGCGGGGGCCCGGCGGCTCGATGCGCGGGGGCGGGCCCGCGTACGCTTCGGTGGGTGAACGCCACCGACCGCACCCCTGCCGACCTGCTGAGTTCCGCGCTCGCCGCGGACCCCGGACGCCCGCTGGTGACCTTCTACGACGATGCCACGGGCGAACGTGTCGAATTGTCCGTGGTCACCTTCGCCAATTGGGTGGCCAAGACCGCCAACCTGCTCCAGGGCGACCTCGCCGCGGCGCCCGGCGACCGGGTCTCGCTGTTGCTGCCCGCGCACTGGCAGACCGCGGTGTGGCTGCTGGCGTGTTCGTCGGTGGGGGTGATCGCGGACGTCGGCGGGGATCCGGGGGCGGCCGACGTGGTGGTGAGCGGGCCGGACTCGCTGGAGGCCGCGCGGGCGTGTTCCGGGGAGCGGGTCGCGTTGGCCCTACGGCCGCTCGGCGGGCGTTTCCCGCAGACTCCGGCGGGGTTCGCGGACTACGCCGTCGAAGTTCCGAGTCAGGGTGACCGGTTCGCGCCGTTCGCGCCGGTGGATCCCGAGGAGCCGGCGCTGATCGTGGCCGGGCGGGGGTTCAGCGGGGCGGAGATCGTCGAGCGCGCCCGGGCGGAGGCGACGGTGGTGGGGCTGACGGGGCCTGGATCCCGGCTGCTGTCGGGGCTGTCGTACGACACCTGGGAGGGACTGAACGCCGGGCTGTACGCGCCGCTGGCCACCGGCGGCTCCGTGGTGCTGTGCCGGAACCTGGATCAGCTGGGCGAGGACGCGCTGGCCAAGCGGATCGAGAGCGAGCGGGTCACCACGACCGCGAGGTAGGCGACCCCGTCGGGCAGCCTCCGCGCCCCCGCTCAGGCAGCCTTCGCGTTCCCGCTCGGAGAGCCTCCGCGCCCCCGCTCGGGCAGCCTCCACCTCCCCGCTCGGAGAGCCACCGCGCCCCCGCTCGGAGAGCCACCGCGCCCCCGCTCGGAGAGCCACCGCACCCCCGCTCGGAGAGCCTCCGCGCCCCCACTCGGAGAGCCACCGCACCCCCGCTCGGAGAGCCTCCGCGTCCCCACTCGGAGAGCCTCCGCGCCCCCGCTCGGGCAGCCTCCACCTCCCCGCTCGGAGAGCCACCGCACCCCCCTTCGGACACCCCCGCATCACCCGTTCGGCTCAACTCCACCCGCCCCCGGCGCGCCGTCCGCGCCATCGTCGTAGGAGCAGCCCGCACGACGCGCTCGTACGCCATGAGGGGTGGATCCGACGTGACCGACACCGCAGGCGCGCCCTCCGGACGGAACGGCGCCGACGTCGGCCTCGGTCCGGGGGTGGGGGCCTCGGCCGGCGGGAGTGGGCTGGCACGGCGGCGCAGGCGGCGGTGGATTCGCGGGGTGGGGCTGGCCGTCGTGGTCCTGCTGCTCGCGGCGGGCGGGGCCGGGTGGGCCGTCTACGCGAAGCTCGACGGCAACATCACGCCGGACGAGGAGGCCGCGGCCGAGCTCGCCCGGTATGAGCGGGAGCGGCCCACCTCGCTGGTCGCGGGGGCGCAGAACATCCTGGTGATCGGGTCGGACTCGCGGTCGGGGAACGGGAACCGGCGCTACGGGCGGGACTCCGGGACCGCGCGGTCCGACACGACGATCCTGCTGCATCTGTCCGCCGGGCGGCGCAGCGCCACCGCCGTGTCGCTGCCCCGGGATCTGATGGTGGACGTGCCGGGTTGCCGACGGCGCGACGGCGGCCGCACCGAGCCCATGTTCGCGATGTTCAACTACGCCTTCCAGGTGGGCGGTTCGGCCTGCACGGTCCGGACCGTCGAGCGGCTCACCAACATCCGCGTCGATCATTACGTGGTCCTCGACTTCCACGGGTTCAAGGACATGGTCGACGCGGTCGACGGCGTCGAGGTGTGCCTGGCCGAGCCGATCCACGACAAGGCGGCCAAGCTGCGGCTTCCGGCGGGGCGGGTGAAGCTCGACGGCGAGCAGGCCCTCGGTTATGTGCGTGCGCGGAAGTCGCTGGGCAACGGCAGCGACACCGACCGGATGGACCGTCAGCAGCGTTTCCTCGGCGCCCTCGTCAACAAGGTGCGCGGCAACGACGTCCTGCTGAATCCGGTGCGGCTCTACCCCGTGCTGGACGCGGCCACGTCCTCGCTCACGACGGACCCGGGTCTGGCCAGCTTGCGCGCTTTGTACGAACTCGCGCGCGGGGTGCGCGACATCCCCACCGAACGTGTGCAATTCCTCACCGTGCCACGGGAGTCGTACGTCTACAACGCCAATCGCGACCAACTCGTGGAGCCCGAGGCCGAGAAACTGTTCGAGCGATTGCGCATGGACAAACCGGTCGCGGTGACGGCGGCCGGTGCACGGAATTCAGCTACGAAAAGCCGCAATTCGACCGCGGGGATCGAGAGCGACTACAGCGGGTACGGCACCGGCGACCCCGCCGCAGTGACGCGCGAGCCCGGGAAAACGGGCGAAAAGGATCTGGACGCGCCCGCGAGCGATGCTTCCCCCGCACCCACCTTCCGCGGGAACACGGCCGCCGAAGGCCCCTGTGAGTAAAGCATTTGCCAAGGTGATGAACCCTCATCCGAGAAAATGAGCGAATTGCCCGGTTGTAGGGAAGTGGAATATGTCACCGACGTCGCTCTACGCCTTAGTGGGCGGTTAGTGTGAGCGACCCGGTGCACCCGGCCAGGTCTGTCCTTCGGCCGTGCACCGTGTGACCGAGACCCGGGCGCCTTGGAGGGGAAGGCGCCGCGTGCCCCGACGGAGGAATCGACAACCGTGGACGCGCAAGGCCGTGGGCGGGCGGACGATATCGATCCCGCCGACCAGTGGGTGCTCAATCCGAACACCGGCGAATACGAACTGCGACTGGCCCCTTCCGCACCGCAGTCGGCGGTACCGGGACCGCGCTCCACCGCCCCGGTCGGGGCGGGCGCGACACGCGGCCGTACGGCGACGCCCGCGGCCCCCGGCCGTGGGGTCCCGCCGCCGCGCAGACGCCGTGGCGCGCCCCCCGAGGAACCGCTGCCGGGGCGGCGCGGACGCCGGCCGGTCAAGAAGGCGTCGAAGGCCAAGAAGGCCCTGCTGTGGACCGGCGGCACGATGGCGTTCGTGCTGGTGGCCGGGGCGGGGGGCGCCTACCTCTACATAGAGCACCTCAACGGCAACATCACGTCCATCTCCGACGACGGTGCGAGCACCGGCGGCTTCCAGAAGGACAAGGCGATCAACATCCTGTTGATCGGCACGGACAAACGCACGGGCTCGGGCAACGAGGGCTACGGCGACGCCGGCAGCGTCGGGCACGCCGACACCACGATCCTGCTGCACGTCTCCAAGGACCGTACGAACGCGACCGCGCTCAGCATCCCGCGCGACCTCATCGTCGACGTCCCCGACTGCCCCACCACGCAGGCGGACGGCACCCAGAAGATCATCCCCGGCACCACGGGCGTCCGCTTCAACACGAGCCTCGGCCAGGACGAGCGCACGCCCAGCTGCACCATGCGGACCGTCACCGAGCTGACCGGGGTCAAGCCGGACAACTTCATGGTCGCCGACTTCAACGCGGTCAAGACGCTGACCACGGCGGTCGGCGGGGTCGACGTCTGTCTCGCCAAGGACCTCAAGGACCCGGACTCGCACCTGGACCTGAAGAAGGGGACGCAGCACATCTCGGGCGAGACGGCGCTCGCGTTCGTGCGCACCCGGCACGCCGTCGGGTTCGGCGGTGACCTGAGCCGGATCGGGCTGCAACAGCAGTTCCTCAGCGCGCTGATGCGGAAGCTGAAGTCCAATGACACGCTGACCAGCCCGTCGAAGATGATAAAGCTGGCCGAGTCGGGCACCAAGGCACTGACCGTCGACTCCCAGCTGGACAGCATCAACAAGCTCAAGGACCTCGGCCTGGAGCTGGGCAAGCTCGACGTCAAGAACCTGACGTTCACCACCGTGCCGGTGATCGACAACCCGGAGGAGAAGGTCAAGGCGACCGTCGTCGTCAACCCGTCGACGGCTCAGCAGGTCTTCGACATGGTCAAGAACGATGTGTCGTTCACCGAGGTCAAGGCCCAGAAGAAGAAGGAGGCGGCCGCCGTGGCCGCCCGTCTGGACGGCGCCAAGTCGGCAGCTTCGGAGGTGCGGGTGCGCATCTTCAACGGCGGTGCCGTGGCCGGCAGCGCGCAGGCGGAGCTCCAGTACCTGCAGAACGACGAGGGCGTGGTGAAGTCCGAGAACGCCGGCAACGCGCCCGCGGAGCTGGCCAAGACCACCCTCGAGTACGCTCCCGACCAGGCGGACCAGGCACGTCGGCTCGCGGACATCATGGGGTTGTCCGGATCGGCGATGAAGCCGGGCAAGAGCGTCACCAACTCCCAGGGTCTGCCGACGATGACGCTGACTCTGGGCAAGGACTTCGAAGAGGCCGGCGTATCGCTCACCGCTCCGACGAAGGCGCCGGAGGGCGTTCAGAAGTCCACGGCTGACAAGGTCGAGTGCGCCAAGTGACCTGACGGGCCTGTCGTACGTCTATAGGGACGTACGACAGGCCCGTTCGATGGTGCGAGGGTGGGGAGACAGGGGAGATGACGCGCAGCAGCGTGCATGGGGAGGGAACCCGACCGGACGTCCAACAGGACGCCGCGGGCCGGGAGGGCGGCCGCCGTGGGGACGGCGGGACCGGCCGACGCAAGGAGCGCTCCGGCGGCGAGGCGGGAGGCGGGGACGGCTCCGGCAGACGTGACACGGGGGGCGGACACGGCGGGCGGCGCAACCGGCAACTGCCCGGGCGCAAGCACCGGGTGCTGCGGTGGTCGGCAACGACCCTGGCGGTGCTGATACTTGGCACGGCCGGCGCCGGATATCTCTACTACGAGCACCTCAACGGCAACATCCAGAAGGGCAAGCGCAGCGGCGGCGACTCCAAGGCCCGCAAGACGGAGCCGAACGCGGCCGGCCAGACGCCGATGAACATCCTGCTGATCGGCTCGGACAGCCGTAACTCCGACGCGAACGTGGCGCTCGGCGGCAGCAGGGACAACCGCGGCAACCCGCCGCTGGGCGATGTGCAGATGCTCATCCACCTGTCCGCGGACCGCAAGAGCGCGGCGGTGGTCAGCATCCCGCGCGACACCCGGGTCGACATCCCCAAGTGCGAGGACCCGGACACCGGCGAGAAGTTCTCCGCGACCAACAAGATCATCAACGAGTCGCTGGCCCGCGGCGGAGCCGGCTGCACGCTGACCACCTGGGAGAACCTCACCGGGATCTACGTCGACCACTGGATGACGATCGACTTCGCGGGCGTGGTGAGCATGGCGGACGCCATCGGCGGCGTCGAGGTCTGTGTGAACCAGAACGTGTGGGACCGACCGCTGCCCCGCGTGCCCGGCGGCTCCGGACTGAAGCTGACGGCCGGGACGAAGAAGGTGCAGGGCAAGCAGGCGCTGCAGTGGCTGCGCACCCGGCACGCCTGGGGCAGCGACCCGCTGCGGGCCCGGGCCCAGCACATGTACATGAACTCGATGATCCGCACGCTGAAGGACCAGAACGCCTTCACCGACACCGGCCGTCTGATGAACCTGGCCGAGTCGGCCACCAAGTCCCTGAAGGTCTCCGAGGAGATCGGCACGGTGAAGAAGCTGTACGACCTCGGGATGCAGCTCAAGACGGTGCCCACGGACCGCATCACCATGACGACGATGCCGACCGTGCCCGACCCCGAGGACGCCAACCATCTGCTGCCCGCCGGCGCCGACGCGGAGAAGATGTGGGCGATGCTCCGTGACGACGTGCCCTTCGACGACAAGGGCACGAAGACCGACGGGAAGACGGACGCGAAGCAGACCGCGAGCACCGAGAAGACCTCCGAGGACCCCGCCGCGGCGAAGGACCAGATCGGCGTCCTGGTGACCAACGCCACCCGCACCTCCACGCTCGGTCCGGTGTCCGGCCGCGCGGGCACGATCGCCCAGGCGCTCGTCGGGAAGGGGTTCACGAAGGCGGCCCGGGACTCCTCGGCGGCGGTCTCCGAGGACCGGACCGTGGTGCGTTATCCGAGCGCCGAACTGGAGGGCGACGCCCAGGCGGTCGCCAAATCCCTCGGGATTCCTGTGAGTTCGGTGAAGAAGTCGACAGACGTGTCCGGCGTCACGGTCGTCGTCGGCGCCGACTGGCGTACGGGCACGGCGTATCCGAAGACGTCGGCTCCCAAGGCCGGTGACCTGCCCAGTAGCTCGGATGCCATCAACGGCTCGGACGACGGTCAATGCATGGACGTGTACCAGCCCTACCGCTGGTAGTCGAACTCCCACTCCACTGAATCCTCAGGAAAATTCACTCGCCGTCGAAGTGTGCGGATAGTGTGAGCGGTCCAGTGATCCCCGGCCACGAGGTCTGGCCCAGACGGAGGATTCCGAAACGGTGGACACACAAGGCCGTGGGCGGGCGGAGAACATCGACCCCGCCGACCAGTGGGTGTTAAACCCGGACACCGGCGAATACGAACTGCGACTGGCCCCTTCCGCACCGCGGTCGGGGGTCGCGTCGCCGTCGACGATCGCGCCCAAGTCGACGGTTCCCCGGCCCCGGGGAGCGGGTACGGCCCGTACGCGTACGGCGCCGCCCTCGTCCCCCGGGCGCGAGGTACCGCCCCCTCGCAGACGCCCCGGTGCGCCCGAGGAGCCGCTGCCGGGGCGGCGCGGACACCGGCCGGCCAAGAAGGCGTCGAAGGCCAAGAAGGCCGTGCTGTGGACCGGCGGCACCATGGCGTTCGTCATGGTCGCCGCCGCGGGCGCCGGCTACTTCTACCTCCGGCATCTGGAGGGCAACGTCCAGACGACCGACGTCGGTGACGCGGGCGCCAGCAACTTCAAGAAGGACGAGGCCTTCAACATCCTCGTCATCGGTACCGACAAGCGCACCGGCGAGGGCAACGAGGGCTACGGCGACAAGGGCAGCGTGGGCCACGCCGACACCACGATCCTGCTGCACGTCTCCAAGGACCGCTCGAACGCGACCGCGCTCAGCATCCCGCGCGACCTCATCGTCGACATTCCCAACTGCCCGACGAAGCAGGACGACGGCACCGAGAAGACCGTTTCGGGCCTGCAGAACGTCCGGTTCAACAGGAGCCTCGGCGAGGACGGCCGGGACCCCGGCTGCACCATGCGCACGGTGACGGAGAACACCGGAATCCCGGTGGACCACTTCATGATGGCCGACTTCAACGCGGTCAAGACGCTGACCACGGCGGTGGACGGCGTCGAGGTGTGCGTGGCGAAGGCGGTCGACGACAAGGAGTCGAAGCTCGTCCTGCCGAAGGGCGAGTCCACCGTCGAGGGCGAGCAGGCCCTCGCCTTCCTGCGTACCCGCCACAGCTTCGGCAACGAGGGCGACCTGGACCGGATCAAGGTGCAGCAGCAGTTCCTCGGCTCGCTGATGCGCAAGATGGCCTCCGGCGACACCCTCACCAGCCCCACGAAGCTGCTGAAACTCGCCGAGGCCGCCACCGAGGCGCTGACCGTGGACAGCGCGATCGGCAAGGTCGGCACGCTCAAGGACATGGCCCTGGAGCTGAAGAAGGTGCCGACGAAGAACATCACCTTCACCACGACCCCGGTGCGGGACAACCCCGCCGAGAAGGTCAGGGCGACGGTGGTCTTCGACGATTCGACGGCACCCCAGGTCTTCCAGATGATCAAGAACGACGTGTCGTTCACCGAGGTCAAGCAGGAGCAGGCGAAGGAGAAGGCCGAGATCGCCGCGCGGCTCAAGGGCACCAAGGCGGACGCCTCCGAGGTGCGGGTGCGCATTCTCAACGGCGGTGCGGTGGCCGGCAGCGCGCAGAAGGAACTCGACCAGTTGCAGAACAGCGAGGGCGTCCGCAAGTCGGAGAACGCGGGCAACGCGGAGGCCACGCAGGCGAAGACGACATTGGAGTACGCCCCCGAGCAGGCCGACCAGGCGCGTCGGCTCGCCGACATCATGGGCCTGTCCGGGTCCGCGATGAAGCCGGGCGAGAGCGTGGCCAACGCGCAGGGTCTGCCCACGATGACCCTGATCCTCGGCGAGGACTTCAAGGGCGCGGGCATCAAGCTCAACGCCGCCTCGGCCAAGACCCCGAACGTGGACAAGTCCACGGCGGACAAGGTGCAGTGCGCCAGCTGAGCCGGTGAGTGGACCGGGGCGACCGCGGCGGGCGCGGTCGCCCCGGCTCCCCGTCAGCCGGAGGTGACGTCCGCGCGAACCGCCGGGCGGCGCGAGGCGATGACCCTCTTCGCCAGTGACTTCGGGCTGGTCAGGAAGCCCCATCCCCACGACATGTGCATGGTGGCGAGGGCGACAGGGATCCGCAGCCGGGCCTTCAACGGCAGTCCCTTGCCCGCGGGAAGGGAACCGAGGACGATCGCCGCGAGATAACCGCCGGGGATCACCAAGCCCCACGGGGTGAGCGCGGCGCCGACCACGATCCCCGCCGCGATCGCGCACACCGCGGTCGGCGGGGCGAGGTAGCGCAGGTTGATGGAGCCCTCGTGGTAGCGGGCGACGACGTGCCGCCAACGGCCGTAGTCCTTGTACTGCTTGGCCAGCGCCCGCACCGAGGGCCTCGGCCGGTACGACACCTTCAGCTCCGGCGAGAACCAGATCAGCCCGCCCGCCTCCCGGATCCGGAAGTTGAGCTCCCAGTCCTGGGCGCGGATGAACTCCTCGTTGTAGCCGCCCTGTTGCTCCAGCGCCGCACGCCGGAACACCCCGAGGTACACGGTCTCGGCCTCGCAGGCCGCGCCCCCGGTGTGGAAGACGGCGTTGCCGACCCCGATCTTCGAGGTCATGGCGGCGGCGACCGCGTGCTCCCAGTCGTTCTCACCCTCGGCGTGCATGATGCCGCCGACGTTCTGCGCGCCGGTCTCCCCCAGGAGCCGTACGGCGGTGGTGATGTAGTTCGGCGAGAGCATGCCGTGCCCGTCGACGCGCACCACGATCGGATGGCGGGAGGCCTTGATCGCGGCGTTCAGCGCGGCGGGCGTGCGGCCGGTCGGGTTCGGGACGGTGTGCACACGTTTGTTCGTGTGGGACGCGGTTTCCGCGACGAGCTCGGCCGCGATCTCGTCCGTACGGTCCGTGGACGGACCGAGGGCGATCACGACCTCCATCTCGCCGGCGTACTCCTGCGCGAGGATCGCTTGGACGGCTCCGCGCAGATGCCGTTCCTCGTCGAGGACGGGCATGATCACAGAAACGGCGGGGAGCTGCACGTCGGGCTTGGCGTTCATAGGGGGCTCACGTTACCGCGAACGGGGGACACCAGTGCGCCCCACCCGGGGCGGCGCCCGTGGTCGCAGATCGTATGGACCTACGGTGCTCACGATCCCACGTTCGGCCCTAGCGGAGGTGTCCCGCCATGCCCACGCCGCCCCGCCGCTCCCCCACCCCGGCGCAGCGCAGCCCCCTGCCGCAGCGCAGCGCGCCGCGGCCGCCCGAACGGCGGAAGAAGCCGCGCTGGGCCATGCGGACGGTGACCACGCTGTCGGTGGTCGTCCTCGCGTCCGCAGGGATCGGCCACACGGTGGTGACAAGCCTCGACGCGGACATCGCCCGGGTCGACCCCTTCAAGGACATGAAGAACCGTCCGCAGGCCGGTCACGGCATGAACGTGCTGCTGGTCGGCACCGACGGCCGGGACAAGATCACAGAGGTCGAGCGGCGGAAGTACCGGCTCGGCGGCGCCCCCTGCCGCTGCACCGACACGATCATGATCGTGCACATCTCGGACGACCGTGAGCGGGCCAGCGTGGTGAGCCTGCCCCGCGACTCGTACGCCGTGACGCCCGCGCACACCGACCGGATCACCGGGAAGCAGCACGTCGGCCACCCCATCAAGATCAACGCGGCGTACGCGGAGGGCGGCCCGAACCTCACCGTGCGCACGGTCGAGAACATGACCCATGTGAAGATCGACCACTATCTGGAGATCGACTTCACCAGTTTCATGAAGACGGTGGACGTCCTCGGCGGGGTGAGGATCTGCACCATCGACCACCTCAAGGACTCCTACACCGGCCTCGACCTCCCGCCCGGCGGGCACAACCTGCACGGCGGCCAGGCCCTCCAGTACGTCCGCGCCCGGCACGTCGACGGCACCTCCGACCTGGGCCGGATGCAGCGCCAACAGCGCTTCATGGCCGCCCTGATCGGGCGGGCGACCTCCTCCGGGATCCTCCTCAACCCGATGAAGTTCCGGGACATCATCCGGGCCGTACTGGGCTCCGTACGCGCCGACAAGGGCTTCGGCACCGGCGAACTGCTGGACCTGGGCCGGGCGATGCGGAACTTCTCCCCGTCGTCCTCGGAGTTCACCACCGTCCCGATCGGTCAGATGGCATACGTCGTGAAGGGCGTCGGTTCCACCCTGAAATGGGACCCGAGGAAGTCCGAGCGGCTCTTCCGGTCCCTGCGCGACGACCGGCCACTGTCCGCGCACCGCAAGAAGAGAAAGGCGGTGCGGGTGGGGGTGGCCCCGCAGCAGATCCGCGTCCAGGTGGAGAACGGGACACACACGGCCGGCCTCGGCAAGCGCGTGGACAACGCACTGGCGTCGACCGGATTCCGTACGACGCACCGGCCCGTGGACGCGGCCGACCGTTCCGTGAAGCGGACCGTCGTCGTCTACGACCCCCGCTGGGACCGCTCCGCGAAGTCGCTGGCGACCGCCCTGCCGGGCAGTGAACTACGGGCGGCGAAAGGGCAGGGAGCGACGCTGAAGGTGATCGCGGGCACGGACTTCATGAAGGTACGCAAGGTGGAGGCCGAGGACCCGTATCAGGGCGAGTTCGGGGTGATGCGGGGGGACGACGCGGGGTGCTCGTAGGGCCCGGCACTCCGACGCTGTGCCCCCTGACATGGAACCTCCGACACGGATTCCGTTCGTTTGCTTTTGTCCACCCCATGGCGGAGGCGGGCGAGCAGGCGTAGGACGGAGGTGCGGGAGCCGATCCCGCGGTTCCCGCCACCGAAGGAGGAACCATGCAACAGCCCACCGCCACCGCCCTCAGCAAGGAAACGCAGGACTGCGTCGAGGCGTGCATGGCCTGTCACAGTGCATGCGAGGAGACCATGAGCTCCTGTATGCAGATGGGCGGACAGGCCCAGATGCAGATCATGCGCGCGCTGATCGACTGTTCCGAGACGACCCGTATGTGCTCGGACATGATGATGCGCCGCTCCCCGATGTCGTCCGAGATGTGCGCCATGTGCGCCAAGGCCTGTGACATGTGCGCCGAGGCCTGCATGTCGATGCCCGACGACGCCCAGATGATGGCCTGCGCTCAGGCCTGCCGCCGCTGCGCCGAGACCTGCCGCGCGATGGCGGGCGCCACGATGTGACCCGCCCACCGAGCCCGGGGGCACCCCGCGGGGTGCCCCTGGTTCGCGGCCGGTGCGGGGGCTCGGGCCCTACGAGAACAGCGGCTCCAACGCTCTCGCCAGGTCCGCCGGGTCGCGGAAGTGGAGCGGGCGCATGCCCACGGCGGCGGCCGCCTCGACGTTCTCCTCGCTGTCGTCGACGAACAGACAGCGGTCCGGACGGACGGTGGCCAGGGACGCGGCGAGCCGGTAGATACGCGGGTCCGGCTTGACCATACCGACGCGGGCGCTGTTGACGACGTGGTCCGCGAGGTCGGTCAGACCCAGCGCGGCGAGGTCGTCCTCCAGGCGGAGGGTGGCGTTGCTGACGAGGACCAGGGGGACATGGCTGCGGGCCCGGCGCAGCAGGGACACCACCTCGGCGTCGGCCCGGAACGGCGACTCCAGCAGGGTGGTGCCCAGGTCCCAGGCCGTCGGCTCGGGCACAAGACCGGTCAGGCCCTCGGCGATCGACCGCACCCATTCCTGCGCGTCGATCCGCCCCAGCAGCAGCGGCAGATCGGTCTCCGGGGCGAAGGCCACCTTCATGGTGGTGCCCTCGGTCAGCCCGGCCGCGCGTTCCAGGGCGTACAGCCGGGACGGGTCGTAGAAGCGGATCACGTTGTCGACGTCGCAGAGCACCGCGTCGAAGGGTGCTCTGCCGCTCGGGTCAGTCACTCGACCGTGACCTTCTCATCGCTGTTCAGCTCCTCGACCAGGGTCTTCACCTTCGCCTTGTCCCAGACGAGGTTGCCGCCGGAGGAGCCGGAGATCGGCATGTTCATCGACTTGCCGTCGCCGCCGTTGACACCCTTCATCGCCCAGAACATCTTGCCCAGGTCGTACAGGCCCATGTCCTTGTCGACGATCAGCGAGTCCAGGCCCGAGCCCATGGTCGGGTAGAGCTTGAACGGGTTGAGGATGGTGCTCGGGGTGGCGACCTGGCTGGCGAGCGCGTTCAGGAACTTCTGCTGGTTCTTCGTGCGGTCCAGGTCGGAGCCCGCCAGCGCGTACCGGGTACGGACGAAGGCGAGGGCCTCCTCGCCGTTGAGGGTCTGCTTGCCCTTCTTGAAGTCCGCGCCGGACTTGGTGTCCTTGATGTCCTGCGGGATGTCGATCTCGACGCCGCCGACCGAGTCCACGATGTTCGCGAAGCCGGCGAAGCCGATCTCCACGTAGTGGTCGATGTGCAGGCCGGTGTTGTACTCGACGGTGCGCACCAGCAGTTCGGGGCCGTCCTCGGCGTAGGCCGCGTTCAGCTTCACGTGCCGGCCCTTGCCCTGGTACGTCTTGCCGGAGTCGGAGCCCGTGTACGTGGGTATCTCCACGTCCGAGTCACGGGGCAGGGAGACCAGGGTGTCGCCGTTGCTGCCGACGTGCAGCAGCATCATCGAGTCGGTGCGCTTGCCCTCGGCGGAGCCGGTGTGCAGCTTCTTCTTCTCCTCGGCGGACATGCCCGCACGGCTGTCGGAGCCGACGATGAGGTAGTTGGTGCCGGCGCCCGTCTCAGGCCGGTCGATGACCTTGGACAGGTCGACCTCGCGGTTGAGCTTGGAGTCGGCCCAGAAGTACGTGGCGACGGTCGTCACGGCCAGCACGGTCGTCACGGTGATCGCCGTCCACTTGATGCGGCGGCGCCAGTTCGGCGCGGGGCGCGGCCCTCTGCCGCCGCCGGGGCCGCCGGGGCCACCGCCGCCGGGGCCACCGCCGTAGACCTGGCCCGTGTTGTAGCCGCTGTCGTACCCGTTGCCGTAGGCGTTGCCGTCACCGCCGTCGACGTACGACGGCTGCTGCGGGATCCCGCCGTACGGCGGTGCCGCTTGGCCGGGGCCGTAGCCGCCCTGGCCGGGCGGTGCCGCCGAGCCGCGGCGGACCTGCCGCATCACACGGGCGCTCTCGGGCTGCGCGCCTGCGCTGCCGCGTCCGTACCGGCTGCCGCGGTTGTCGGATCCCTCGGGCCAATCGCTCATGGGCCCCAGTGTGCAGGGCGAAGGTATGTCCCTTACAAGGTTCGTCGGAAAATAAGGGCAGCCCTGTTGCGAAGCTGACACAAAATACGACGCCCTCCACCCGACAAAGCGGACGGAGGGCGACCAGAGGAGCGGGCGCGTGCCCTACGGCAGGTTGCGGGCCATCACGATCCGCTGCACCTGGTTCGTTCGCGCAACAGACGAGCAGGCTCGGCGCAGGTTACGCGGTTTCCTGTTCTGTCAACCGTGATCGCTTGACCCACGCACCTCATCCTCGGGAGCATCGAGCCACACGCGGGGCACTGACAGCAGCACGCGAGACGGGAATCAGGACCATGAAGGTCACCAAGCTGGTCAGCACGTGCGACATCAAGGACTGCCCGACGATCTACGCGACGGATCGCGGCACCTTCCTGGTACAGGGCGAGACTCCAGCCGATCACGGGCTTCAGATTCCCGCTCACGAAACCCTCGTCGAGATCCCGATGGAACTGATCCAAAAGGCCATCCGTGACGACCTCATCTAGGAACCTCGGCGACCTCTTCGACGCGTTCGAGCGTGAGGCGTTCCGGCTGGAAACCCTGGACGACTACAGCAAGTCCGGGAACGTCGACACTTATCACGCGTTCCTGACCGGGGAGCCGCAGCCGGACGACTACAACGCGGGTTGGATCGAAGAACTCCGCTCCCACACCGAGAAAGGGAAGCGGGTTTACCGGGTGCATATCCTGTCCCGCCCACTCACGGACTATCTTAGGTTCGAACTCGGGTGGGGCTACCAGAGGAACATGACCGGGGGTGAGGAGTTCTTCATCCTCGACGTCACCGATAAACCCAACCCCCTGGAGAACGTTCCGGACTTCTGGTTCTTCGACTCCGAGTCCGTGGCTGTGATGAACTACGGCGGAACCGGGAAGTACCTGGGATCGGAAGTGCTGCCACCGGAACGAGCGGCGGAATTCACGCGCTACCGTGACGCGGCACTCGCGCACGCTGAACCGTTCACCGAATGGTGGGCCAAGTACGGGACGTGAACAGAGCACAGCTCGGGGCCGCGCTGCGGGCACTGCGAGTGGCATCCAGCAAGGAAGCCAAAGCAGTAGCCCGCAGCGCCCTCATGTCTCCGTCCAAGCTGTCCAAGATCGAGAATGCGAAGCTCGCGGCCAGCGCGACGGACGTAGAGCGCATCCTGACAGCCATCGGCGTCTCGGATGAGGTCAAGGCGGAGTACACGGAGGCCGCCCGCGCGTCGGCTACGGAAGCGACGGCATGGCGACTTCTGAAGCGCATCGGGGTCCACAAAGGCCAGCAGGCCGCCAAGGCTCTGGAAGCCCAGATGTCGATGATGCGGCTGTTCCAACCGGCGCTGGTTCCCGGCCTGCTCCAGACGCCGGAGTACATCCGGGCCGTTCTGCAACGTCACAACCTGAGTGAGGACGCTCTCACACGGACGATCAGCGGGAGACTCGAACGCCAAGCAGTCCTCTACGACAATGCGAAGGCACTGCGGTTCATCATCACGGAACCTGTCCTTCGGTGGCGAATCGTCCCGCCACAGATGATGGCTGCGCAGCTCGACCGCATCGTTTCCATTTCACGACTCTCCCATGTGGACATCCGCATAGTTCCCCTACAGATTCAGCAAAACGACATTGCAAATCACGCGTTCGTCATCCGCGACGACCGAATGGTCACGATAGAAACGGTCCACGCAGAGGTGGCCGTCACAGACCCCAGGGATGTGGGGCTCTACGTCGATAAGTTCGATGGATTCGAGCAAGTGGCGCTGTCTGGAAACGAAATGCGTAGTCTGGTCGAGGACATCCGCGATGACTTTTTGCGGGAACAGGAAACAGGCTAGAGCCGCACCCGTGAGCCACCGAAGATGGCGCCATGGAGATCGAAGAGAGAACTTCCGATCCTTGGCCCCAGACCACGGCAGGAACCAGCCTGAACGAACTCCCGCATGAGCCTTCAGCGGTGCCTGGCTGCTCTGACTGCCTGTCCCTGTCGGTTGCCCGCGAGAATGCGCGTTCCGCAGGGGATTACAGCGCCGTGTCCGACTGCAACGTCAAGCTGCGCCGGCATCAGACGGAGGCGCACTGATGGATATGCAGACGTGGCGTGACAGCCGCACTCGGGCGGACAACGCCACCAAGGTGCTCCGCGAAGCGCTGGCCGCTCTCGGCCTCCCTGAGCGCGTGCAGCAGCATCTGCGACCGATGGTCACCCATTCCGGAACACCGCTCGTGCACGTGGGAATGCTCAACGCCGAGTACATCGAGCAGATAGCCGAGGCGCTTCGCGTCGTGGCCGAGGCGCGGAGCCTGACGGCCGCTGCCCAGGAACCCGGGCCTTAGTTCCGGGGGCACCGCACGCCCACCTCTCTCCCTCCCTTGAACTCCCGTCCGACATGGGCGGCGGCGGCCAGTCATGGCCGTGATCAGTTGAGCAGGAAGGTGCAGCGATGCAGAACGGAACTGATCTGTACGGGCTCAACATCGACGGGGCCTCGTTCGTCCAGGCGTGCGGAGGCCCCTGCACCGAAGGGTGCGTAACCCTGGCCCGCATCGGCGACGACGCCTGGGCCCTGAGTGACAGCAAGCGGCCGGACGCTCAGCCGCTGCGGTTCACCACGGAGGAGCTGGACGCGGCCGGTATCGACCCGGCGCGGTTCGGCCTGAACGTCTAACCCTCCGCCCCCTCCAACCGGTCCCGGTCCAGCCCTCCACAGGGCCGGGACCGGTTGGTCCCGCGACCGCCAACACCGAACAGGAACGACTGGTGCACCATCACGGCTATCTGTGGACCGGCCCCAAACAGCTCTTCGACCAGGAAGCACTACGGCGGCCCCCACATCCCGAGCCGCCCCCGGCCGGAAGCAAGCCGGAACTGATCCAGCGCTACCGCGAGGTGGCCGCAGAATTCCCCACTTCTGATCTACCGCCCCTGGAAACAGCGTTCTGGCTCGTCAAGCCGCGTTCACTGGTTCGTGGCACGTGGGATGAGGCGAAGGAAGCAGCGTCATGGCTCGGGGAGCGGCTGGCCGAGTACGCACCCCGATTTTCATCAGAGGCGCAGCGCGACACGACCCACCTGGCCCTTCTCGTGAACTCCGCTGCTGAGCGGCTGGACTCGGGGGCTGATGTCTCGCTCGGCTTCTATCTCGAACGCCCCTCGTACCTGACCGTTGCCCTGGTGACCTGTTCGCGGAATCGCGCGGTGCCTGAACTGGCTTGTCCAGTCGGCCAGATAGGCACGTGATCCATCGACCGGGGTTGTCGAGCGGACACCTGAGCGATCTGACCGCTCGGCAGTTCCTTCGGCTCGCTATACCGACGCCGCCCGTAGAAGCTCAGGCCTGCCGATTGCGGCCGCCTCCTGTCGATTCGGTCCCAGGGCGCCGTCGATCGCGAGCCTCGCGCGGTCGGGGGCGTCAGGCATCAAATCGGAGTAGTACCGCTCGGTGAAGCTCACCGACATGTGGCCCAACCAGGCCGAGACCTCGGAAATCGCGACCCCCTGGCTCAGCAGCGACGCTGCGTAGAAGTGCCGGAGACTATGAGGCTTGAAGTACTCGATACCGGCTGCGGCAAGGGCTGGACGCCAGATCCTGCCGTACCAGTAGTACGGGTAGAGCAATCCGGTGCCCGTCGCGTTGCTGAACAGCAACTCGTCCTCACCCCAGGTGTCGTAGTCCCTAAGGTGACGGCGCAGGGCCAAGGCCACAACGTCAGGCAGGGGCACTCGACGCCCCGCTCCCCATCCTCACGCCATTTGGTGTGGCGCAGCCTCATGCTGCCGTATCGACCCGATCCAGTGTCCCGGTCGCAGGCAACTTGCCGGTCGACTGTGATCAGCTGGTTGCCGAAGGAGATTCGGTCACGGCCGAGGCCCATGGCTTCGCCGAGACGTAACCCGCAGCCAGCCATCAGCCAGAGCATTCCCCTGTATCGCTCCGGAGCGGCCGCAACTACGCCGAGCACTGCCTCCGTGCTGGGGATGTGGACGTCCGCTCGCTGATCTCGGTGTGTCCGAGCGCCACTTACGGGGAGGATCACTGGCCTGCACGGGTTGGTGTCCACCAGCCCGTGCTCGGTCGCCCAACTGAACACCGACATGAGGATGCTGAATCGGAATCGGACGGTGGAGTGCTTATAGGCACGTGAGTGCGTCATCCACTCCACCCACTTCTCGATGTGCGCCGAGGTGATACACCTGATGCCGTCGGCTCCAAAGAACGGCATCACAGCCGTGTTGAGCATCGTCCGGTACTGCTTGACGCTGCTGTTCTCCACCCCTCTCGTGGTGGCCCATCGTTCGAAAACCGCCACGAGCGGCTCATCGTCCGTCGAACCGGTCCCGTTCCGAGTCACTGTCGTCCCCCTTCAGATACCACCTGGCCTTTTCGGTCAGGCGGTCCGCGGGTCGGCCCGGCGGCCCGTCGAGGAAGCCCATGGCACGTGCCCGCCTGACGCGGCCGCTGATGGTGTTCCGGCTGAGCCCCCACGCCGTCGCCAGCCGCGTGACAGGACTCCGGTAACCCTGCTGCACCAGACACACGTACTCACGAGCCATCAAGGCGTACTCCCGCTCCGTCTCGACCCGATGAAGCACCGCCGCAGCGGTGGCTTCGTCAGTCGACCGGCCCAGGCGCGCACGCAGTTCCTTTGCTGTCCTGCGGATCTCCGCCAGGGAGATCGATCGCATGAGCTCCGTTGTGATGCCGTCCGTCCCAACTGTGGCGCGTGGATCGTCAGGCGGCTCGATGCGGAGGCTCGTCGGGCCGTCCCACGGCGCGTCGAGCAGGCTGACGACAGTCAGCTTCCATCCGTACAACTCGGCTTCGTGGACGAGCTGTTCCCCGTCCAGACGCCATCCCGCGGGCAAGTCCCCGCCTGACGATGCTTCGGTCACAAGTCGAAAGTAGCGCGGCACGCAACGACCGCCGTGTGCCAGGAAGTCCCCGGCCACACGAGAACGCTAGGACATGACACACGGATCTTTCCATGCTTCATGTCTCCGTAGACCCAAAAGAGTGAAGGGTGCCCAGCATCCGGGCACCCTTCGGCAGTCAGTTCACCAGCAGTTACGGCAAGTTGCGGGCCATCACGATCCGCTGAATCTGGTTGGTCCCCTCATACAGTTGCGTGATCTTCGCGTCGCGCATCATCCGCTCCACGGGATAGTCCCGCGTGTAGCCATAGCCGCCAAGGAGCTGCACCGCATCGACGGTCACCTCCATCGCCACGTCGGAGGCGAAGCACTTGGCCGCCGCGCCCTGGAAAGTGAGATCACTGTCACCGCGCTCGGACTTGGCGGCGGCCGCGTAGGTCAGCTGACGAGCCGCCTCCAGCTTCATGGCCATGTCGGCGAGCATGAACTGGATGCCCTGGAAGTCGGCGATCGGCTTGCCGAACTGCTTGCGCTCGCGGACGTACCCCTTGGCGTAGTCCAGGGCGCCCTGGGCGATGCCGAGGGCCTGGGCGGCGATGGTGACGCGGGTGTGGTCCAGGGTCTTCATCGCCGTCGCGAAGCCGGTGCCCTCCTCGCCGATCATGCGGTCCGCCGGGATGCGGACGTTGTCGAGGTAGACCTCGCGGGTCGGGGAGCCCTTGATACCGAGCTTCTTCTCGGGGGCGCCGAAGGACACACCCTCGTCCGACTTCTCGACGACGAAGGCCGAGATGCCCCTGCTGCGCTTCTCGGGATCCGTGACCGCCATCACCGTGTAGTACTCGGACTCGCCCGCGTTGGTGATCCAGCGCTTCACGCCGTTCAGGACGTAGTGGTCGCCGTCGCGGACCGCCTTCGTCTTCATGCCGGCCGCGTCGGAGCCCGCGTCCGGCTCGGACAGGGCGTACGAGAACATCGCGTCGCCCTTGGCGAGCGGGGCCAGGTACTTCTTCTTCAGGTCCTCGGAGCCGGAGAGGATCACCGGGAGCGAGCCCAGCTTGTTCACGGCCGGGATGAGGGAGGAGGAGGCGCAGACACGGGCGACCTCCTCGATCACGATCACCGTGGCCAGCGCGTCGGCGCCCCCGCCGCCGTACTCCTCGGGTACGTGCACCGCGTGCAGGTCGTTGGCCACCAGCGCGTCGAGGGCCTCCTGGGGGAAGCGGGCCTCCTCGTCGACCACGGCTGCGTACGGCGCGATCTTCGCCTCGGCCAGCGAACGGATCGCGTCCCGGAGCATGTCGTGCTCCTCTGACGGGCGGTACAGGTCGAAGTCAGCCGATCCGGCCAAGGTCTCTCACGCTCCAAAGACGCTGCGGTGCCTACGCTAATTACCGTTAAGTAACTCAAATTTTAAGGGCCTGCCCACCCGAGTGATACGTGAGCTTGGCGACAGCCGTGAAGCTGGCCTTCCGGGTCCGTTCCCCTACCCGGACTATGCTCTTCCAGCGCACCTCATGTACCCCACAGCCGTACCCGAAGCCGCACCGCGCCCCCCACAGTCGGACCCCTGGAGCATCCATGAGCCTCAAGATCACCGTGATCGGAACCGGCTACCTCGGCGCCACCCATGCCGCGGCCATGGCCGAGCTCGGATTCGAGGTGCTGGGGTTGGACGTCGTGCCGGAGAAGATCGAGATGCTCCAGCGGGGCGAGGTCCCCATGTACGAGCCCGGCCTCGAGGAACTGCTGCGCAAGCACGTCGCCGGGATCAAGGGGTCGACCGGCCGGCTGCGGTTCACCATGGACTTCGCGGAGGTGGCGGCCTTCGGCGACGTCCACTTCGTGTGCGTGAACACGCCCCAGCGGCACGGTGAGTACGCCTGCGACATGTCCTACGTCGACGCGGCCATCACCTCCCTCGCGCCGCACCTGACCGGGCCCGCCCTCGTCGTCGGCAAGTCGACCGTGCCCGTCGGGTCCGCCGACCGGCTCGCCGCCTATCTCGCCGCGAACGCCCCCGCGGGCCCGGCCGCCGAGCTGGCCTGGAACCCGGAGTTCCTGCGCGAGGGCTTCGCGGTCCAGGACACGCTGCACCCGGACCGGATCGTGGTGGGCGTGCGCAGCGAGCGGGCCGAGAAGCTGCTGCGGAAGGTGTACGCCGGCCCCGTCTCCGCCGGCTCGCCCTTCGTGGTCACCGACTTCCCGACCGCCGAGCTGGTGAAGACCTCCGCGAACTCCTTCCTGGCCACGAAGATCTCGTTCATCAACGCGATGGCGGAGATGTGCGAGGCCTCCGGCGGCGACGTGGCCAAGCTGGCCGAGGCCATCGGGTACGACGACCGGATCGGCAAGAAGTTCCTGCGGGCGGGGATCGGCTTCGGCGGCGGCTGTCTGCCGAAGGACATCCGGGCTTTCATGGCGCGCGCCGGTGAGCTGGGTGCCGACCAGGCGCTGACCTTCCTGCGCGAGATCGACTCGATCAACATGCGCCAGCGCGGGCAGATGGTGGAGCTGGCGCGGGAGGCGCTGGGCGGCGGGGCCTTCCTGGGCAAGCGGGTCGCGGTGCTCGGCGCCAGCTTCAAGCCGGACTCGGACGACGTCCGGGACTCGCCCGCGCTCAATGTCGCCGGGCAGATCCACCTCCAGGGCGGCCAGGTGACGGTGTACGACCCGAAGGGCATGGACAACGCCCGCCGTATCTTCCCGACGCTCGGGTACGCGGACTCCGCGGTGGAGGCGGTGCGGGGCGCGGACGCGGTGCTGCATCTGACGGAGTGGCGTGAGTTCCGCGAGCTGGACCCGGCGGCGCTCGGCGAGGTCGCGGCGACCCGGCTGATCCTGGACGGGCGCAACGCCCTGGACCCCCAGCTGTGGCGGAAGGCCGGCTGGACGTACCGGGCGATGGGGCGACCGACGGCCTGAGGCGATTGTTCGTCACCTGACTCCTCACCTGACTCGTCACCTGACTCCTCACCTGACTCGTCACCTGACTCGTCACCTGACTCGTCACCTAACTCCTCACGGAACTCGGCACCGAGATCGATATCGGGTCGACATCGGGATCGGCATCGGGTTCCGTGAATTCCTGACGGATTTTCGGGAGGGCGGGGAATTCTCGCGGGTTCCGTGAAGGAACAGGCAGATCTGCGGGGATTTTCTGTACGCCATTCGTCGCCACGTCCGGTGGGACAGGGGGCGTTGGGGTGAGTTCCCCAAGGTTGGGGCCTGTTTCCCGGGGACGGCACATGCCACCCTCCTCAGAATCATCAACATGAGTTCGAATTCCATCCGGGTTCCATTCGAGCGGCATGCGGAATGGACCGTTCTCACAGTGGGCACCCCCACGATGGAGAGCTAGGCAACAATCGGTTAACCGAGGCGTATTCGCGCGGAATCCGCTCTCCACTCCACTGGTGGTCATTCGCCGCACCCCCATGCGGATTGACCTGACCATGCCAGGAGTGAACATGCCCTTGTTCCACAGGGCGGAGTTGCCACGGGATCACCGCGACGAGTTGGTGGCGGGGGCCCTCGTCGGCGCCGTGGTGATCGTGCTGGGCTACGCGTCGGGCATCGGCGCCCCCTCCGCCTCCGGAGAGGCCGCCACCTCTCCGACGCCACCGCCCGTCGCCACGGCGCCGGCGATCCCCGAGCCGACCGCCCCGGCCGGCGCCGGCGCGCAGGCCCCCGGCACCGGAGCAGGCCAACTCCCTGCCGGGAACGGCGAGTTGCCCGGATACGGCGGGATCGGCGTGGGCTCCGGCTACGGCACCGGCGGCCAGGCGGGCGGCCCCGGGGGCCCCGCAGGCACCGGCGAGGCCGGTCACAGCGGCCACCAGACCGCACCGCCCGCCGGCACCGGCTCCCCCGCACCCACGCCCACCCCGTCCCCCTCGGGCTCCACTCCCGCCGACGGCGACACCTGCGAGGACGGCGAGGTCACACTCGTACGGCCGCTGCTGGGAGGGCTCACCCAGCCGGTGTTCGGGCTGCTCGACGGCACCGACGAGACACCCGAGCCGCAGCTGTCCCCCTGCGTCGGTCTCGCCCCTCTCTCCCTGACCGGTCTCCTCGGCGTCAGCGCCTCCCCCGGGTCGGAGGCGACGCCGTGACGCCGCCGCTCCGCCGCACCCTGCTGCTGCTCCTCCTCACCCCGCTCCTCTACGCCCTGGTCGGGGCGCCCCAGGCCGCCTCCGCCCATACCGAGCTGGTCTCCTCCTCACCCGAGGACGGCGCCGAGCTCACCCGGGCCCCCGACCACCTCACCCTCACCTTCGACGAGGCCGTCGACCTGACCGGCGTCCGGGTAATGACCGTGGACGGCGGCGACCGGCTGCCGGTGTCCCATGCGCCGGGCGGCGACGAGGACACCGTGCGGGTGGCGCTCGCCGCGCCGGAGCACGGTGAGCTCGCCGTCGTGTGGTCCGTCGTCGACGAGGAGGACGGACACGCCTCCTCCGGCCGGATCGCCCTCACCGTCGGCGCGCCGGCCGTCGGCGCGGCTGCCACCAAGACCGGCGGTGACGAAACCGTCGCCGCAGCTCCCGTGCCCTCCCCCTCGGTGCGCAAGGCCCTCGTCGCCGCCCGCTGGACCGGCTATCTCGCCCTCGCCCTGTTCGTCGGCGGTCTCGCCTTCCTCGCGCTGCTGTGGCCGCGCGGCGCGGACGTACCGCGGGCCCGGGCGCTGCTCGTGCTCGGCTGGGCGGCCGGACTGCTGGCCACGGTCGCCACCATCGGCCTCCAGGGCGCCTACACCTCTTTCGGCGGCCCGCGGGACGCACTGCGCCCGGCGACCTACGCGGAGGTGCTGGCCACCGAACCCGGTGTCGTGCTCGCCGCGCGCGGTCTGCTGTGGGTGCTGGCGGCGGTGGTGCTCGGCGCGCTGCTCCAGGGCGGGGCCCGCACCTCCCGCTCCCCGGGCTGGCGGGTGGGCGCCCTCGCGGTGACCTTCGGGCTGCTGCGTACGACGGGCATGACGGGCCACAACTCCGAGGGCGGCGAACCGTCCTGGGGCGCGGTCGCCGACTTCGTCCATCTGCTCGGCGCCTCGCTGTGGATCGGCGGGCTGGCCCTGCTCGCGCTGGCCGTACTGCCGCGTCGGCGGGCCGCGGAGCTGGCGGCTGTGGTGTCGGGCTACTCGCGGCTCGCGGCCGTGAGCGTCACCGCCATCGTCGGCGCCGGGCTGGTGCTCGCCTGGCAGGTGGTGGGCTCGTACGACGCTCTGCTGCACACCTCGTACGGACAGCTGCTGCTGGTCAAGACGGGCGTGCTCGGGTGCGTGCTGCTCGCCGCTTACGCGAGCCGCCAGTGGGTGCGCACCCGCCTCGATCTCGCCGTGCTGCTGCGCGGCGACGCCGCCACCGTGCGGCCCTTCGGTTACTCGGTCGCGGTCGAGACGGGGCTCGTCCTCGTCGTGCTCGCCGTGACGAGTCTGCTGGTCACGGCCGACCCCGGCCGCTGAACTCCCCCCAAGCACAAAGGAGTCGAAGTGAAGAACAGCAATGAGTCCGGTGACAGGCGGCGCAGGCCGCCCACCGGGAACCGGGGCCTGCTGGTCGCCGGGCTCGGTGCGGCGCTGGCCGCCGTGCTCGGCCTCGGGCTGCTGAGCGCGGTCTCCGCGTCCGGTTCCTCGGAGCAGACCGCGGGCGCGGCTCAGGCGCCCGCGGCCGCCGCTGCCGAGGCACAGCCCGCCGCCGCCCCCGCTGCCGACCACCAGGTCGACATCATGGGCAACAAGTTCGGCGACGGAAAGCAACTCGTCGTCGAGGTCGGCCAGACCGTCCAGTGGACCAACCACGACAGCGTGCCGCACACGGTCACCACCACGAAGGCCCCGGTCAAGTTCGACTCGGGGACCCTGAACCAGGGCGACTCGTGGTCGTACACCTTCAAAAAGGCGGGGACGTACGAGTACTACTGCGCGGTGCACCCGGACATGGTCGCGTCGGTGAAGGTCGTCGAGGCCGGCGGTGGTTCGTCGGGCGGTACGTCCGGCGGTACGTCCGGCGGGTCCTCGGGCGGTTCGAGCGGTGGTTCGACCGGCGGGTCCTCGGGCGGTACGAGCGGTGGTTCGACCGGCGGGTCGACCGGCGGGTCGACCGGCGGGTCCTCCGGTGGTACGACGCCGACCCCGACGCCCACCCCCACGCCGACCGGCGGCACCTCCGGCGGCGGTTCCGGTGACGACGAGCAGTGCGCCAGCGTCCAGAACGTGCTGATGCCGATCCTCCAGCACCTCTACGTGGCGCACCTGGAGCGGTCGCCGGGCGAGCAGGTGCAGGACGCTCTCGCGCTCGACTCGTACATCAAGATGCACACGGTGTGGGTGGAGAGCATCCTCAAGCCCGCCGTCGAGGGGGGCGGCTCAGTCGTCGACGACACGCTCGGCGCGCTGCTGAACCACGTCGAGAAGGCGCACCTGCAGGAGTCGCTGGGGCAGCAGGTCACCGACCTGCTCGACGTCGACAGCTACACGAAGATGCACACCGTCTGGGCCGGGCAGATGCTCACGCCCACCACGGACTTCCTCACCACCAGCTGCTGACGGGGTCAGCGACACAGAGGGACGCCGCTCCGGCCGGGGCTCAGCCGGCCGGAGCGGCGCCCACCCCATTCTCCACACCATCGCCATGCTTCGGGAACCGCTTTCCAAGGAGACCGGGATGACGACCGTCACCCTGCCCACCGTCCCTCCCCCGCCGGAGTCGCGCGCGGGCGCCGACCACCGGCTGCCCCTGCCCCTGCCCGGCCGGTACACCGTGGACCCCTGCCGCTCGCTCACCGAACTCACCGCCTGGTACGGCCCGTTGCCGACCCTGCGCCGCCGGGTGGCGCTGGCCGGGGCGTCCCTCACCGTGCCGGCCGACACCGAAGCCACGGAACCCGCCGAACAGGGCGAACACGCCGCGTACACCGCGTACACCGAGCGCGCCGAGCGCGCCGAAGACGCCGAGCACTCCGAGCATGCTGTCGGGCGCCAACACCCTTGCTTCCGCTTCGAGTTCGGCGGCCGCCACCTCACCGCCGCCCTCACCTCCGAGCACGTCGAAGAGACCCCCGGCCGTCTCCAGCTCACCGGCGATCTCGACGTGAACGGTGTCGCCTTCCCCGTGCTGCTGCGGTTGCGGGTGGTGGAGCGGTCCGACGACCGGCTGCTCGTCGTGGGGCGCGCCCGGCTGCCGTACCGGCTGCTGCGCCGCGCCACCGGGTTCCGGCTGCCATGGCGGCGGCCGGCCACCCGGCTACGGCTGCTCGTCGCGGCGGAGTTCGCGTGAGGGCGGCCCGGCGGACGACACGGCGGGCCGCCCGGGGTGCCGCCGTGTCCGCCGTGCTCACGCTCCTCGCGCTGCCGCTGCTGCCGGCCGGGCAGGCGTCGGCGGCCTCGTTCAGCGTGGCCATGAAGGGGTACGCCTTCTCGCCCGCGAACCTGACCGTCCCCGTCGGGTCCACGGTCACCTGGACCAACCAGGACACGGCACCGCACGACGTGAAGACCACCTCGGGCCCGGTCTCGATCCACTCCCCCATGCTCAACAAGGGGCAGAGCTGGAGCTTCACGTTCACCGCGGCCGGGTCGTACGGCTACTACTGCACCGTCCACCCGAACATGACGGCCGGCATCACGGTCCGCGCGGCGGCACCGGCGACGACGGCGCCTCCGGCGACGCACCAGCACACCGGATCCTCGGGGGAACACCGGGCGCCCGTACCGAGCCGGACCACCGCGAGGAGCGAGCCCCCGACGATGCGCATGCCGTCCTCGTCACCCTCCCCCAGCGCGTCCGGGGCGGCCGTACCGCAGTCGCCGCAGGCATCCTCGTCGCCTCAGGGCGCCCAGGCCGGGCAGGCGTCGCCGGTCACGCAGCTGCCCCCGACCCAGTCCACCGCCTCGGCCGCCCGGCCGCTGGACCCCCTGCTGGTGCTGACCGGCATCGTCGCCGGGATCGCGGTGCTGTGTCTGTTGCTGGTCGGCTCCCGGGCGACGGCGGCCCGGGAGGAGGAGGCGTAGGAGGAGGCGTGGGGGGTGCCGTTCGGGTCGTCCCGAGTCATCCCGGATCGGTGGCTCGGGGTGATCCGAACGGCGGCGCCCTTGGCTCAGTCCTTCGCCCGGTACCGGCGCATCTTCGCGCGCGCCCCGCACACCTGCATCGAGCACCAGCGGCCGCGGCCGGCCGGGCTGCGGTCGTAGTACGCCCAGTGGCAGTCGGCCGCCTCGCAGGCCTTCAACCGGGTCCAGGTGCCCTCGACGAGCGCCTGGCCGACGGCCGCCGCGACCCGGGAGAGCAGCGGGTCCGCGTCGGCGGGGGCGAGGCCGGCCGAGCCGTCGCCCGCGTCGACCGTCACCACCAGGGGAGCCGCCGCGAGCAACTCGCCCAGCGGGGTCACCGCGCGGTGCGGCGGGTGCCCGGCGTGGGCGAGCAGGGCCGCACGCAGCGATTCGCGCAGTTCACGGGCCGACTCCAGCTCGCCCAGGGCGATGCCGAACCCCGCCCGGCCCTCCACCCCGTCCAGCGAGTCGGCTCCCGACTCGATGTCCAGCGTGTTCACCAGGGACTGGACCAGGTCCAGGCCTCCGGGGGCGGGCAATCTCTCACTCATGCTTGCGACGTTACCGTCAATGCGTGAGTATGCAGTAACCGTTACTGGTTACTCGCCTGTACAGGTAACCCCGACCATGGGGAATCCGAAGGCAGGTAACCCCGACTTCGAGGAGGAAGTCATGGCTTTCGCCAAGCTGGGTGTCGTCGTCCTGGACTGCCCCGACCCCCGCGCCCTCGCCGAGTTCTACGCCGGTGTGCTCGGCGGCATCGTCGAGGACCAGGGGGAATGGGTGGAGCTGAAGCTGCCGGACGGGCAGGCGCTGGCCTTCCAGGCCACTCCCGGGTACGTACCGCCGAAGTGGCCCGCGCCCGACCACTCGCAGCAGTTCCACCTGGATCTCGTCGTGGCGGACCTGGACGCGGCCGAGAAGGAGGCGCTGGCGCTGGGCGCCAAGGCGCTGGACACGGAGGACCGCTCGCGGACCTTCCGGGTTTACGCGGATCCGGTGGGGCACCCGTTCTGCCTCTGTCTCAGCTGACCTGGGAGGACCTCATGGCACCCGTCGCACGCGTCCGCTCCGTGGTCGTCGACTGTCCCGACCCGCGCGCGCTCGCCGAGTTCTACGCACAGGTCGGCGGCGGCACGCCCGAGGGGGCGGACGACGACTGGGTGGTGCTGCGCGTTCCGGACGGGCCGCGGCTGGCCTTCCAGCGGGCACCCGGCCTCACCCCGCCGGAATGGCCGCGCGCGGACCGCAACGCGCAGCAGTTCCACCTCGACTTCGACGCCGGGAGCACCTGGGAGGAGATCGACGCGGCCGAGGAGAAGGTGCTGGCGCTGGGAGCGCGCGTCCTGGACCGGGAGGACTACGAGAAGAGGGACTTCCGGGTCTACGCCGATCCGGCCGGGCACCCCTTCTGCCTCTGCCGGATCGACCCGGTCTGACCACGGCCCCTGCTTCTTCCTCCCCGGCCTGAAAGCCGGGGCCTCCTCGAAGGAGACCCAGCGAGGAGGCCCCGGCGGCCCGGGCCGCGGTGCGCCGCGTGATGGCGGGCACCGACGGGCACGTCACCAAGCCGTTCGCGCTCGCCGAGGCCGTAGCGCGTCTCCAGGAGCTGCTGGAACGGGACCGGGCCGACGAGAGCCGACTGTTGCGCGGCGGTCTCACGGTGGACGTGGCTCGCCGCGCGGTCTGGCGGGACGGCACCCGGGTCGAGCTGTCGCTGATCAGGACGGTCCGAGGCCTCGGCTACACGATCACGCGCGATTGACGCCCGCCAGCCCGCAGGGCCCCGCGCCCCCAGGGTCAGCCGTCCAGTGACGCGATCGTCGCGTTGGACGGTCCCCGCGTCGACTGGAGGTCGCGGGCCACGTCCTCCGCCGCGCCCAGGACCCGTACCGCGTTCTGCCAGGTCAGCTTGACCAGGTCGGGCTTCGACCAGCCGCGGTCCAGGAGTTCGGCGATCAGGTTGGGGTAACCGGAGACATCGCCGAGGCCGTCCGGGGTGAACGCCGTGCCGTCGTAGTCGCCGCCGATGCCGAGGTGGTCGATGCCGGCGACCTCACGCATGTGGTCGAGGTGGTCCGCGACCGTGGCGACCGTCGCGATCGGACGCGGGTTGCTCTCCTCGAAGGCGCGGTGCACCTTCATCGCCTCCGGGGTGGTGGCGAGATGGTGGAAGCCGTGCGCGCGCATGTTCTCGTCGGCCGCCGCCGTCCAGTCCACGGCCGCCTGGAGTACGAACTTGGGGACGAACGTCACCATCGCCACGCCGCCGTTGACGGGCAGGCGTTCCAGCACGTCGTCCGGGATGTTGCGCGGATGGTCGCACACCGCCCGGGACGAGGAGTGCGAGAAGATCACCGGCGCGGACGAGGTGTCCAGCGCGTCCCGCATCGTCGTGGCCGCCACGTGCGAGAGGTCGACCAGCATGCCCTCGCGGTTCATCTCCCGCACGACCTCACGGCCGAAGGCCGAAAGACCGCCGACGCGGGGCCTGTCGGTCGCGGAGTCCGCCCATGCCACGTTGTCGTTGTGGGTGAGGGTCAGGTAGCGGACACCGAGGGCGTACAACCCGCGCAGCGTGGCGAGGGAGTCGGCGATCGAGTGGCCGCCCTCCGCGCCCATGAGCGAGGCGATACGGCCCTCGCCACGCGCCGCCGTCATGTCCGCCGCCGTCAGCGCGGGGCGCAGGTCCCGCGGGTAGCGGGCCAGCAACTGCCGTACGCAGTCGATCTGTTCCAGCGTCGCCGGGACCGGGTCGGGCAGGTCCGAGCGCACGTACACCGACCAGTACTGCGCGCCGACCCCGCCCGCCCGCAGACGGGGGATGTCGGTGTGCAGGTGGGCGCCCTGGTGGGTGGCGATGTCGCGGGCGTCGAGGTCGTAGCGGACCTGTTCGCGCAGCGCCCACGGGAGGTCGTTGTGCCCGTCGACCACGGGGAACTCCCGCAGCAGCTCCCGGGCTTCGTCCAGCGAGGTCGCCGAAGTCACCGGGGTGATCGGGGTCGCCGGGGTCACCGGGGTCACTTCCCGAAGCCGAAGCCGTTGCCCGACCCCTCGACCTTGGCGCGCAGCCGCTTGCCCTTCTCGGTGGCCTGGTCGTTCAGCTCCTGCTGGAACTCCCGCATCCGGACGAGGAGTTCCTCGTCGTGCGTCGCCAGGATCCGGGCCGCGAGCAGGCCCGCGTTGCGCGCGCCGGCGACGGAGACCGTGGCGACCGGGACACCGGCCGGCATCTGCACGATGGACAGCAACGAGTCCATGCCGTCGAGGTACTTCAGCGGGACGGGAACGCCGATCACCGGCAGCGGCGTCACGGACGCGAGCATCCCGGGCAGATGGGCCGCGCCGCCGGCACCGGCGATGATGACCTTCAGCCCGCGCTCGGCGGCCTGCTCCCCGTACGTGATCATCTCGCGGGGCATCCGGTGCGCGGAGACGACGTCCACCTCGTACGGGATCTCGAACTCGTCGAGGGCCTGGGCGGCGGCCTCCATGACGGGCCAGTCGGAGTCCGAACCCATGACGATGCCAACCAATGGAACAGAGCGCGCGTCAGCGCTCGTTGAGGGGTGGTGGTCGGGCGACGGGTGGGCGGGGCTCATTCGGTGATCGTGCCTCTCAGGTAGCCGGCAGCGTGACGGGCGCGCTCCAGCACGTCGTCCAGGTCGTCGCCGTAGGTGTTGACGTGACCGACCTTACGGCCGGGCTTCACGTCCTTGCCGTACATGTGGATCTTCAGCTGGGGGTCGCGGGCCATGCAGTGCAGGTACGCGGAGTACATGTCCGGGTAGTCGCCGCCGAGCACGTTGACCATGACCGTCCACGGGGCACGCGGGCGCGGGTCGCCGAGCGGGAGGTCGAGGACCGCGCGGACGTGGTTGGCGAACTGGGACGTGATCGCCCCGTCCATCGACCAGTGGCCGGAGTTGTGCGGGCGCATCGCGAGCTCGTTGACGAGGATGCGTCCGTCGCGGGTCTGGAACAGCTCGACGGCGAGGTGCCCGACGACGTCCAGTTCCTTGGCGATGGTCAGGGCCATCTCCTCGGCCCGCAGCGCCAGCGTCGGGTCCAGGTCCGGAGCGGGCGCGATCACCGTGTCGCAGACGCCGTTCACCTGGCGGGACTCGACGACCGGGTAGGCCACGGCCTGGCCGTGCGGGGAGCGTACGACGTCGGCGGCGAGCTCCCGGGCGAAGTCGACCTTCTCCTCGGCGAGGACGGCGACGCCCGCGCGGAAGGGCTCCTGGGCCCCAGTCACGTCGTCGACGACCCACACGCCCTTGCCGTCGTAGCCGCCGCGGACGGTCTTGAGGACGACGGGGAAACCGTCCCCCTCGGCGCCTTCGGCGAGGCCTTCCGCCGCGAAGGCCGCCACGTCGGCCGGGTCGCTCACGATCCGGTGCCGTGGGCACGGCACCCCGATCGCGTCGAGCCTCGCCCGCATCACGCCCTTGTCCTGGGCGTGCACGAGCGCGTCCGGGCCGGGGCGGACAGGAATGCCATCCGCCTCCAGCGCCCGGAGGTGCTCGGTGGGTACGTGTTCGTGATCGAAGGTGATCACATCGCACCCGCGCGCGAAGTCACGCAGCGTGTCGAGATCGCGGTAGTCGCCGATGACGACATCGCTCACGACCTGCGCCGCGGAATCCTGGGGGGTGTCACTGAGGAGCTTGAACCTGATGCCGAGCGGGATGCCCGCCTCGTGTGTCATACGAGCGAGCTGCCCCCCGCCGACCATGCCGACTACCGGGAACGTCACGCTCCTAGGGTATCGGCCACGCGGCGGTGGCCGGTTTCCAGCCCTCGCGGCCCGGCTTTGCCGTCCTGAGAGCTCACCCATAGGCGATCACTAAGGGGGGATGGTTAGCATGGTTGAGTTGACGAAATCTACGGACGGGGGCCTGGACAGCCATGGAACGTGGTTCCTCGGGGCTTCCTGCGGCACCTCCGGCGCCTGCCAGTGCGGCGCGCCAACGGGTCGACCGGCTCGTGCGTGAGGCCGTCAAGTTCGGCGCCGTGGGCGGTGCCGGAGTGCTGGTCAACCTGCTCGTCTTCAACCTGGTCCGGCACTCGACCGACCTCCAGGTGGTGCGGGCGAGCGTCATAGCGACCGTCGTCGCCATCGTCTTCAACTATGTCGGCTTCCGGTACTTCACCTACCGGGACCGCGACAAGAGCGGCCGTACCAAGGAACTCTCCCTGTTCCTGCTGTTCAGCGCGGTCGGCCTGGTGATCGAGAACGGCGTGCTCTACGCGGCGACCTACGGGTTCGGCTGGGACAGCTCGCTGCAGAGCAACATCTTCAAGTTCGTCGGCATCGGCGTCGCGACCCTGTTCCGCTTCTGGTCGTACCGCACCTGGGTCTTCCGCACACTTCCGGCCAAGGAAGCGGTGGCCAGCGCGGAATCGTTCCTGACGACGGACGCGAAGAAGCGCCCGGCGAAGCAGCAGGCCTGACTCTCCTCGCCGCGCTCAGCGGACCGTCGGTTCCCCGTCCTCCGGCTCCGTCGCCGCCGTCTTCCGCAGTGGCGTACGTGACAGGAACAGGCCGAACACCGGGGGCAGGGTCTGGAGCATCTCCAGGCGGCCCCCGTCGGCCTCCGCCAGGTCCCGGGCCACCGCCAGGCCGATGCCCGTGGAGTTGCGGCCGCTGATCGCCCGCTCGAAGATCCGCGCCCCGAGGTCGGTGGGCACCCCGGGCCCCTCGTCCGTGACCTCGATCACCGCCTGGTTGCCGGTGACCCGGGTGCGCAGCGCCACCGTGCCGCCGCCGTGCATGAGGGAGTTCTCGATCAGCGCGGCCAGTACCTGCGCGACCGCCCCCGGGGTACCGACCGCCGTCAGGTGCCGCTTCCCGGAGCTGACGATGGCCCGGCCCGCGCTGCGGTAGGCGGGGCGCCACTCGGCGAGCTGCTGCTGGATGACCTCGTCGAGGTCGAAGGTGACGGCGGAGCCGGTGCGCGGGTCGCGGGAGTTGGTGAGCAGCCGTTCGACCACGTCGGTGAGGCGCTCCACCTGCGTCAACGCCACGTTCGCCTCCTCCTTCACCGTGTCCGGGTCGTCGGTGAGGGTGATCTCCTCCAGGCGCATGGACAGGGCCGTCAGCGGCGTACGGAGCTGGTGGGAGGCGTCGGCGGCGAGCCGGCGTTCCGCGGTGAGCATGCGGGCGATGCGCTCGGCGGAGGAGTCGAGGACGTCGGCGACCCGGTCCAGCTCGGGGACGCCGTAGCGCTTGTGCCGGGGGCGCGGGTCGCCGGAGCCGAGGCGTTCGGCGGTCTCCGCGAGGTCGGTGAGCGGGGAGGCGAGCCGGTTGGCCTGGCGGATGGCGAGCAGCACGGCGGCGATCACCGCGAGCAGCGCCACCAGCCCGATGATCAGCAGGGTCCGGCCGACCTCCCGGGTCACCGAGGAACGCGGCTCCTCGACGACGACGGTCTCGCCCTCCTCGCCGTCGGCCCTGCCCTGGATCACGTCACCGGGCAGCCGGGTGCCGACCTCGATGGTGCGCTCCCCCGGGATCCGGATCACGGCGTACCGATCCTGCGCCACCTGGTCACGCAGGATCTTCGCGTCCACGGTCGCCGAGGTGAGCAGCCTGCTGTCCACGATGCTGGCCAGCCGCTGCGCCTCGGAGTCCACCCGCTCCTGCGCACTGGTGCTGATGGTGCGGGTCTCGACGATGACGAGGGACACCCCGAACACGGCGATCACGACGAGCACCACGGCGAGGGTGGACTGGATCAGACGGCGACGCACGAGGCCCTCCGGGCAGCTTTACGACGAACGGTGCGCCTGTTTTACGACGAACGGTGCGCCTAACTCTTCTCGAACCGGAACCCCACGCCACGCACCGTGGCGATGTACCGGGGGTTCGCCGCGTCGTCACCGAGCTTCTTACGCAGCCAGGAGATGTGCATGTCGAGCGTCTTGGTCGACGACCACCAGGTGGTGTCCCAGACCTCCCGCATCAGCTGGTCGCGTGTGACGACCCGGCCGGCGTCCCGCACGAGGACCCGCAGCAGGTCGAACTCCTTGGCGGTGAGCTGGAGCTCCTCGTCGCCCATCCAGGCGCGGTGCGACTCGACGTCGATACGCACCCCGTGGGTGGCGGGCGGCTGGGCCGGCTCGGCGGCGCCGCGCCGGAGCAGGGCCCGGACACGGGCGAGCAGTTCGGCGAGCCGGAAGGGCTTGGTGACGTAGTCGTCGGCGCCCGCGTCGAGGCCGACGACGGTGTCCACCTCGTCGGCGCGCGCGGTCAGGATGAGGATCGGGACGGTGAGGCCCTCGGCGCGCAGCCGGCGGGCCACTTCGAGGCCGTCCATGCCGGGCAGACCCAGGTCGAGCACGACCAGGTCGACACCGCCCTGCGTTCCGGCGTCGAGCGCGGTGGGACCGTCCTCACGCACCTCGACCTCGTACCCTTCCCGGCGCAGTGCGCGGGCCAGCGGCTCCGAAATGGACGCGTCGTCCTCGGCGAGCAGTACACGGGTCATGAGGTGATGGTAGTCCGCGCAGGCCAGGACCTGGGGTGTGATCGACGGCCCGTTGTTCTTACCTTCGGACGCGATGGTGTGAACCCGCGAGGCCCCATGGAGTGAACCTCTACCTATGGGGTGCGAACGGTGTAGAGACCTTGGAAAGAGTGTGCGAGGTTCCCGTCTTACCTGTGATCCGTGTCTCAAGTCCTTTTATTTCCGGCACTGTCCTGCCGTATGGTGAATGAAAGCCTGTAGCACCGCGGGGACCTTTGGCGAGTAGTTGACGCTGAAGGTCTCTTTTGTGTGCGGGCCGGCTACCCACCGGCCTCCAAGGAAATCCCCCCAGCAAGGATCGACCATGGCGTCCAGCCTGACGAAGGACTCGGTCAACCCGGGCACCCCGGGGTCCGGGAAGACCTTCTTCGGCCACCCCCGCGGACTGGCCACACTCTTCATGACCGAGATGTGGGAGCGATTCTCCTACTACGGCATGAAGGCCCTGCTCACCGTCTATCTGCTCTCCGGCGGCCCCGGCGCCGGCAAGGGCAGCATGGGCGGCGGCCTGGCCATGGACGTGGCCACCACCACGGTGATCGTCTCCGTCTACTCGGCGATGGTGTACCTGCTCGCCATGCCCGGCGGCTGGCTCGGTGACCGCGTCTGGGGCCCACGCAAGACGGTGGCCATCGCCGCCGTCACCATCATGGTCGGCCACCTCGTGCTGGCGCTGCCCGGCGGTCAGGCACCGTTCTTCGCGGGCCTGGCACTGGTCGCGGCCGGTTCCGGTCTGCTCAAGGCCAACATCTCCACGATGGTGGGCCACCTGTACGACGGCCCCGAGGACCCGCGCCGCGACGGCGGCTTCACGATCTTCTACATGGGCATCAACGCGGGCGCGTTCTTCGCCCCGCTGGCCATCGGCACCGTCGGCCAGGAGGTCAACTGGCACCTCGGCTTCGGCATGGCCGCGGTCGGTATGGCGATCGGTCTCGCCGCGTTCCTGCTCGGCACCCGCAACCTGAGCCCGCGCAGCAGCCTCGTCCCCAAGCCGCTGGCGTCCGAGGAGCGCGTCGCCTGGCTGCGCAAGGGCCTGCTCTGGGTGATCGCGGCGGCCGTGTTCTACGGCGTCGTCGGCGTCACCGGCCACTTCACCCTGAACTGGGCGATGATCCCGCTCACGGTCATCGGTCTGATCGTGCCGGCGGGCGTGCTGCTGCGCATCAAGCGGGACAAGGACCTCTCGGGTACCGAGCAGTCGAAGATGACCGCGTACATCTGGTTCTTCGTCGCGGCCGCCGTGTTCTGGATGATCTACGACCAGGGCGCGTCCACCGTCCAGGCGTTCGGTGAGGGCAAGGCGGCGGGCTCACTGCTCGGCTTCGACTTCCCGTCCTCCTGGTACCAGTCCCTGAACCCGCTGTTCATCATGGCGCTGGCCCCGGTCTTCGCCTTCGTCTGGCTGTGGCTCAACCGCGAGGGCAAGGAGCCCAGCACCATCGTGAAGTTCGCGATGGCGCTGGTCCTGATCGGTGTCTCGTTCTTCTTCTTCCTCATCCCGCTGGGCATGTCGTCGAACGGCACCGCGGTCAGCCCGATGTGGCTGGTGGGCATCTACTTCATCCAGACCGTCGGCGAGCTGTGCCTCTCCCCGGTCGGTCTGTCGGTGACCACGAAGATGGCCCCGGCCAAGTACGCCAGCCAGATGATGGGCGTGTGGTTCCTCGCGGTCACCGCGGGCGACTCGGTCACGAGCCTTCTCTCCAACCCGGCGATCGCCGGTGTCGACCTCGGCGGCACCCCCGCCGTCCTCGGGGAGGCGGTCCTCGCCGCCCTCGCCGGCGTGGCGGTGTGGATGTACCGCCGCAAGGTGAAGTCCCTGATGGGTGACGTCCACTGAGGCCTGTCGGCCCGGCCTGACGCGTGGAGGGCCATCGCACCTGCCCGGTGCGGTGGCCCTCCACGCGTCGCGGCCCCGGGTGGGTCAGCGCAACCTCCGCCGTCCCGGCATGAACGTGAACACCGCGCCCCCCAGCAGTACCGCTGTCCCGGCCACCAGGCCGAGGGCCTTGAGGGCGCCGTCCGACTCGGCGCCGGTCTCGGCCAGGCCGCCACCGGACGTCGTACCGGAGGTGCCGCCCGAGCCCGAGGAGCCGGCCGAGCCACCGCCGGACGCGCCGCTCGCCTGCTCGGCGGTGTCCAGCGTGAGGGAGACCTCCGACTTGGTCGGGGTGCAGGTCGTGGTGGTGCCGAGGGCCTTGACCGTCAGGACGCCCGGCGACAGCGTGGACTCGCCGCTCGCACCCGGTTTGTACGTGCCCTTCAGGTCCGGGATCGTCATCGGGTCACCGGCCTTGATGTCCTCCGCGTTGGTCGGGCCCTCCACATGCACCGTGCCCTTGTCGGCACCGCCGAGGACCACCTCCATCGACGGCTTGACCGAGTCCTTGGGAATGGGGGCCGGGCTGTCCATCACCGACCCCTTGAACCGGACGGTGAGGTCGTAACTCCCGCCGTTCTTCTTCGCGTTGATCTGCACGGGCGAGGTCGCGTTCTTGTTGCCGATGGGCGTCTTGCAGGCGTACGGCACCTGGACCTCCTTGCCGGTGAAGTCGGTCTGCCCGGTCCCGTCGTCCCCGCTCTCGGTGGCGCTCGGCGTGCTCGTCGGGGTGGTGGTCGGGGTGCCGGTCGGCGTCGGGGAGCCGGTGCCGGTCCCGGTGGGAGTCGGGCTGGTCGTCGAAGTGCCGTCCCCCGCCGTCACGTTGATGGTCGCGGCCGACTGCACCGCCGCCGTGGGCGCGCACTTGGTGTCCGTCGTCATGACGTTGACGTCGTACGCGTCCGGCGTCAGCGTGACCTGGCCCGGCGCCGTCAGCTTCAGTTTGCCCTTCATGTCGGACAGCACCATGTCCCCGCCCTTGGGGATCGCCGGGTTCTCCCGCGGCCCCTCCATGGCGACGGCGGTGGTCTGCGCGCCGGCCGCCTTCAACGTGCCGGACGGCTGGACGGAGTTCGCGGGCAGGTCGATCAGGTCGGGGTTCTTCGAGGCGGCCTGCACGAACTTCCACACCACCTCGACCTCGTCGCCGACCTTCGCGGTGGCCGGCGCGGTGATCTCCGCCTTGGTGGTGCCGTCGACGGGAGGCAGGCCCGCGGCGGCGGGCGGCACGCAGCGGGTCGCGTACGACACCTCGGCGGCCTGCGCGGACCCCGCGGTCACCCCGAGCAGCGCGCCCGCCCCGCCGAGCACCAGCACGAGGCCCGCCGCGCCCGCTCTTCTCGGCCCGTGGGCCGGTATGACTCTCCTTCGCTCGCTCACGTGGGTCCCTTCGTGGTGGGAGTCGTAGGACTCGTCGGACTGTCGTCGTGCGGTGCGGAGAGCCGACCGGCCGTGCCCGGACCGGCGTCCGGGGTGAACCACGGCAGGGCCGAAGCGGAGGGGGGCGGCCGCTCGGGAGCCTTCGGTCCGGAAGCACCGCGGGCCTTCGGTCCGAAGACACCGCGGGCCTTCGGTCCGGAGGCACCGGAGGTCTTCGACCCGGGCAGGCGCAGCGGGAGTTCGGGCAGTCTGAGGCCGCGGTGCCGGATCCCGCCCGCGCGGCGCGGCCGGACCCGGTCCACCACCGCCATCCCGGCGCGGAACAGCGCGGCCGGCACGACCAGGCAGACCAGGATCCAGAACAGGGTCACGCCCCAGGGCCGGCCCACGTCCCAGTGCTGCTCGGCGAGGACCTTCCCGCCGTACTTCAGCGAGACCGTGTAGTCGCCGTGCGCACCGGCCCCCAGCTCGACGGGCAGCTTGATCCGTGCCTTCCCGCCGGGCTGGAGCGTGCCGCGCCACTGCTGTTCCTCCCACTGCGGGGCGAACACACCGTGGGCGGTGCCGACCTGGAAGACGGGGTCCTTGACGGCGGAGGTGCCGACGTTGCCGACGGTGAGGTCGAGGGTGCGGGAGGGCGGCGCTCCGAACCAGGTCAGCAGCCCACTGGAGCCGTCGAGCCGGGTGTCCGTGAGCACCGACAGGCGGCCGCCGGCCGGCTCGGTGGGCAGCGGCTCGACCGCGTGTCCGGCCACCTGGAAGATCGCGTCGGCCTGGGCCTGAGCCCCGGTCACCGTCGCCACGTGCACCACACACGGACAGGGCACCGGCGGCTCGGCGACCGGCAGCTTCCGGCTGAACCGGCCCTTCCCGTCGGTCGTCACGGCCCGGCCGTCCGCGTTGGCACAGGAGTTGGTGCCGCCGACCACACCCCGGGACGGCACGGCCTGCCCGCAGATCAGGATCATCAGCAGCGCCCGCTCCCGCCAGCCGCCGCCGGTGACGGTGATCGAACCCCCGGTGCCCGCCTGCGAGGTGGACAGCTTCACGCTCGGCCTGTCGGCCGCGTCCGCGCTGCCCGCCAGGGGCAGCAGGAGCAGCGCGAGCACCATCGCCAGCGCCGGGATCCGCAGCTTCCCGCTCACGTCGTCGCTCCCGTCAACTCGGCTTCCGCCCACGGCACTTCGGGCATAGCGCCACCTTCGTCGCCACGACCCGCACCGAGCCCACGGCACCCACGGCGTCGTACGACGAAGAAGGCACCGCCCGCCGGCATCGCTCCCCCGGCGCCCGCCGACGCGCCCCACGGCACGAACCGCGCTGATCCGAGGGCGGTGTCCTGGAGGACCGCCCCGGGCGCGCCCTCCGCGCAGCAGGCGGGTCGGCCGCCGCCGGACGGCGCGACGGACCAGCCGTCGGCGGCCGTGGCGGCCGGAGCGGCGCCGAGCAGCGTCAGGAGGGGCCGGAGGGGCCGGAGGGGCAGGCACAGGGCGCTGAGGGCACGGTCGGTGGACGGCATCGGGCGGCTCCAGCGGCGGGGCAGGTGCGGATGCTGACGACGACGGTCGTCCGCGGACGCGGTCAGCGGCGGGCCGCCTGGTTCCTCCGGGTCAGCCACAGCGTGCCCGCCGCGCCCGCGAGCAGCACCGTGCCGCCGAGCGTGCCGAGGGCGACCACGGAGTCCTCGGGGCCGGTCTGCGGGAGTTCGGTCCCGGAGTCGCCGTCGGCGCTCTGGGTGCCCCCAGAGGAGCTCCCGCCCGCCGCCGTCACGTCCAGGGACAGCGACGGCTGCGGGCTGTTGGTCGGCGTGCAGGTCGTCGTCGTACCCAGCGCCTTGATGGTGAGCACGCCCGCCGTGAAGGTGACCTTGCCGGACTTCTTCGGGGTGTACGTGCCCGACAGGTCGTTGATCTTGATGGGGGTGCTCGCGGGAATCGCGGCCTGGTTGGCGGGGCCGGTGACGGTCAGCGTGCCGCTGTCCGCGCCGCCCAGCTTGATGGTGGCGCTCGGGTTCATCGACCCCTTGCCCAGTTCGACCGGGCTGGAGGAGACACCCTTCTGCCACGACATGGTGACCTTGTAGCCGCCGCCGCTCTTGACGCCCTTGATGTCGATGGGCGAGAGGGCGGACTTGACGCCGATCGGTGTCTCGCACCGGTAGTTGACGTCGACGACCTCGGCGTGGGCCGCGGGGGCGGCCATCAGCACCGCCGAGCCGGCCAGGGCCGCGGCGGACGCGAGCGCGACGGTTCGTTTCTGGTACGTCCGGTTCGACACTGTCCCCTCATTCCTGAAGGCGTTCCTGAACGCGTTCCTGACGGCACATCAGATCGGCCGTCAAGGTACGCCCGGGCTCCAGAGGAAGGAAGACAAAGGAAGCGCCGGATCTGTGGCGATCCGGCGCGGGTGACGTGACGTACGAAGAAGGGGTCGAACCGTGGGTAACCCCTAGGCGGGGCTCATGGCGGAGCTCAAGGCGGGACCCATGGCAGGGCTCATGCGGAGCTCAAGGCGAGAATCGTCGCGAACCTCGTTGCCGGATTCACGCGGGCGCCCCGAGCTCGGCCCACACCGTCTTGCCCGCGGCCTCTGGGCTACGCACCACACCCCAGTCCAGGCACAGCCGCTGCACGATGAACATGCCGTGGCCGCCGGGGCGTCCGGCGCGGTGCGGGGTGCGCGGCGACGGCTGGCCGGTGCCCTTGTCGGAGACCTCGAGGCGGATCACCTTGTTGTCGCAGGTGATCCGCAGTTCGTCCGGCCCCTCGGCGTGCAGACAGGCGTTGGTGACCAGCTCGGAGACGACGAGCAGGACATCCTCGGCGGCGGCCCGCTGGTCGGCGCCGGCGGCGGGCAACCAGCCCCACGCGTGCAACGCCTGGCGGGTGAAGTCGCGGGCGAGCGGGACGACACCGCTCTGCCCTTCGAAGCTCAGCCCGCGCACCTGACGCCCCCCTGACGACACGGCCCCGCCCCCGTCGGACGCCCCGCTCGAGGGCACGCCCCCCTCGGACGTCCCGGAAGCGCCGCTGGGCTCCGGACCGCGGTCGCCCGGCGGGTTAGGCCGGGTGATGCTCATCAGCGCTTCACCTCACCGATTCACCAGTTCACGATTCAAAACATCACTACTCAGTCGGTACATCCGGCCGGTACCCGCAGAGCGGGTACGGATGTCTCCTGCCCGACCGGACCGTGCGAACACCCCCGTATTTCGACACGGAGGGCGTGACGCCCGGAAAGCGCCGGTCACAGGGGGACGAGCGAGGCGTCCCCAGACCCGGCCCGGCGGCTCAGCCGGACTCGTCGGCCTCGTCCGGTACGCCGGCCAGGGCCGCTTCCAGGGTGTCATGGACAGTGAAGACCGCATCCGCCCCCGTGATCTCGAAGACCCGCGAAACCACAGGCAGCATCCCCGCCAGATGCACTCCACCCCCGGCCGCCTCCGCCTTCAGTCGCGCTCCCAGCAGCACGTTCAGCCCGGTGGAGTCGCAGAACTCCAGGCCCGAGCAGTCGACCACCAGTCGACTGAATCCCTTGGCAAGGCAGGCCTCAAGCGGCTCGCGCAACAAATCGGCGGTGTGGTGATCCAACTCACCCGCCGGGGTCACGACGGCACTAGAGCCCGCTTCCCGAACCTCGACCAGAAGCCGGCCCGACTGTGCGCTGCCGACTGTCCCGCGGTCCATGCCGACTTCTCTCCCGACGTCGTGGCTGCTGACTGACGCCCCCGAACACTACGCCTTCTCCACAGCCTCCGACACCCGAACAATCACACGCAAACGGACATAATCACACATAATGCACTTGCGGTGGCCTCGGGAAACCGGGTAGGGCTATGTAGAGACACGTACTCGACACGGCCGGCTTTGGAGGCGCCGCACACCGCAGTGCACAAACTGGCTTCGGCAGCCATATGCCGAGAACGATGGAGGACATCATGTCACCCCGGCTCGACGCATCGCATACCCATGAGTCGACGTCGACACCCCCTCCGGAACATCTGGATCCCATCGAGCAGGACGACGTACTCGCCGGGCTTCCGGAAATCCCGCCTTACGCCGAGGTGGGACCGGTCGACGCGCGGGCACTGTCCAAGACCCTCTTCGCGCGCCTCGAGTCGCTGGAGGAGGGCACCCACGAGTACTCGTACGTCCGCAACACGCTCGTCGAACTCAACCTCGCCCTGGTCAAGTTCGCCGCCTCCCGCTTCCGCTCCCGCAGCGAGCCGATGGAGGACATCATCCAGGTCGGCACCATCGGCCTGATCAAGGCGATCGACCGCTTCGAACTCAGCCGCGGAGTGGAGTTCCCCACTTTCGCGATGCCAACCATCGTCGGCGAGATCAAGCGCTTCTTCCGCGACACCTCGTGGTCCGTGCGCGTCCCGCGCCGGCTTCAGGAGCTCCGGCTCGACCTGGCCAAGGCCGGCGACGAGCTGGCCCAGAAGCTCGACCGCGCCCCGACGGTGGGGGAGCTCGCGGAGCGTCTCGACCTCTCGAAGGACGAGGTCGTCGAGGGCATGGCCGCGTCGAACGCGTACACCGCCTCGTCGCTGGACGCCCAGCCCGAGGAGGACGACGCCGAGGGTGCCCTCGCGGACCGTATCGGCTACGAGGACCACGGGCTCGAAGGCATCGAGTACGTCGAGTCGTTGAAGCCGCTGATCGCCGGCCTTCCCTCGCGGGACCGGAAGATCCTGTCCCTGCGTTTCGTCGCGGGCATGACCCAGTCCGAGATCGGCGACGAACTCGGCATCTCGCAGATGCACGTGTCCCGGCTGCTGTCGCGCACGCTGGTGAAGCTGCGCAAGGGATTGACCGTCGAGGAGTGACGGCGAGCGCGGCTGTCGGTGACTTGGCGACCCGGCCCGGGGTGGGCCGGGTCGCAGTTGTCGCCGATGCCATCGCCGACGAGGAGAAGTCTGGGCCTGTGGCCGTTCGGCTCAAGAGCCGTCGGCAAACAGCTCCCACGCGTCGGCGACCTGGTGGGAGCGGTCGAGCCAGGCGCCGAGCTCATCCATGTCGGTGCAGGACAGGACACGGTCGCGGACTTGGCCGGGGACGTCGATCTGACGCCACTGGAGAGTACGCAGGATGAAAGCCGCCCGCTCCTGAGCCCGCCCTTCCTCCCGGCCCTCCTCCCGGCCTTCCTCCCGGCCCTCCTCCCGGCCTTCCTCGCGGCCCTCTTCGCGCACCTGCTCGGCCAGTGGGTGCCGCCAGAAGTACTGGATCCCGGTCACGGCTCAGAAACCTTCGCCGAACAGATCCGCCGCGTCGGTGACCTGGAAGGAACGGTCCAGCCAGGTTTCGAGTTCGTCCATGTCAGTGGAGGAGAGGATGCGCTCGCGGACGGAATCGGGGACATCGATCCGGCGATACCGGAGACTGCGAAGGATCATCTGCGCCCTCTCCGAGGCACGCCCCTCTTCCCGGCCTTCCTCCCGACCTTCCTCGCGGCCTTCCTCCCTGCCTTCCTCCCGGCCTTCCTCGCGCACCTGCTCGGCCAGCGGGTGCCGCCAGAAGTACTGGATCGTCGTCATCAAGTCCCTCCACATCTGCTGGGCCTGGGGGTCCGCCAGGCATGAGTCGATGAACTGCACGAAGACCGCGGCAGTGTCCGCGTCGATGGTCCGCAGGGCGGCTGCCAGGGATTCCAGTATGGCGGCGGCCTGCGGGCCTTTGCCATGTGTCATCGCCGAAAGCACCGCAAGGGGTACGTCTCGTTCGGCCTCCCGCTCGTCGACGATCACCGGCACGTTGTCCGGCCCCAGGACGAATGGCCGTACCGTCAGCGAAGGGCACCCCCGCACCCCGAGATGAATGGGCTCCGCCGCCCAGCGGGCGGTGGCGCTGTTCTGCGTGATGACGATGAGCACCGGTTCACAGCGGTACTTCTCGTGAAGGTAGCTGAGGTAGTACGGCCAACTGCCACGCTTCCTCTCGTCCGGCTTGCCTTGGGACTCGACGACCAAGAGGTAGACGCCCTCGTCGGTCTCCGCCCGAAGCAGCGTGTCCACGCGTCGCTCAACCGGCTCGACCTCGGTGAGGTCCACGTTCATCGCAGCGAAGTCGCGGGGCTCGGGGAAGGGGACGCGTAAGACGTGTTGCAGGGCACGGGTCAGCAGCGCGGGATCCTTCTGGAAGATCCGGTGCAGCGCCTCGTGTGACGAGCCGACCATCGGCTCTCCTTTCTGTCCGACTCGATCAACGAGCTACGCGGCGACCAGGTCACACCCCACGTACTTGCCCCGGTTGCCGAATCTGGAGAGCGGCTGCCAGCCCCAGACGTCGGCGCACGCTTGGACCAGGGCGAGCCCTCTGCCCGCCTCCGCATCCGTGAGGCTCGCCAACTCGCCCGGGGGTCCAGGCGGTTCGGGGTTCGCGTCCCAGGCTCCGATCCGCAGCACGCCCGCCGACCAGCGGACACGGAGGGTCGCGGGGCCCTTCGTGTGGAGTACGGCGTTGGCGACCAGCTCGGTCGCGAGGAGTTCGGCGGTGTCCGCGAGGCGGATGAGGCCGTGCATGGTGAGGATCAGACGGAGGGTGCGGCGGCAGATGGTGACGGCGCGGGGGTCGTTCGGGATGGAGAGGGAGTACTCCCACGGTGCGGGTGCGGGTGCGGGTGCGGGTTCGTTTTCGGGCATGCGGCAGCTCCAGGGGGATGGCGGGTGGTGAGTAGCGGGCGGTGGCAATGCCGCAGCCGTCGTGGCAGGACGGAGTGGTGCGCTTCCGAGGTCCCGGCGTTTCGCAGCGTGTGCGTCGCGTCACTGACGGTAGAGCAAAAATTTTTCCTCACGCAAGCCGATGCCGTAATCTGACACCCGAACGAGGCAGGGCGCAGGCCAGTTGAGGGGGGAGGAGTACATGGCGCCAAGGAGCCAACCCACGGCACGACAGGTGCGCCTGGGCACCGAGTTGCGCCGCCTGCGCGAGGCAGCCGGTTTGAAGGCCCGGGAGGCAGCAGGGCTGTTGAACTCAACGTCGGCGCAGATCAGCCAGGTGGAAGCCGGCTTCGCGGGCGTGAGCGCGGAGCGCGTTCGACGGCTGGCCGCTCACTACGCCTGCACCGATGAGGCGTTGCTCGATGCCCTCGTGGCGATGGCAACCGATCGGACACGGGGTTGGTGGGAGGACTTCCGGGGCGTCCTGTCGACACCGTTTCTGGATGTCGCCGAACTGGAGCACCACGCGACGTTCCTGCGAGACGTGGTCATCATCCACGTACCAGGGATGCTCCAAACGCCGGACTACGCTCGCGCGGTGTTCTCGTACATGAATCCGGGGCTACCCGCGAGCGAGCTGGAACCCCGGGTCGAACATCGGATGCGGCGACGCGCGGTCCTGGAAAGAGACAAGCCCACCCCGTACGAGGCGATCGTCCACGAAGTCGCCCTACGCATCCGCGTCTCCAACCGCCGTGTCGCTCGCGCCCAGCTCAGGCAGATGCTGGACTTGAGCGAGCAGAACGACGTCACTGTGCGCGTCATCCCCGTCGACCAGGACGACTTCGCCGGTGGTGGAGCCGCGATGATGTACCTCGGCGGTCCGGTGCCAAGACTGGATACCGGGCTCCGCGATGCCCCCGTGAACAAGGGTCCCATCGTTGCCGAAGCCCAGCTGCAACGGCTCCGGACCTTGCTCCTCAAGGTGAGCAAGGCGTCACTCGCTCCCGCGCAGTCGCGGGATTTCATCCACAGTGTGGCGAAGGAACTGTGAGGACCCGCGTGACCCAAGCAAGGCAATGGCAGAAGTCCAGCTTCTCCGACGGCAGTGACGGCGACACCTGCGTCGAACTCGCCGCCACCCCCACCACCCTCCACCTCCGCGAAAGCGACACCCCCGACACCGAACTCACCACCACCACCGCCCCGTTGGCCCACCTCATACGCGGCGTGAAGTCAGGCCTGCTCCCCGTCGCGACCCCCGACTGATCAATCTCTCCGTGCGCCGTCACGGCTTCCCGATGTCCACGACCCACACTCCCGTACCGTCATAGACCTCGGGCGTCGCGGTCAGGATCTGCCCCTCGACACTGTCGGCGGCGGCTGCGTAGACCGCGTGCCCGAACGCCCAGTCCAACCCTTCGGACACGACCTGTTCGACGGCGGCGGTACCCGCGAAATCGAGCGGCAGGAACTCAAGACCGGGTAGGGCCCCGACGTGCGCTGCCACGCCAGGACGTTCAAGACTGGCCGCGACGAGACACAGGGCGGGAACGTGCGCCCGCTGGGCCGGATCGTCTACCTCCACGACAGCCAGCCCGGAGAGCAGCCGATGTCCGCGGCAGAGGGCGAGGACCGCCGTGTGATCCAGAATGATCACCTCCTGCTCCCCACCTGACCGGCGGCAATCGCCGCCCGCCATTCCTCCGCCTCATGCACGTCGCCCTCCGTGAAGTCCTCCCGCAGGTGGGTACGCACATATGCCACGGCCCGGGCCGTGCGCTCGGCCCGCTCGACCTCGGTGGGCGTGGCGGCGACGACGCGCTCGACGTATGCCCGAGTACTCATGCCACGCTCTTCCGCCAGCGTGCGGAGGCGGTCCCTTATCGATTCACTGATCTTGATCGTGGTGTCGGTCATGGGGCAAGAATACATTTGAATACCAGCGGTGACGTCAGATGAATTGACGCTCACCCTTCTACACGGGCGCCCCGCCGCCACACCCCGCTGACCAGCGGAACCCCCGGCCGGTAGGCCAGGTGAACGTGGCTCGGGGCGTCGAGCAGGGTCAGGTCGGCGTACGCCCCCGGCGTGAGGCGGCCGACGTCCTCACGGCGCAGCGCCCGGGCCCCGCCCGCCGTCGCGGACCACACCGCCTCGTCCGGGGTCATCCCCATGTCCCGTACCGCGAGGGCGATGCAGAAGGGCACGGATGAGGTGAAGGACGAGCCCGGGTTGCAGTCGGTGGACAGGGCGACGGTCACGCCGGCGTCCAGGAGGCGGCGGGCGTTCGGCCATTCGGCGCGGGTGGAGAACTCTGCGCCGGGGAGCAGCGTCGCCACCGTGTTGCCGTCGGCCAGGGCGTCGATGTCCGCGTCCGTCAGGTGGGTGCAGTGGTCGGCGCTGGCCGCGTCCAGCTCCACCGCCAGTTGGACGCCGGGGCCGTACGACAGTTGGTTGGCGTGGACGCGGGGGTGGAGCCCCTTCGCCTTGCCCGCCGTGAGGATCGCGCGGGCCTGGTCGCCGTCGAAGGCGCCCTTCTCGCAGAAGACGTCGATCCAACGGGCGTACGGGGCACAGGCGTCGAGCATCTCGCCGGTGACGAGGGCGACGTACGCGGCGGGGTCGTCGGCGTAGTCGGGGGAGACGATGTGGGCGCCTAGGTAGGTGACCTCGTCGGTGTGGGCGGCCGCGATACGCAGGGCGCGGGACTCGTCGGCGACAGTCAGTCCGTAGCCGGACTTGGTCTCGAAGGTGGTCGTGCCCTGGCGGAGGGCTTCGTCGAGGTAGCGGGTGAGGTTGGTCTCCAGTTCGCTGTCCGTCGCCGCGCGGGTCGCCAAGACCGTCGTACGGATGCCGCCCGCGCTGTACGGGCGCCCCGACATCCGGGCGTTGAACTCCTGCGTCCGGTCGCCCGCGAAGACCAGGTGGGAGTGGGAGTCGACGAAGCCGGGGAGGACCGCCCGGCCGCCGGCGTCGACCCGATTGTCAGTGGTGGGTGCTTTGCTTGATTCACCGGTCCACGCGATGCGGTCGCCGTCGATGACGACGGCCGCGTCCTGGATCAGACCGAGTGGGGAGCCGTCACCGAGGGAGGGATCGTTGGTGACCAGTGTGGCGATGTTGGTGATGACGGTGGTCGTGCCGGTGGTGCTGCTCATCGTGTCCTCGTGGGGGCGGGGTTCGGAGGTCCTTACGCGCGCAGGGCTTCGACGGCCCGCGCCAGAGCTTGCGGCACATCGGGTACGAGCGTGTGCGCCCCGTCGCGTACGACGTGCCGCCCGCCCACGATCGTGTGCCGTACATCCGCTGCCGTCGCCGCGAATACGGCCGTCTCGGCACCGAGCCTGGGCAGCGGCCCCGCTGTCCTGACGGTGTCGAGCGCGATCGTCGTGAGGTCGGCGAGCGCGCCTGCCTCGATGGTGCCGGCCTCGCCCCAGCCGAGGGCCGCGTGACCGTCGGCGGAGGCGGCCCTCAGTAGGGCGGCGGCGGTCCAGTGGCCGCGGGTGCGGGTGCGCAGGCGCTCGTTCAGCTCCATCGCGCGCGCCTCTTCGAGCAGGTCGATGACGGCGTGACTGTCGGAGCCGAGGGAGAGGGGCGAGCCGGCCTTCTGCAGGGCGACGGCGGGTCCGATGCCGTCGGCGAGGTCCCGCTCCGTCGTGGGGCACATGCAGGTGCCGGTGCCGGAACCGCCGAGCAGAGCGATGTCCTCGTGGGTGAGGTGCGTGCTGTGGACGCCCGTGGTGCGCGTCCCGAGGACGCCGTGGTCGGCGAGCAGCTGGGTGGGCGTGCGCCCGTGGGCGGCCCGGCAGGCGTCGTTCTCGGCGGTCTGCTCGGACAGGTGCACATGGAGCGGGGCCCGCCGCTCCTCGGCCCACCGGGCCACGGTCGCCAACTGCCGGGCGGGTACGGCCCGTACGGAGTGGATGGCGGCCCCGATCCGCGCGTGATCCCGGTCCTTGAGAACTGAACAGCGTGTCGCCCAGGCGTCCGCGTCCCTGTCGGAGAAGCGGAGTTGGTGGGTGTTGGGCGGCTGTCCGAAGCCGGAGGAAAGGTAGGCGGTGTCGAGGAGGGTGATGCGGATACCGGCTTCGGCGGCGGCCTGGATCAGGGCCTCGCCCATCGCGTTCGGGTCGGCGTACGGGGTGCCGCCCGGGGCGTGGTGCACGTAGTGGAACTCGCCGACGGCGGTGATGCCGGCCAGGGCCATCTCGGCGTACACGGCCCGGGCGAGCGCGAGGTAGGTCTCGGGGGTCAGCTTGTCGGCGAACGAGTACATGACCTCGCGCCAGGTCCAGAAGGTGCCGGAGCCGACCTGCACGGTGCCGCGCAGGGCACGGTGGAAGGCGTGCGAGTGGGTGTTCGCCAGGCCGGGGAGGGTCAGCCCGCGGAGGGCTTCGGCGCCGGGCGGCGGGGTGTCGATGTCTGTGCGGACGGCGGTGACACGGCCGTCCTTGACCTCGACGACGACCCCCGGCTCGACGTGGGTGTCGAGCCAGGCGTGCTCCAGCCAGTACGTCCGTGTGTGGGGATGGGTCACCTGCGGGCCAGCCCTTCCAGTACGTCGGCGAGTGCGGTCACCCCGGCCACGCAGTCGTCCTCCGTCGCGTACTCGGCCGGGGAGTGCGAGACGCCGGTGGGGTTGCGTACGAACAGCATGGCGGTCGGGATGCTTGCGGAGAGAATCCCGGCGTCGTGTCCGGCGCCGGTGCCGAGGACGGGGACCTTGAGGTCCGTGTCCTTGCCCAGGATGCGGGCGAGTTCGTCGCGCAGGGCGTGGTCGAACTCGATGACGGGCGTGAAGGACTCACGGACGACGTCGAGGTCGACACCGTGTTCCCGGGCGTGGGCGCGGGCCGCCTTCTCGATCCCGTCGACCACGGTGTCCAGGGACTCCTGGTCGGCGGCGCGGGAGTCGAGCCAGCCGCGCACCAGGGAGGGGATCGCGTTGACGCCGTTGGGCTCCACGGCGATCTTGCCGAAGGTGGCGACCGCTCCCGCGAGTTGTGCCTCGCGGCGGGCGGCGAGGACGGTCTCGGCGTAGGACAGCATGGGGTCGCGCCGGTCGACCAGCCGGGTGGTGCCGGCGTGGTTGGCCTCGCCCCGGAAGTCGAACCGCCACCGCCCGTGCGGCCAGATGGAGCTCGCGATGCCGACCTGGTCGCCGCTGAGGTCCAGCGCGCGCCCCTGCTCCACGTGCAGTTCGACGAAGGCACCGATCCGGGCGAGCCGCTCCGGGTCCGGTCCGATGGCGTCGGGGTCGTATCCGGCGGCCGCCATGGCCTGCGGCAGGGTGATCCCGTCACCGTCGGTCAGCCGGTGTGCCTGCTCGACGCCGAGTTCCCCGGCGGCCAGCCTCGACCCGACACAGGCGAGCCCGAACCGGGCGCCCTCCTCGTCACCGAAGTTGACGATCGCGAGCGGCTTGGCGAGCGTGACGCCACGCACGCGCAGTTCGTCGAGCGCGGCGAAGGAGGACACGACTCCGAGGGGGCCGTCGAAGGCACCGCCGTCCGGTACGGAGTCGAGATGGGACCCGGTGACGACAGCGTCCCCGGCGTCGGGGTCCCCGAGCCACGCCCACTGGTTCCCGTTCCGGTCGACCTCGTAGGCCAGCCCACGGCTCTCAGCCTGCTCCCTGAACCAGGCCCGGCAGTCGACGTCGGCACCCGTCCAGGCGAAGCGCCGATAGCCCCCGGAGTCGGGGTGCCGCCCAATGGGCCGCAGCTCACGCCACATCGAGTGGAACGAGCTGCCACCCGAACCGGCATCCGCCACAGGCCGCGAGCCGCCAGGCCGCGAGTCGCCAGGCCGCGAGTCGCCAGACTGCGGGCCGCCAGGCCGCGAGTCGCCAGACTGCGGGCCGCCAGACTGCGGGCCGCCAGGCTGTGGGCAGTCGTTCCGCAGGGCGGAACGGGTGGGCACAGCCGCACCCGCACCCGCACCCGCACCCGCACCCGCACCCGCACCCGGCGACGAGACCTCAGCCCCCACCGAAGAGCTGCCGCCCCGCTCACCTCCCGGAAGGGTCACGCGTCGTCACCCTCGCGCATAGGAACCCGCACATCCCGCTCGTCCGCGACGGACTCCGCGATGTCGTACCCCGCGTCCACATGCCGGATGACCCCCATGCCGGGGTCGTTCGTCAGCACCCGCCGGATCTTCTCGCCGGCCAGCTTCGTGCCGTCGGCCACCGTCACCTGCCCGGCGTGGATGGACCGCCCCATGCCGACACCGCCACCGTGGTGGATGGAAACCCAGGACGCGCCCGACGCCACGTTGACCATGGCGTTCAGCAGCGGCCAGTCGGCGATCGCGTCGGAGCCGTCGAGCATGGCCTCGGTCTCGCGGTAGGGGGAGGCCACCGATCCGCAGTCGAGGTGGTCGCGGCCGATGGCCAGCGGGGCGGCCAGCTCACCGGAGGCCACCATGTCGTTGAACCGCTCACCGGCCTTGTCCCGCTCGCCGTAGCCGAGCCAGCAGATCCGGGCGGGCAGGCCCTGGAAGTGGACGCGCTCGCCGGCCAGCTTGATCCAGCGGGCGAGGGACTCGTTCTCGGGGAAGAGGTCGAGCATCGCCTTGTCGGTCTTCGCGATGTCGGCGGGGTCCCCGGACAGGGCCGCCCAGCGGAAGGGGCCCTTGCCCTCGCAGAACAGCGGGCGGATGTAGGCGGGGACGAAGCCGGGGAAGGCGAACGCCCGCTCGTACCCGGCGAGTTGGGCCTCGCCGCGGATCGAGTTGCCGTAGTCGAAGACCTCCGCGCCGGCGTCCATGAAGCCGACCATCGCCTCGACGTGCCGGGCCATCGACTCGCGGGCGCGGGTGGTGAAGCCGGCCGGGTCCTTGGCCGCGGCCGACGCCATGTCGTCGAAGTCGACGCCCACGGGCAGGTAGGCCAGCGGGTCGTGGGCCGAGGTCTGGTCGGTGACGATGTCGATGGGGGCGCCTTCGGCGAGCATCCGCGGGAGCAGCTCGGCCGCGTTGCCGAGCAGGCCGATGGAGAGCGGACGGCGGGCGTCACGGGCCTCGACGGCGAGCTGGAGGGCGTGTTCCAGGTTGTCGGCCTTCACGTCGAGGTACCGGTGCTCGATGCGCCGCTCGATGGCCCGCGGGTCGCAGTCGATACAGATGGCGACGCCGTCGTTCATGGTCACCGCGAGGGGCTGGGCGCCGCCCATGCCGCCGAGGCCGGCGGTGAGGGTGATCGTCCCGGCGAGGCTGCCGTCGACCCCCTTACCAATGGAATGCAGCTTGGCGGCGACAGCGGCGAAGGTCTCGTAGGTGCCCTGGAGGATGCCCTGGGTGCCGATGTAGATCCAGGAGCCGGCGGTCATCTGCCCGTACATGGTCAGGCCGAGGGCCTCCAGGCGGCGGAACTCCTCCCAGTTGGCCCAGTCGCCGACGAGGTTGGAGTTGGCGATGAGGACGCGCGGGGCCCACTCGTGGGTCTGCATGACGCCGACGGGGCGGCCGGACTGGACCAGCATGGTCTCGTCCTGCTTCAGGGTCCTGAGCGTGCGCACCATGGCGTCGAAGGAGCGCCAGTCGCGGGCGGCCTTGCCGGTGCCGCCGTAGACGACGAGCTTGTCGGGGTGCTCGGCGACCTCCGGGTCGAGGTTGTTCTGCAGCATCCGCAGGGCGGCTTCCTGCTGCCATCCCAGGGCGCTCAGTTCCGTACCGCGTGGCGCTCGTACGGGGCGGGGTCCTGACATGGTCTGCCTCCTAGCGGATTATTTCTGCCGTTATTCACATCCTGACGCTCTGAATAGAACTAGTCAATACATGGGGGCGACGGCAGGGGCCCGGTCCGAATGTTTGGCTGGATGCATGGGCGCAGACACCGACCCGACGGGGGAAGCCGTGAGCAACGCCGACGAGAGCCATGTGAGCGACGACGAGGGGCGGGCCACCCGCCGGGACGAGGCGGTCCGCGCGGCCGTGGAGCAGGGGCTGCTGGGGCCTGACCGCCCCATCGTCGGCCTGCTCGACGTCACCGGGATCCGGGAGTCCGCGGCCCTTCTGCGGGCGGCCTTCGACGAGGTCACCGCGCCCGGCACACCCGTCCTGCACGCCTTCGCGGTGAAGGCGACCCCGCTGGTGCCGGTGCTCCGGCTGCTGCGGGATGAGGGGATCGGCACGGAGGTGGCGAGCCCGGGTGAGTTGGCGCTGGCGCGGGCGGCGGGGCTGTCGGCGGCCCGGACCGTCCTCGACTCGCCCGCCAAGACACCGGCCGAACTGCGCGAGGCACTGGCGCTGGGGATCGCGATCAACGCCGACAACCCCCAGGAGCTGGACCGCATCGACGGCCTGATGCGCTCGGCGCCCAGCCGCTCGCCCCTCGGTATCCGGGTGAACCCGCAGGTCGGGGCGGGCGCGATCGAGGCCCTGTCCACTGCCACGGCGACCTCGAAGTTCGGGGTGGCACTGCGCGACGAGGGGGCGCGCGAGTGGGTGGTGCGGGCGTACACCGAGCGCCCCTGGCTGTCCCGGCTGCACGCGCACACCGGGTCGCAGGGCGTCCCGCTCGCCCTGATGGCCGAGGGCGTGGCGGAGACGTACCGGCTCGCGGAGGAGATCAACCGGCGGATCGGGCGGCCGCAGATCGACACCATCGACATCGGCGGCGGGCTGCCGGTGAACTTCGCGTCGGACCGGACGACACCGACGTACGCGGACTACGCGCGGGTGCTGAAGGAGACGGTGCCGGGACTGTTCGACGGGCGCTACGGGCTGGTGACCGAGTTCGGGCGGTCGTTGCTGGCCGAGCACGGGACGGTGGTGGCGCGGGTCGAGTACACCAAGAGCGCGGGCGGGCGACCGGTGGCGGTGACGCACGCGGGCGTGCAGGTGGCGACGCGGACGGTGTACGCGCCGGAGGCGTGGCCGCTGCGGATCGCCGGGTACGACGGCAAGGGGCGGCCGAAGGAGGGGCCAGAGGTGGTGCAGGACATCGCCGGGCCGGCGTGCTTCGCGGGCGACCTGCTCGCCCAGGGTTACCCACTGCCGCTGCTGGCGCCGGGCGACTACGCGGCGGCGCTGGACACGGGCGCGTACTACTTCGCGCACCACTACGCGTACAACTCCCTGGCCCGGCCGGCGATCCACGGCTTCGCGCGGGACGGGTCCGGGCGGACCGTCTTCGCGACGGTGCGCGAGGAGCAGACCGTCGAGGAGATCGTGGCCGAATCAGGAGGGGCGCACGCCGGTGCGCTCACCACCCTGCGCGCACCCGGGCACCGTTGACGCACGCCGGTGGGTCTGCTGGTCAACTGGCCTGAGACACAGGTCAGTTGACCAACCTTAGTCGCTCGCCGCATGTTCCACTGGAAAATGCCAGATCCCTCACCCCTCACGCACACGTTGCGTAGCTTCGGCGTCACTCAGCCGAACCCCAGGCGGGAGGGGAGCCAAGGTGCCCGGAATCGACGAGTGCCTGCTGGAAGCCATGCGACTGCCCGGTGCCCGGGGCGCCGCACTGGTCGACTGGACGAGCGGACTGGCCCTGGGCACCGTCGGGGAGTCCCCGGGCGGCGACCAGGAGGCGGCCGCGGTCGAGGCCGCGGAACTCGCCCGGCTCGCCGCCGAGCAGCACGCGTTCGCGGCCGGCGCCGACGCCGGCGGGGAAGGCGAAGGTGACGGCGCCGACCCACCGGTCGAGGACCTGATCATCAGCAACCGGGACAGCTACCACGTCCTGCGGTTCGTGCCGACGTCCTTCGACAGCAGCGTGTGCCTGCACCTGTGGCTGGCCCGCGCCGAGGGCAATCTCGCGCTGGCCCGCATCCGGCTGGGCGAGATGGCCGGACGGCTGGTGCTGGGATGACCGCCGTGCAGACCACGCCACCGCCCCGGCTGCCCGTGCGGGACAAGGCGGCGGCCCTGGACCGGGGCTGGGGCGGCGTCTCGCCGATGCTGACCCGGCTCGCCGCCGAGCGGGCCACCGGCGTCCTGGTCCGCGAGCGCGGCACGCTCCATCTCACCGAGGGCCGGGTGGTGCACGCGGAGAGCCCTGCCGCGCCCGGCCTGGACGTCCTACTCACCGCCCGCGGCACCCTCGACGCCGGTACCTGGCGGCAGGCGCTGACCGAGACCGGCGACCGGCACCGCGCCGGCCACCTGCTGGTCGACGGCGGGCACCTCACCCCGGGCACGCTGGACCTGTGCCGGCTCGTCGCGCTGTACGACGCGGCGTACTTCGCCCTCGCGCCCAGCAGCACCCCGGGCCGCTTCCGCTACGCCACCGAGGACGAGCCCGGCTGTCCGTGCCCGGTGCCGGTGGCCGCCCTGGAGCGCGAGACCCTGCGCCGCCGTGACCTGCTGCACCGCATCTGGCCCGACCCGGCCACGGACGACGCGCCCCTCGTCCGCACGCACCGCCCCGCGCCCCCACCGCCCACCGCACGCCAGCGCGCGGTCCTGGCCCGCCTGGACGACGCCCGTACGGCGGCGGACATCGCCAGGGACCTGGGCCGCCCGGCGTTCCACACCCTGGTGGACCTACGGCGGCTGGCGGCGGCCGGTGCCATCTCACCCCGCCCGCCGGCCGTCGCCGAGACGCCCGAACCGCCCGAGAAGTCCGAGGCGCCCGAAGCCTCCGAGGCGCCAGGCCGATCCAGATCATCCATCCCACCCGGCCCGCTGCCCGTTCGGCCCGTCCGGTCCGACCCGCTCGCGGCGCTCCCCACCGATGTCGCCGACCCCCACATCACGCTGCTGAAGAGGCTCAGGGATGCGCTGGAGGCCCTTTGAGTGGCAGCGGGAGCAGCAGCGGACCCGCGCCGAGAGGAGAGACCTGATGGCAGCGGAGGCAGAGATCCTGGAGGAGTTGCACCGGCTCAGAGCCCGTGTGCCCCAACTGACCGGTGCCCTGGCCGCCGGGGCCGACGGTCTCGTCCTCGCCCAGGACACCCCCGGCGTCGACCCGCAGACGATGGCCGCGCTCACCGGCACCGCCCACGACCTCGCCGGCCGGCTGACCGACGCGACCGGCCAGGGCGACTTCCGCGAACTGCTCGTCCGCGGGGTGTACGGCTACGTGGCCACGTACGCGGCGGGTCGCACCGCCCTGTTGACCCTGCTCGCCCAGGACCGAGTGAACGTCGGCCGCCTCCATCTGGAAGGCCGCCGGGCCGGGGCCCGCATCGGAGAGCTGGTCGACGCCACACCGGCGCCCCGGCCCCCCGCGAAGGCACCCGCCAAGACCACCGCACCGCGGGCCAGGACCACCCGTACGTCCCGGTCCAAGCCCGCAGACACACGCGACCCGGTCGCCGAAACGCCCACCGCACCCAAGGTGGCGCGTACCACCACCGAAAGTTGAGGGAACCGTCATGGCCAACACCGAAACCACACTCAAAGAGGCGCTGGCCTCCATCGAGGGCGCCACCGCCGCCGCGCTCGTCGACTACACCAGCGGTATGGCGCTGGGCACCCTGGGCGGCAGCAAGAGCTTCGACCTCAATGTCGCCGCCGCCGGCAACACCGACGTCGTCCGCTCGAAGATGCGCACCATGGAGCACCTCGGGCTCAAGGCCCAGATCGAGGACATCCTGATCACGCTGTCCGACCAGTACCACCTGATCCGTCTGATCAGCGGCCGGGGCGGCAACGGTCTGTTCCTCTATCTGGTCCTCGACGCCAAGCGGGCCAACCTGGCGATGGCCCGCCACCAGCTGAAGAGGATCGAGGAGGACCTGGAGGTCTGACGAGACGGGTCTTTAGGACCCGTCCGGCCGGACGGGTCCTAAACGAGGGCCGCGGTGCGGCGGCGTGCTCCACCCGGGGCCGCGTCGCCCGCCGCGATTCCCGTACTGCGGTACGCCCTGACCGCCTTGCCGGCCGGGCGCCCGCCGTTCGCGGCGAGCCAGTCGACCCGCACCCACAGCAGCGCGTCCTCGGCCCGCTCGCGCCGCCCGAGCCAGGCGGCCTTCAGCCGGAGCCCGGTGCCGCAGCCGGCGAGCAGCATGCCCCCGGCGGCGGGCACGGCGAACGCGCTGCCCAGCGCGGCGAGGAAGCCGAGCAGCAGCCACCAGCGGTGTCCCCGGCGCCAGTTGCGCACACTCACCGCACGATCCTGGAGCACATCGTGCTTGCCCGCGCGGACGGCCGAGCGGGCCAGCCCGACGTACCGCTTGCGACGGGCGTAAGCCACCACCGCGACCGCGACGACGAACAGCGCCGCCCCGGCCATCACCCCGATCCGCCGGCCCGTGACACCCGGCACCAGTACACCGATCCCCGCCGCGAACACCCCGAGCCACCACATGGGCGCGGCTCCGGCCCGTACGACGACAGCCACCCGAGCCAGTCCCTGACCTCCGCGTGACACGCTCCGCCTCCTCGTCGCCCAGCACGATTTCTGGTCGCGGAGACTAACGGGTGAAGGTGAGACGAGTCTGAGAGCGACCCGCGTTCACTCGACGAACAGCCCCCGCGCCGCGGCTTTCGCGTCGAACTCCTCCAGCCGGGCCTGCGCGTCCGGCAGGTCGTCGCACATCGCCTCCAGCAGGACCCGGCCCAGCAGCATCGGCGCGCAGGCCGTGTCGAAGGCGAGCCCGGTGCCGACGGCGGCCGGCAGCAGCAGGTCGGACACCTTGGCGACCGGCGCGAAGGCGGAGTCGGCGACGGTCACCACGGTCAGCCCCGCCTCCTTGGCGTAGGCGAGGGTGTCCACGACCTCGCGCGGGTGCCGGGGCAGCGCGAAGCACAGCAGTGTGGTGGCGCCCGCGTGCACGGCGGCGTCGATCCGGTCGTGGATCATCGTGCCGCCCTCGTTGAGCAGCCGTACCTCCGGATGGACCTTGGCGGCGAAGTACGCGAAGCCGTACGCCTGCGAGGCCGCGGCACGCAGCCCGAGCACGGGGAGGGGGCGCGAGGCGGCGAGCAGCCGCCCCGCCCGCAGCACCGGCCGTGGGTCGGCCAGCACCTCCGCCAGGTGCCGCAGGTTCTCGATCTCGGCCTCGACGGCCTGCTGGTACTCGTTGTACGAGGACGCGTCCACGGCCGGTTCGGCGGGCGCGACCTCGCGCAGGTGCTTGCGCAGCGCCGGGTAGCCGTCGAAGCCGAGGGCGACCGCGAAGCGGGTGACGGACGGCTGGCTGACCCCGGCCAGCTCCGCCAGCTCCACGCTGGACAGGAACGGCACGTCGGAGGCCCGCCGCACCATGCTGTGCGCGATACGCCGCTGGGTGGGCGTCAGCCGGTGTCCCTCGAACAGGGCCTGAAGCCGTGCGGCGGGGCTGTCCGGCACGGCCGCGCCGCCACCGGGCACACCCGTGTCCACGCTCTCGTCCGCAGCTTCCGCGTTCCCGTCCACGCTCATGCGTCGATCCCCCTCCAGATGTCCGTGAACCGGTCGAGCAGTGCGGCCGCGGCTGTCACGTCGTGCGTGAGCGGCCGGTCGACCGGGTCCTCGTCGAGCACCGACTCGGCGAGTTCCAGCGCGTCGCCCACCCCGAGCCCGGGCTCGGGCTCGAGGCCGCGCTGGCGCAGCGCCCGTACGGCGGCGACGAGTTCGCAGCCGACGACGAGACGGTACGCGCCGCACAGACGCAGTGTCTGACGTGCGGCGAGCGAGGCGAAACTGGCCTGTTCCTCGACGCCCCGGGAGAGTACAGCGTGGCCGAGCGAGGCGGGGGCCGAGAAGGCCCGCAGGTCGCCGAGGGCGGCCGCGGCGGCGTACTCCAGGATCATCACGCCGGAAGCACCGGGCTCCTGGTCGGCGAGGAAGGGCCGCAGCCTGGTGAAGCCGGGCTCGTTCAACGAGGCCAGCCGGGACGTCGACAGCCGGGCCACCTGCGTCAGCGCCAGCCTGAAGTGGTCCAGGGCAAGGGCGAGTTGGGCCTGGTAGAAGCCACCGTGGTGGTAGGCGGCCATGTCCTCGGAGGTGATCAACGGGTTCTCCGCGGCCGCGTTGATCTCGATCGCGAGGATGTCCTCCAGGGCGTCCGCCGCGTCGTGCGCCGGGCCATGCACCTGGGGCAGGCAGCGGAAGCCGTACGGGTCCTGGATCCGGCCGAGCGGCGGGGTCGGCCGGTCGGCGGCGCCGATCAACGTCCGCATCCGGCGGGCGACTTCGCTGGAGCCGCGGTGCGGGCGGGCGGCGTGCACGGGGGCGGCGTAGGCCTCGTGCGAGCCGTCGACGGCGAGCAGGGACAGGGCGCCGACGACCTGGGTGGCCTCCAGTAGTCCACGCAGTTCGTGCAGGGCGAGGGCGGACTGGCCGAGGGTGAGGGCGTTGCTGCTGATGAAGGCGAGGGCGTCGTTGTTGTCGAGCGGCTGGGGTTCGGGGGCGCCCGTCCCCCGCCAGGGGTGTTCGCCCGCCAGTGCCAGGGCGGCCTGGGCGAGGGCGGCGATGTCGCCGGTGCCGACGGATCCGAACTCGTTCACGACCGGGTGGGCCTCGCTCTCCAGCGCCTCGCACAGGGCGGTGACGACGGTGGGCCTCAGGCCCGCCCCGCCGGCCAGCAGTTGGTTGGCGCGCACGGCGAGCATCGCGCGCACCTCCCGGGCGGGCAGTTCCTCACCGATGGCGCCGGCGTGGCTGCGCAGCAGCCTGAGGCCGTGCTCGGTGGCCGCCTCGGTGGGCACGTCCTCGTTCCGGTTGGCTCCGACGCCGGTGGAGCGGCCGTAGACGCGGCCGGTGGCGGCGATCTGCCGGGCGGCGTCCCATGCCTTCTCGACGCGCCGTGTCGCCTCACTCCCAGGAACTGGGCGCGCGGTCCCGTCGGCGAGCCGGACGACGTCCAAGACGCCGAGGCCGACCCCGTCGAGGACGACTGGAGCGGAGCCCGCCATCCGCGGCGGGTCCACGATCTGAGACGACATTAGACCCCAAACCTTCCTCAATTCGGACAGCTGATCTTGCTTCCCGGTCATCTGTTACCTCGGATTAACGCCGAGGCGTTGACAATCTATTCACCTACCAAGAACTCTGCATGACGTTATACAGCCGGGCAAGGGACAACTCATGATCCAGTTCGACGCGGTCCACAAGCGCTTCCCCAACGGCACGACAGCAGTCCACGACCTCTCCCTGGAAATGCCGGAAGGCGGCGTGACGGTCCTCGTCGGATCCTCCGGTTGCGGCAAGACCACCACCCTGCGCATGGTCAACCGGATGGTCGAACCGACCTCCGGCACCATCCGGGTCGGCGGCAAGGACGTCCAACGGCAGGACGCGGCCGAACTGCGCCGCTCCATCGGGTACGTCATCCAGCAGTCGGGCCTCTTCCCGCACCGCACGGTGCTCGACAACATCGCCACGGTGCCGCTGCTGCTTGGCCACGGCCGCCGCAGGGCGAGGGCCCGCGCCGCCGAACTGCTGGAGACCGTCGGTCTCACCGCGGAGGCCGGCAAGCGGTACCCGCACCAGCTCTCCGGCGGCCAGCAGCAGCGCGTCGGCGTCGCCCGCGCGCTCGCCGCCGACCCGCCGGTGCTGCTCATGGACGAGCCGTTCGGCGCGGTCGACCCGGTGGTGCGCACCCAACTCCAGGACGAACTGCTGCGTCTGCAGAAGGAGTTGAGCAAGACCATCGTCTTCGTCACGCACGACATCGACGAGGCGGTACGGCTCGGCGACCGCATCGCGATCTTCCGCACCGGGGGCCACCTCGTCCAGTGCGCCCCGCCCACCGAACTCCTCGCCCGCCCGGCCGACGACTTCGTCGCCGACTTCCTCGGCGCCGAGCGCGGCCTGAAGCTGCTCTCGCTGAAGACCCTCGCCAACGTCCCGCAGGGCCCGGCCCCCGAGGGCGGCGCCTGGACGCTGGTCCTCGACGAGGCACGCAAGCCGCTGCACTGGACGTCGAAGGACGCCGACATCCCCGTACGGCCGCTCAAGGACGACGACTCCCTGCTGTCGGCGCTCAACGAGTCGGTGGCCTCCCCCACCGGTCTGGTCGCCCGGGTCGACACGGCCGGGGTCCTCACCGGCGTCTCGTCCCGCGACGACATCCACGCCCACGCGGGCCGGGCCCACACCGAAGCCCGCGCGGAGACGGGTGTGGCCGCATGACCGTCGACTGGTCGTGGATATCCGGCCACACCGACGACCTCACCACCCTCACGCTCTCCCACCTCCAGGCGGCCCTGACCGCCGTCCTCCTCGGCCTGCTGATCAGCCTTCCGCTGGCCGTGGTGGCCCACCGGGTCCGCCCCCTGCGCGGCTTCCTGCTCGGTCTGTCGAACGTCCTGTTCACGATCCCGTCGATCGCGGTCTTCGTGCTTCTGCTGCCGATCAGCGGCCTCACCCGCACCACGACCGTCATCGGCCTGACGATCTACACCCTGGTCGTCCTGCTCCGCAACACGGTCGAGGGCCTCGACTCGGTGCCCGCGCGGACGAAGGAGGCCGCGAAGGCGATGGGCACGCGCCCGCTGCGCGCGCTCCTCACCGTCGAACTCCCCCTCGCGCTCCCCGTGATCATGGCGGGCGTCAGGATCGCGACGGTCATGTCGATCTCCCTGGTCTCGGTCGCCACCTACATCGGCGACGGCGGCCTGGGCCAGCTCTTCACCGACGGCTTCCAGCGCGACTACCCGACCCCGGTGATCGTGGGAGTGGTCCTGACCCTGTTGTTGGCAGTGGTGGCGGACGCGCTCCTGGTCGCCCTCCAGTACGTCCTCACCCCGTGGAAGAGGCGGCGAGCCTGATGTACGAACTCCTCAAGAACCTCGGCTCCTGGCTGACCGGCGCCGCCCAGTGGTCCGGCTCGGACGGCATCGCCCACCGCCTCGCCGAACACCTCCAGTACTCGCTCCTGGCCACGCTCATCGCGACCGCGATCGGCCTTCCGCTGGGCCTGCTGATCGGCCACACCGGCAGGGGCGCGTTCCTCGCCATCAACCTCGCGTCCTTCGGCCGCGCCCTGCCGACCGTCGGCCTGGTCGTCCTGGTGTTCCTGGCCAGCGGCCTGTCGATGTGGCCTGTGTACATCGCGCTGGTCGCCCTCGCGGTCCCGGCGATCGTCACCAACACCTACGCCGGGATGACCGCCGTCGACCCGGACGTCAAGGACGCGGCCCGCGGCCAGGGAATGCGCGCCCACCAGGTCCTCCTCCAGGTGGAACTCCCCCTCGCCCTCCCGCTGATCATGACGGGCCTGCGTCTCGCGCTCATCCAGGTGGTGGCCACCGCCACGATCGCCGCCTACGTCTCCTTCGGGGGCCTCGGCCGCTATGTCTTCGACGGCCTCGCCCAGCGCGACCTCGTCCAGGTGCTCGGCGGCGCGGTGCTGGTAGCCGCCGTCGCCGTCGTCCTGGACCTGGCCCTCAGCGGCCTCCAGCGCTTCCTCTTCCGCCACCGCACCGCCTAGGGAACCCCGAAATGAACCGTCGTACTCTCCTCGGCGCGCTCGCCGGAGCGGCCGTCACCGTCCCCGCCCTCTCCGCGTGCTCCAGCGGCATCACCTCCCTCGACAGCCAGGGCACCACCTCCGGTGGCGGCGGCTCCAGCAAGGGCGGGGTCACCATCGGCACCGCGAACTTCACGGAGAACCAGGTCCTGGGCTACCTGTACGCGGCCGCCCTGGAGGCAGCCGGCGTGCGGACCACCGTCCGGCCCAACCTCGGCACCCGCGAGATCCTGATCCCCGCCCTCAAGGGCGGCGACATCGACCTCCTCCCCGAGTACCAGGGCGCCCTCCTGCACTACCTCGCCCCGAAGGCGACGGCGACCGAGGAGGGCGAGATGCAGAACGCCCTCGCCATCACCCTCCCGGCCGGCCTCCAGGTGCTGCCGTACGGCATGGCCGAGGACTCGGACGCCTTCGTCGTCACCCGGGGGACCGCCCGGAAGTACGGCCTGACCTCCCTCGCCGACCTGCGGAAACAGAACGGCAAGCTGGTGGTCGGTGCCGCGCCCGAGGTGAAGAAGCGCCAGGTGGGCGTGGTCGGCCTGAAGGACGTCTACGGGGTGGAGTTCAAGGAGTTCAAGTCCCTCGACTCGTCCGGCCCGTTGGTCAAGGGGGCCCTGAAGAAGGGCGATGTGGACGTGGCGAACCTCTTCACCACCGACACCGACATCCAGGCCAACGACTGGGTGGTCCTGGCCGACCCGAAGAACCTGATCCCCGGCCAGCACGTCGTCCCGCTCATCGCCGACCGCAAGGCCGACTCCACGGTCCGCAAGGCCCTCGCCCGCCTCGGCAACGTCCTCACCACCGCCCAGCTCACCGAGCTCAACCGCCAGGTGGACAAGGACAAGAAGGACCCGGAGGACGTGGCGAACACGTACGCGAAGCAGCACGGGCTGGCGAAGTAGACGGCCCCTCCGGACGCCCGGCACGCCCGACCGGCGTGTCCCGCTTCCGAACACAGGGGGGCTAACCCCAGTGCGGCGGGCGCGCGGGCTCCTTACCGTGGGTCCCATGAGCGGAATGGACGCGCGGGACACCGAGCTGAAGAAGGAACTCGACGCCACCCTGCAGGCCCGCAGGGAACTGGGCGAGGAGTACGAGTCCGCGTTGGTCGACTCGTTCCTGGAGAAGGTCGATCAGCGCATCGACGGCGCCGTGGAGCGCCGGGTGCGCCGGCAGATGGCCGAGCAGCAGATGGTGGTGGCGCGGGGTTCCCGGTCACCGCAGACCACGGACTCCTGGGGCGAGCGGTACGGCTTCGGCATCGTCTCGCTGGTCCTGGCGATCCCGCTGTCCGCGATCGGCGGCGGTATCGCCGACCTCCCCGGCCTGCTGATCACCTGGGCCGGCATCGTGGGCGTCAACGGCTTCCAGGCCGCCCGCACCAACCCGGACCTGTTCCGGGGCCGCCGCCACCGCAAGGGCGCCGACGACGCCGGGGACGGCGACTGGAAGGACTGACGGCCGACGCCCGCCCGGGCGCACAGAGCGCACCGCGGGAACAGCGGGGATGCAGAAGTTCGTGCGCGGGGACCGCCGCACCCCCGTTACGGGGGGCGGGACGACGGCGGTCCCCGCGAGGGACGCGGGCCGGGTCAGGGACTGGCTTGCGCGTCCTAGGCGTCTGTGGAGGTCCGGGAGCCGCTCCGGAGGTCCGTGACGCCGTTTCAGTGCCGGCCGGGCGGGGAGCCGCTCCCGCCCTGCCGACACCCCCTAATGTGCCGGACCCGTGTTAAGCGGGTGCTGCCAGGACGTGACACGCTCGTACCACTTCTGCGAAGTGCACCGATGCGGTGGGCGAACCGCAAGTTCGCCACCGGCACCGGCAGTTCACCGCAGGTTTGCCGTCACTTCCCGCGTCCGGCCGTCACTTCCCGCCCTTGGCCAGGAAGGCCAGCAGGTCCTGACGGCTGACCACACCGGTCGGCTTGCCCTCGACGAGGACGATCGCCGCGTCCGCCGCACCGAGCACGGTCATCAGGTCCCCGACCGGCTCACCGGAGCCGACCTGCGGCAGCGGCGGCGACATGTGCTTCTCCAGCGGATCCTCCAGCGAGGCGCGCTGGGCGAACAGGGCGTTGAGCAACTCCCGCTCCACGACCGAGCCGACGACCTCCGCGGCCATGACGTCCGGGTGACCGGCGCCGGGCTTGACGATCGGCATCTGCGAGACGCCGTACTCACGCAGTACGTCGATGGCCTCGCCGACGGTCTCGTCCGGGTGCATGTGGACGAGGGACGGGATGGCGCCGTGCACCTTGTCGTTGAGGACGTCGGCGACGCGGGCGCTGGGGCCCTCGTCCTCCAGGAAGCCGTAGTCGGCCATCCACTCGTCGTTGAAGATCTTGCTGAGGTAGCCGCGCCCGCTGTCGGGCAGCAGCACGACCACGACGTCGTCCGGCCCGAGCCGCTCGGCCACCCGCAGCGCCGCGACCACGGCCATCCCGCAGGAGCCGCCGACCAGCAGCCCCTCCTCCTTCGCGAGCCGGCGGGTCATCTGGAAGGAGTCCTTGTCGGACACCGGCACGATCTCGTCGGCGACGGTCCGGTCGTAGGCGGTGGGCCAGAAGTCCTCACCCACGCCCTCGACGAGATACGGCCGCCCGGAGCCGCCCGAGTACACGGAGCCCTCGGGGTCGGCGCCGACGACGTTCACCTTGCCGTCGCTGATGTCCTTCAGGTAGCGGCCGGTTCCGGAGATGGTGCCGCCGGTCCCCACGCCCGTGACGAAGTGGGTGATCCTGCCCTCCGTCTGCTCCCACAGCTCGGGGCCGGTGGAGTGGTAGTGGGAGAGCGGGTTGTTGGGGTTGGAGTACTGGTCGGGCTTCCAGGCTCCGGGGGTCTCGCGGACCAGCCGGTCGGAGACGTTGTAGTACGAGTCAGGGTGCTCCGGGTCCACCGCGGTCGGGCACACGACCACCTCGGCGCCGTACGCCCGCAGCACGTTGATCTTGTCGGTGCTCACCTTGTCGGGGCACACGAAGATGCACTTGTACCCCTTCTGCTGCGCCACGATGGCGAGCCCGACACCGGTGTTCCCGCTGGTCGGCTCGACGATCGTGCCGCCGGGCTTGAGCGCCCCGCTCTCCTCGGCGGCCTCGATCATCCGCACGGCGATGCGGTCCTTCACGGAACCGCCGGGGTTGAAGTACTCCACCTTGGCCAGGACGGTAGCCCGAATGCCCGTGGTCACGCTGTTGAGCCTCACCAGCGGGGTGTTGCCGACGAGGCTGATCATCGAGTCGTGGAATTGCACCGTTGTCTCCGGATGCTTGCAAAAGAAGTGGTCGCGATGGTGGAGCCAGCCTATGGCTTCCCCACGGTCCGTGGCGGCCGTTCACTGCCCGTTGAGATTGGGCGACGGTCCGTACGGGGCAAGGAGTGGATGTACGGATACGAGGAGGTGGCGGCGACGCATGACGAGGATGTCGAGGGCGAGGGTGGCCCGGCGGATCGCGGCCGGTGCCGCGTACGGCGGCGGTGGGGTCGGTCTGGCCGGCGCGGCGGCGATGGGTCTGCTGCTGGCGGAGGTACGGATGGCCAGGCGGCTGGTGGGCAACGGCACGACACCGCATGTCCCCCAGGCGGAGGGCCGCTACGGCCATGTCTACGCCACTCCCGACGAACCGGCCCTGCGCCTGGTGATGCTGGGCGACTCCACGGCCGCGGGCCAGGGCGTCCACCGCGCCGCCCAGACACCGGGCGCGCTGCTCGCGTCGGGACTGGCGGCGGTGGCGGAACGCCCGGTGGAGTTCCGTAACGTCGCTCTTCCCGGGGCCCGCTCCGACGACCTCGACCGCCAGGTGGCGCTGATCCTGGCGGATCCGGGCCAGGTGCCCGACATCTGCGTGATCATGGTTGGCGCGAACGACGTGACCCACCGGATGCCCGCGACCCGCTCGGTGCGTCATCTGTCGACAGCGGTACGACGGTTGCGTACGGCCGGCGCGGAGGTGGTGGTCGGCACCTGTCCCGACCTCGGCACGATCGAGCCGGTGCAGCAGCCGTTGCGCTGGCTGGCCCGCCGCGCCTCCCGGCAATTGGCGGCTGCCCAGACGATCGGAGTGGTCGAACAGGGCGGCCGTACGGTGTCGTTGGGCGATCTGCTGGGCCCGGAGTTCGAGGCGAACCCGCGGGAGCTGTTCGGCCCGGACAACTACCACCCCTCCGCGGAGGGCTACGCCACGGCGGCGATGGCGGTCCTGCCGACGCTGTGCGCGGCCCTGGGCCTGTGGCCGGCGGAGGAGGAGCGCCCGGACGCCTTCCGCCGCGAGGGCTTCCTCCCGGTGGCACGAGCGGCCGCGGAGGCCGCGTCCGAGGCGGGCACGGAGGTCGCGGCGGCGGTGCCGAGCGGCCCGAAGGGCCCGTGGGCCCTGCTGAAGCGACGCAGGCGTCGGAGGGTGCAGGTGACGGAACCGGCCCCGGTCACCCCGTCGCCCTGAAGCGCGGGGGGCGCGGGGGGGGGGACTGGGGGTGCCACCCCGGCGCCCCGAGCACCGCCGCCGCAAAAGCAAGCGCTTAGAAACTGCGGCAAGGGTCACACCGCCATACCCGTGACCAAGCCCATACGTACAGGTAACTTCCCAGACAGCCCCACCCCCGTCGCCAATGGAGCCGTCATGCCCGAAGCCGTGATCGTCTCGACCGCCCGCTCCCCCATCGGCCGCGCCTTCAAGGGCTCCCTCAAGGACCTGCGCCCGGACGACATCACCGCCACGATCATCCAGGCCGCCCTCGCCAAGGTCCCGGAGCTCGACCCCCGGGACATCGACGACCTGATGCTCGGCTGTGGTCTGCCCGGCGGCGAGCAGGGCAACAACCTCGGCCGGATCGTCGCCGTACAGATGGGAATGGACCACCTCCCCGGCTGTACGATCACCCGCTACTGCTCCTCCTCGCTCCAGACGAGCCGCATGGCCCTGCACGCCATCAAGGCCGGCGAGGGCGACGTCTTCATCTCGGCCGGTGTCGAGATGGTCTCCCGCTTCGCCAAGGGCAACTCCGACAGCCTCCCGGACACCCGCAACCCCTTCTTCGCCGAGGCCGAGGCCCGCACCGCCGCCGTCGCGGAGCAGGAGGGCACCACCTGGCACGACCCGCGCGAGGACGGCCTCGTCCCGGACGCCTACATCGCGATGGGCCAGACCGCCGAGAACCTCGCCCGCTCCAAGGGCGTCACCCGCCAGGACATGGACGAGTTCGGTGTCCGCTCGCAGAACCTCGCCGAGGAAGCCATCAAGAACGGCTTCTGGGAGCGCGAGATCACCCCGGTCACCCTCCCCGACGGCTCGGTCGTCTCCAAGGACGACGGCCCGCGCGCCGGCGTCACCCTGGAGGGCGTCCAGGGCCTCAAGCCGGTCTTCCGCCCCGACGGCATGGTCACCGCCGCCAACTGCTGCCCGCTGAACGACGGCGCCGCCGCGCTCGTCATCATGAGCGACACCAAGGCCCGCGAGCTCGGCCTGACCCCGCTCGCCCGCATCGTGTCGACGGGTGTCTCCGGCCTGTCCCCCGAGATCATGGGCCTGGGCCCGGTCGACGCGTCCCAGCAGGCCCTGCGCCGGGCCGGCCTCGGTATCGACGACATCGACCTGGTCGAGATCAACGAGGCGTTCGCCGCCCAGGTGATCCCCTCCTACCGCGACCTCGGCATCGACCCCGACAAGCTGAACGTCAACGGCGGCGCCATCGCCGTGGGCCACCCGTTCGGCATGACGGGCGCGCGCATCACCGGCACGCTCATCAACTCCCTCCAGTTCCACGACAAGCAGTTCGGCCTGGAGACGATGTGCGTCGGCGGCGGGCAGGGCATGGCGATGGTCATCGAGCGCCTCAGCTGACGAGGTCCGCGACCCTCAACCCCCCGTAGCCGTAAGGGAACCCAGCGTCATGCGTCGGCCCAGAACCCGGGAAACTCCAAGGTTCTGGGCCGATTTGTGATCCAATCTCCCCCAGGATGTGACCTAACTCGCTCAGGAGGGGATTCATGCAGGTCAGCCCTGCTTCGGCGGTAAACCGCGAGCCCAATGTCCTGTCCGTTTCGTGATGTTACGCACTGACAGCGGGTTAGTCCGCCCTTCAAGCTGATGTAGGAAGTCGGGGGTCGACTTTGGAACCGGGAGTACGTCAGTGAGCGCCATGCCGATCGCCTTGTTGGTCACCACGGCCGCCACCGGTGCCGTGGGCGTCGCCGTCCTGCGCACCCTCATGGTGCTGCGCCGACAGGTCGCCGCCCTGCACACCGAGCTCGCCAAGAACAACGCCACGGCCGCGCGGGGCTTCGTGCCCGCCGCCCGGCCCGCCGCGGATGTCGGCGAGATACGTGCCGCCGTGGCCGAGGCCCTCGCGGAGGAACGCGAGCGCGAGCTCGCCGAGGCGCGCGCCTTCTGGGCCGCCCAGGAGGTGCGTGACGCCTCCGATGCGCCCTCGCTGCTTGGCCTGCCCGACAGTGAGCTGTTCCTGCCCCGGCAGACCGATTTCGTGGGTCTGGAGCCGGTCGCCGAGTCCGGCGCCGACACCGACGAGTTCGCCGGGGGCTCCTCCTCCGGGGGCGATTCGCCGGAGCTGGCCGCAGCCCGCCGCCGTCACCCCTCCCACCCGGACTTCGTTCCGGTGGCATCCCCCGTCGTCAACGACCACGAGCGCACGGTGGCCACGCTGGAGGAGCTGGCCGCCACCGCCACCGAGCTGACCGACGTCCGCCCCGGCCCCCTCGGCACCCTCGACGTCTACGTCTTCGCCGACGGCACCACCCTGTGCATGACCCCGGGCCACCGCGAAACAGCGGAACGCCTCGCGGCGTCCCTCCGCGCCGGCGAGACGCCGGTACTCCTGGGCGGCTCGGGCATCTCGGGCGCGTACACCCTGACCTTCGCGTGCGGCGAGGAGAACGTCTACATCCTCGCGGACCGGGTCATAGCGTCGCTCTAGCGCACGCAGGGCCAGGAGGCCGGGGGCTGGAAGGCCGGGAGACCGGAGGCCGGGGGTCGGGAGACCGGAGGCCGGGGGTCGGGGCCGGGAGACCGGAGGCCGGAAGACCGGAGGCCGGGGGCCGGAAGAGCGGAGGCCGGAAGACCGGAGGCCGGGGGCCGGAAGACCGGAGGCCGGGGGCCGGAAGAGCGGAGGCCGGAAGACCGGAGACCGGGGGCCGGAAGACCGGAGACCGGGGGCCGGGAGGCCGGAGGGCCGAGCGCGCCCTACACGCCCGCCCTCTTCTGCGCCTCCTCCACCAACCGCACAGCGTCATCGACCTGGCCCTCGTCCTTCAGCACGAGGGTCAGGTCATGCACGGCCACGGTGATCTGGTCGGCGACGGCGAACATCCCCGCGTCCGGCATCACCCGGGGCTCCGCTCCGGGCGCCTCCACGGCCTGCGCCCACCGGGCCATCTCTCTGGCCAGTCCCAGAGCCTCGGCGGCAGCGCTGCGCTGCAGCCGACTCTGCGGCGCCGCCCTCAACCGGTCGGCAAAGTGATCCACGGCTTGCGTCAGGCGCGTCGTATCCACCACGCCGTGAGCGTACGCGCCGTACCGAGACTGTTGCCAACGGGCGAACCCTCAGGCACGGTGACCTGAAGGACCGGCTTACATCCCCTTTGCGTCCGGAGGCGCCGATGTCCCACGTCCTCTCCGAGGAGACCCACCGCAACATGCTCGCCCGCATCCCCCACTGCACCGGTCGTGAAGTATCCGACTGGCTGCGCACCGTCGAGGACGGCCCGGCTCTCTTCCGCTTCGAGGAAAAGGTCAGCTGGCTCCGCCACGAACACAACCTCGCGTACGGCCACGCGAAGGCGATCGTCCACGAGTACGACCTGAGGAGGGCGGCGCGCAAATTCCTCTAGGCGCGCACAACGTGAAAGGGCCCCGGGAAACACCCGGGGCCCTTTCACGCTCACGTCACTGCTCATCAGTCGCTGCTGTTGAGGATCGCGATGATCCTCAGGAACTCCATGTAGATCCACACCAGCGTCAACGTCAGGCCGAAGGCCGCCAGCCACGCCTCGTCCTTCGGAGCCCCGTAGGCGACGCCGTCCTCGACCTGCTTGAAGTCCAGGGCGAGGAAGCAGGCGCCGAGCAGGATGCCGACGACACCGAAGACGATGCCGAGCGGGCCGCTGCGGAAGCCGAGGCCGTCACCGCCGCCGAAGACGGCGAACAGCAGGTTCACCATCATCAGCAGGACGAAGCCGAGCGCGGCCGCCATCACGAAGCCGTAGAACCGGCGGTTGACGCGGATCCAGCCGGCCTTGTACGCCACCAGCACGCCGGCGAAGACCGCCATGGTGCCGATCACGGCCTGCATGGCCGCACCGTCGGCGATGCGGTTGTCGACGATGTTGGACAGAACGCCGAGGAACACGCCCTCGAAGGCGGCGTACGCCAGGATCAGCGCGGGCGAGGCCTTGCGCTTGAAGGACTGGACGAAGGCCAGGACCATGCCGATGAGCGCGGCACCGATGCCGATCCCGTACGACCGGCCGATGTTCGCGTCGTCGATGGGCAGCAGCGCCCAGGCGAGCGCGGCCGTGACGATCAGGACGCCGAGCGTGGTACCGGTGCGCTGGATGACGTCATCGATCGTCATCCTGCCGGTGGTGACCGGGGCCTGCGGCGGTGCGCCCTGCTGCAGGTCCTGCTGCGCGTACGGGTTCTGGGCGTACGGGTTGCCGGCCTGCGGCTGCGCGTAGGGGTTGGCCTGCGTGCCTACGGCTGCGCCCCCGGCCTGCGGCGCGGTGTTGAAGCCCGCGTAGCCGTTGTCGCGGCTGAACCCCCGTCGCGAGAAGACCGGGTTGCTGCTCCTCATTTCACTCCTCCATGGCCGCCTTGTGTGGGCCTTGGCTCAAGAGTAATAGGTAGGCAAAAGAATGCCTCTAGTGCTTGGGGAGGATCTTTCCCCTGCCGTGCTGCCCAACACGCTACGCGAGCGGGTGATTCCCACCACGGGAGGGGTGTTCACCCGAACGGGAACCCGGTGTACGCCTCGGCCAGGTCGGTCTCGGCGGCCCGGGAGGAGGCGATCCGCTCCAGACGGGCCAACTGGAGGCGGTCCTCGAAGGCGGAGGTGCCGGGGGCGCGGTGCAGGAGGGTCGTCATGTCGTAGCTGAAGCGCTCGGCCTGCCACACCCGGCGCAGACAGGTCGCCGAGTACGCGTCGAGCAACTCCGTCGAGCCCTTGCCCCGTTCGTGCGTCAGGGCCCGCGCGAAGGTCACGACGTCCCCGACGGCCAGGTTGAGTCCCTTGGCTCCGGTGGGCGGCACGATGTGGGCCGCGTCCCCGGCGAGGAAGAGGCGGCCGTACCGCATGGGCTCGTGGACGTAGGAGCGCATGGGGGTCACCGACTTCTGGGTGATCGGGCCGCGTGCCAGCCGCCAGTCGTCGGCGGTCTCGAAGCGGCGCTCCAGTTCCGCCCAGATGGCGTCGTCGCTCCAGGAGTCGGCATCCGTGCCCTCGGGGACCTGGAGGTAGAGACGGGAGACGGAGGGGGAGCGCATGGACAGGAGCGCGAAGCCGCGGTCGTGGCGGGCGTAGACCAGTTCGTCGTGCGAGGGCGGGACGTCGGCGAGGATGCCGAGCCAGCCGAAGGGGTACGTCCGCTCGAACACCTGGGTGAGCCCGGTCGGGATCGCCTTGCGCGCCACCCCCCAGAAGCCGTCGCAGCCGACGATGTAGTCGCACTCCAGGACGTCCTCGCGGCCCTCGTGCCGGAAGCGGACACGGGGCCGGTCGCTGTCGGCGTCCTCGACGGCCAGCGCCTCCGCCTCGAAGAGCAGGGGGCCGCCCTCGGCGAGCTGGAGGGCGATGAGGTCCTTGCAGACCTCGGTCTGGGCGTAGACCATCACGGACCGGCCGCCGGCGAGGGCGGTGAAGTCGACGCGGTGGCGCTGCTTGGCGAACCGCAGTTCGATGCCGTCGTGGCGCAGGCCCTCGCGGTCCATGCGTGCCCCGGCGCCGACGTCGCGCAGCACATCGACCGTGCCCTGTTCAAGGATCCCGGCACGCTGCCGATGTTCGACATAGGCCCGGTCGCGGCTCTCCAGGACGACCGAGTCGATGCCCGCGTCATGGAGCAGCCGGGCCAGAAGGAGGCCGGCCGGACCGGCTCCGATGATGCCGACGGTGGTGCGCATCGACCAGCCTCTCTGTTCACACAGCCGTGTCATGCGATCGCGTTCACATGATCCCGTTCACTGTTCACGCAAATTTGTTCGCGTGGTGAAATTTGCTTCACCAGCTTTCAGACGTGAGTTTCCGACCGCACGCGTCTGCTGTCAACGGTCGTGCGTCGAAGTCTTCAATGAAGGGTGCAGGCAACAGAAGCCGCGAACGGCGGCTCGCAGAGGTGCGGAAGTGCCCGGAGCCGGACTTGAACCGGCACGCCCGCGAAGGGGCAGCGAGGTTTAAGCTCGCCGTGTCTGCATTCCACCATCCGGGCAGGCCATGGGCTCCGCATCGAGGTCCCGAGCCTATCGGGAGGCTCCCCCCGAACATCGGGCGGGCGGACCGATGTTGTCTTATTTTATTGAGGTCTGAGGGAGCATCAGCACCTGGAACAGGCCATCCGCACTTGCCAGCAGCCTTGCGCGCGACGCTCGGCCTCGCATGCGGAATGACGGAATTTCACCGTCTGAACAAGGACGCTCCACCTGTTCTCGACGTGACCCCCTCTCAGGGGCGGCCGTCATCCCCAGGTATGACAGCGCGCGGTGTGGTCCGACCCGAGGCTGTGTTCGGAACCGGAACAGCGGCTGACTACACGGCGGCTTACGGCAGCCACGATGGAACAAGTCCCGTCGGGGCCCCATCCGTCGTCGTTCCCTCAGGAGTGCCTACTCGTGACCACCGCATCCATCGCCGACCGGACCACCGCAGTGGCCGCGCGCGCCACGGATCTGTCGAAGATCTACGGACAGGGCGAGACCCAGGTGGTCGCCCTGGACCGGGTCTCCGTCGAGTTCCGGCAGGCCGAGTTCACCGCGATCATGGGCCCCTCGGGCTCCGGCAAGTCCACGCTGATGCACTGTGTGGCCGGCCTGGACACCTTCTCGTCCGGTTCGGCGCGCATCGGCGAGACGGAACTGGGGTCCCTCAAGGACAAGCAGCTGACCAAGCTGCGCCGGGACAAGATCGGCTTCATCTTCCAGGCCTTCAACCTGCTGCCGACGCTGACGGCCCTGGAGAACATCACCCTCCCGATGGACATCGCGGGCCGCAAGGCCGACAAGCAGTGGCTGAACTCGGTGATCGGGATGGTGGGCCTGGCCGACCGTCTCAGCCACCGACCCTCCCAGCTCTCCGGCGGCCAGCAGCAGCGCGTCGCGGTGGCCCGCGCCCTGGCCTCCCGGCCCGAGATCATCTTCGGCGACGAGCCGACCGGAAACCTCGACTCGCGCGCGGGCTCGGAGGTCCTCGGCTTCCTGCGCAACTCCGTACGGGAGCTCGGGCAGACGGTGGTGATGGTGACTCACGACCCGGTGGCCGCGGCATACGCGGACCGGGTGGTGTTCCTGGCGGACGGACGGATCGTCGACGAGCTGCACGGACCGACCGCGGACTCGGTCCTCGACCTGATGAAGCAGTTCGACGCGAAGGGCCGTACCAGCTGATGTTCCGCACCGCCCTGCGCAACGTATTCGCGCACAAGGCCAGATTGCTCATGACCGTGCTCGCCGTGATGCTCGGCGTGGCCTTCGTCTCGGGAACCCTGGTCTTCACCAACACCATCTCCGAGGCCTTCCAGAAGAGTTCGGGCAAGGGCTTCGACCAGGTCGACGTGGCCGTGGAGGCCGAAACCCAGGAGGACAAGGGCGACACCGTCGGCAAGACGGCCGAGCTGACCCAGGCCCTGCTCGACGACAGCGCGAAGGTGCCGGGGGCCGCGTCCGCCGTCGGCGTCGTCAACGGGTACACCGCGATCGCCGACAAGGACGGCAAGCTCATCGGCGGCGGCTTCCAGTCGCAGGGCGGCAACTACTGGGGCACCAAGGACACCCGGTATCCGCTCACCGACGGGCACGCCCCGAGCGGTGCGAACGAGGTCCTCATCGACTCGGAGACCGCGAAGCGCGCCGGGTACGAGGTCGGCGACACCGTACGGCTCTCCGTGGACGGTCCGGTCCTCGACCCGAAGATCACCGGCATCTTCACCACCGACGACGGCAATGTCGCCGCCGGCGGCAGCCTCGCCCTCTTCGACACGGCCACGGCCCAGCAGCTGTTCGGCAAGAAGGGCACGTACGACCAGATCGACGTGCGGGCGAAGCCCGGCGTCAGCCAGACGGCGCTGAAGGCGGAGCTGGACAAGGCGCTGCCGAAGGACCTCGTCTACACCACGACCGGGCAGCAACTGGCCGACGACCAGGCGCAGATGATCTCCGCCTCGATGTCCGGGATGAAGCAGGGCCTGCTGGTGTTCGCGGGCATCGCGCTGTTCGTCGGCACGTTCATCATCGCCAACACCTTCACCATGCTGGTCGCCCAGCGCACCAAGGAACTGGCGCTGCTGCGCGCGGTCGGCGCCTCCCGCCGTCAGGTCACCCGGTCGGTGCTCCTTGAGGCATTCGTGGTGGGCGTGGTCGCCGCGGTGACCGGCCTGGTCGCCGGTATCGGCATCGGGGCGGGCATGCGGTCGCTGATGGGCTCGCTCGGGGCGACCGTCCCGGACGGACCGCTGATCATCACGCCGAACACGGTCGGCGCGGCCCTCGCCGTCGGCATCCTCATCACCATGCTGGCCGCGTGGCTGCCCGGCCGCCGGGCCGCGAAGATCCCGCCGGTGGCGGCGATGAGCAGCCTGCACGCACAGGCCACCACCAAGTCGCTGGTGCTGCGCAACACGCTGGGCGCGCTGTTCTCGGCGGCGGGTGTCGCGGTGGTCCTGGCCGCGACGACGATGTCCGGCTCCGACGGCCAGGCCCCCATGGGCATCGGCGCGGTCCTGCTGATCATCGGTGTCTTCATCCTCACGCCCCTGCTGTCCCGCCCGCTGATCGCGGCCGCGGCACCGGTGCTGCGGGTGTTCGGCGTCTCGGGCAAGCTGGCCCGTCAGAACTCGGTGCGCAATCCCCGTCGTACGGCGGCCACCGCCTCCGCGCTGATGATCGGCCTCACCCTCATCACCGGCATGACGGTGATGGCGGGCAGCCTGCAGAAGTCCATCGACAAGATGGCCTCCTCGGCGATCCGCGCGGACTACGTGGTCTCCATGGCCAACGGCAGCGAGCTCTCCCCCGACGTCGAGAAGAAGCTCCGGGGGATCGACGACATCACCGCCCTCAGCCCGATGCGCAACGCGCCCTCCCGCATCGGCGGCGAGACCGAGTACCTCACCGGCGTCACGGGCGACGCGATCGGCAAGCTGACCGACCTCAAGGTCGACAACGGCTCCTTCGAGGTCGGAGGCACGCGGGTCGTCGTGGACCGCACGACGGCCAAGTCGCACGGCTGGAAGGCCGGTTCGGGCTTCACCGTCGCCTACGAGGACGGCAAGAAGCAGAAACTGACCGTCGCCGGGGTCTACGAGGGCAACGACATGATCCAGGGCATCATCCTGGACAACAGCGCGCTCGCCCCGCACCAGTTGGACCCGGCCGACATGCAGGTGATGGTCAAGACGTCCGACGGCGCGTCCGAGGCGACGAAGGACAGGCTGGAGAAGGCCCTCGGCTCCAACCCGGCCATCAAGGTCCAGAGCAAGCAGGACATCTCCGACGACATCGCGAAGATGTTCACGCTGATGCTGAACATGCTCTACGGGCTGCTCGCGATGGCCGTGATCGTCGCGGTGCTCGGGGTCATCAACACCCTGGCGATGTCGGTCTTCGAGCGCTCCCAGGAGATCGGGATGCTGCGCGCGATCGGCCTGGACCGCAAGGGCATCAAGCGGATGGTCCGCCTGGAGTCCCTGGTCATCTCGCTCTTCGGCGGGGTGCTCGGCATCGGTCTCGGTGTGTTCTTCGGCTGGGCGGCCGGTGAGCTGATGGGCACGAGCCTGCCGACGTACGAACTCGTCCTGCCGTGGGCGAGGATGGCCGTCTTCCTCCTCCTGGCGGCGACGGTGGGCATCCTGGCGGCGCTGTGGCCGGCCCGGCGGGCGGCCCGCCTGAACATGCTGACGGCGATCAAGTCGGAGTAGGGGGCAGGGGCACCCCGCCCTGGGGCCCGCTTCCGTCGACGGGAAGCGGGCCCCTTCCCTCAGTTCCAGATCCCTCAGTTCCAGTTCCCTCAGTTCCAGGTGCGGGAGCGTAGAGGCATTCCGGAGTCGCCGGACTCGGGTGTCCTGACGGCGAGGACCTGGTTGACGCCGATGTGGTTTTGTTCGAAGGCGAGTGCGGAGGCGGCCATGTAGAGCCGCCAGACGCGGGCCCGGCCGGGGCTGGTCAGCCGTACGGCCCGGGCCCAGTCGGCCTCCAGGTTGGCGACCCAGCGGCGCAGGGTGAGGGCGTAGTGCTCACGGATCGACTCGACGTCACGCACCTCGAACCCGGCGCGTTCGAGCTGGGTCACGGTGGTGCCGACCGGGGCCAGCTCCCCGTCGGGGAAGACATAGGCGTCCATGAACTCGTCGAGGTCGTACGTCGATTCGTCGTGCTGCGGGCGGCGGCCGATCTGGTGGTTGAGCAGCCGTCCACCGGGCTTGAGGAGCCGGAAGAGGTCCTCGGCGTACTCCAGATACCGTTCGGAGCCGACGTGTTCGGCCATCCCGATGGACGAGATCGCGTCGTACGGCCCGTCGGCGACGTCCCGGTAGTCCTGAACGCGGATCTCGATCCGGTCGGTCAGCCCCTCGCCGGCGATCCGCTTGCGGGCGTATGCGGCCTGCTCGTGGGAGAGGGTGACGGCGACGACGTGCACGCCGTGCTCGCGGGCCGCGTGGATGGCCATCGAGCCCCAGCCGCAGCCGACGTCGAGGAGCCGCTGACCGGGCCTCAGGGCGAGCTTGCGGGCGACGAGTTCGAGTTTGTCGCGCTGGGCGCCCTCCAGGGTGCCGCCGTCGGCCTCGGGGGCGGGCCAGTAGGCGCAGGAGTACACCATGGACGGACCGAGGACGATCTCGTAGAAGTCGTTGCCGACGTCGTAGTGGTGGCTGATGGCGCGCCTGTCGGTGCGCTTGGTGTGCAGGCGACGGCGTGGTCTGCGGACCTCCTCGCGTGGCGGGGCTGGTGGCAGCGGGGACCCGGCGAGGGCGATGAGTCCGCGGGCGGCGGCGCGGAACCCGGGGTCGCGGAGTGCCTGGGCGAGCGTGCGGGCGCCGTCCTCGCGCTGCCAGACGAGCCCCGACATCAGGTCGAGACAGGCGTAGAGGTCCCCCTCGATGTCCAGGTCACCGGCGACCCAGCCACGGGCGAGACCCAGCTCGCCCGGCTTCCACAGGAGGCGGCGTACGGCCCGGCGATTACGCACCACGAGTGCCGGCGCGCCCGGCGGCCCCGCCTGCGACCCGTCCCAGGCGCGGATACGCACCGGTAGGGGGCCTCCCAGCAACTGTTCGACGAGGTTCTTCAGTCGCAACGCGGCGTCCGGCATGACGTGCACCTCCGTGACGGTGGATCCCGGAATGTCCAACACCACGTAAACGCCTGCGGGGCCGGAGCGCAGTCCCCCATGCGCGTTACAGCTGGGCAAAAAGATGTAAACGCCACGAGTCAGAGGCCGAGGGCAGACGCTCCAGCCAGAAGTGCGGGATGCCGGCGGCAGCGTACTTGCGGGGCTTGGTGTCGCGGTCGCGGGGCCGGCCCGTTGTCGGTTCGCCGCGTACGAATTCCTGGCCTAGGGGCATGGATAGCCTGGTGGCGGGGTCACCCGATACCTGGCGCGCCACTCGGCAGGCGCTCGGCGCCTGTGCGATGCCGAATGTCCTGGGCCGCATGCCATGCGCCGGGTGAGAACCGAAGCACGCCGAAGGGGCCGCCCGCACCACGGATGGCGGGCGGCCCCTTCGGGGGGTTCGGTGAGGGGAGGTCAGGAGGCCTTGGCCTGCTCGGCCTTGGGCTTTTCCTCGGCCTTGTCGGTCTTGTTCGCGGCGGCGACCGGCGCCGGCTTGGCCGCCTCGTAGAACTCCTCGCGCGGAGTCTCCAGGGCGCCCAGCGCGACGACCTCGCGCTTGAGGAACATGCCGAGGGTCCAGTCGGCGAAGACACGGATCTTCCGGTTCCAGGTCGGCATCGCCAGACCGTGGTAGCCGCGGTGCATGTACCAGGCGAGACGGCCCTTGACCTTGATCTTCACCTTGCCCATGACGATCATCGCGACGCCCTTGTGGAGGCCGAGGCCCGCGACAGCACCCTTGTTGGCGTGGCTGTATTCCTTCTGCGGGAAGCCCCGCATACCGGAGATCACGTTGTCACCGAGGACCCGCGCCTGACGCAGCGCGTGCTGCGCGTTCGGCGGGCACCAGGCGTTCTCGTTGCCCGCCTTGCGGCCGACGAGGTCCGGAACCTGGGCGTTGTCACCGGCGGCCCAGATGTAGTCCGTGCCCTTGACCTGCAGCGTGGGCTCGCAGTCGACGTGACCGCGGGGGCCCAGCGGAAGGCCGTAGCGGGACAGGGCCGGGTTGGGCTTGACGCCGGCCGTCCAGACGACGGTGTTGGAGTCGACCTCGAGGCCGTTCTTGAGCACCACGTGGCCGTCGACGCAGGAGTCCATGGAGGTGGAGAGGTAGACCTCGACCCCGCGGGTCTCCAGGTGCTCCTTGCCGTACTGGCCGAGCTTGGGGCCGACTTCGGGGAGGATCTTGTCGGCGGCGTCGACGAGGATGAACCGCATGTCCTCGCGGGACACGTTGTTGTAGTACTTCGCCGCGTCGCGGGCCATGTCCTCGACCTCGCCGATGGTCTCCGCACCCGCGAAGCCACCGCCGACGAAGACGAAGGTGAGCGCCTTGCGGCGGATCTCCTCGTCGGTCGTGGAGTCGGCCTTGTCCAGTTGCTCAAGCACGTGGTTGCGCAGGCCGATGGCCTCCTCGATGCCCTTCATACCGATGCCCTGCTCGGCGAGGCCGGGGATCGGGAAGGTGCGGGAGACCGCGCCGAGCGCGATCACCAGGTAGTCGAAGGGCAGCTCGTACGCCTCGCCGACCAGCGGGGCGATCGAGGCGACCTTGCGGTCCTGGTCGATGGTGGTGACCCGACCGGTGAGGACCTCCGCCTTGGGCAGCACGCGTCGCAACGGGACGACGACGTGGCGCGGGGAGATGCTGCCGGCGGCGGTTTCGGGGAGGAAGGGCTGGTAGGTCATGTACGACCGGGGGTCGACGACCGTGACGGTCGCCTCGCCGTAGCGCATCTTCTTCATGACGCGCCGAGCTGCGTACAGGCCTACGTACCCACCGCCTACTACGAGGATCCTGGGACGCTCCGTGGTGCTCATGGCATCGAGTATCCACCCGCCACTGGACCATCGCTCGTGCGCCCCTTCACAAGCATGGTCGGGGTGTGTGCTATCCTCCGCGACTCGCGTGATCCAGGTCATGGCGTGAACCGGGAACCTGTGCGCAGGTGATGCCGTTGTCAATGCCGCGTGAGCTGCCTCTCCGGGCTATCGACCCCCCTGTAAATCCCTCTCGCCAGACCCTCCGGAACCCTCTCCGAAGCGTCCCCGCACGCCCCTTCTGAACACGTTCAAAGGGGCGTTGACCCCCCGGAAGGACCAACGGGGCGCCTTTCGTGCTCCGAGAGGGCCGATTTCCTTGTGAAGAACTTCACGAACTTTCTCGAGAGCGCGACGCCGAGGGGCTCGCAAGGGCCCCTCGGCGTCGCTCATACGTTGTCCGACCTGCTCAGTAGAGGCCTATCGATCATCGGTGGAGGCCCATTGATCATCGGTGGGCGTACCTACGCCACCGACCACGCGATCCCGTCGAGGATGTCGTGTTCGCTCACCACGACCTCCTCCGCGCCGACCCGTTCCATGATCGAGAGAAGGACGAGGGCGCCCGCGCCGATCACATCGACGCGGCCCGGGTGCATGGAGGGGACGGCCGCGCGCTCGGCGTGGGTGGAGCGCAGCAGCCAGTCGGTGATCTCGCGGACCCGGTCGCGGGAGACCCGGGAGTGGTGGATGGCCACGGAGTCGTACTCGGGGAGGTTCTGCGCGATCGCGGAGATCGTCGTCACCGAGCCGGCCAGGCCCACCAGGGTGCGCGCCTCGCGCAGCGGGACCGTCTGTTCGGCGAGGTCGAGCGCGGCCTCGATGTCGGCGCGTATCGCCGCGATCCGCTCCTCGGACGGCGGGTCGGACACGACACCGTCCCGGACGAGATGGCGCTCCGTCATACGGACGCAGCCGATGTCCACCGAGCGTGCCGCGCGCACATGGTCCTCGCCGACGACGAACTCGGTCGAGCCGCCGCCGATGTCCACGACCAGGAAGGGCCGGTGCAGGTAGTCCCGTCCGGTCAGCTCCCGCGTCGCGCCGGTGAAGGAGAACTCGGCCTCCTGGTCGCCGGAGATGACCTCGGGCTCGACGCCCAGGATGTCCAGCACCCCGCGGACGAACTCGTCCCGGTTCTCGGCGTCCCGGGAGGCCGAGGTGGCCACGAAGCGCACGCGCTGCGCCCCGTGCTCCTTGATGACCGCCGCGTACTCACGGCAGGCGGCGAAGGTCCGCTCCAGCGCCTCGGGGGCGAGGCGGCCCGTCCGGTCGACGCCCTGGCCGAGACGGACGATCGTCATACGGCGGTCCAGGTCGACCAGTTCCCCGGTCTCCGGGTCGGCGTCGGCGACCAGGAGCCGGATCGAGTTGGTACCGCAGTCGACGGCGGCGACCCTGGTCACTTGGCGTCCTCCTGAACCCGCGTCACACACGTGCCCTTGCGCCACCACTCCGGCAGCATCTCCAGCGCCTCGTCGCCCAGCGGGTTCACCCCGGGGCCGGCCGCGAGGGAGTGGGCGACCAGGACGTGCAGGCACTTCACCCGGTCCGGCATGCCGCCCGCGCTGGGGAAGCCCGTCAGCTCCTCGATCTCGTCGCGGCGGCGGATGTAGTCCTCGTGCGCGGCGCGGTAGGCGGCGGCCAGCTCCTGGTCGCTCTCCAGACGGGCCGTCATCTCCTTCATCACGCCGTTGGCCTCCAGCGTGCCGATGGCCGAGGCGGCCTTCGGGCACGTCAGGTAGTACAGCGTGGGGAAGGGCGTGCCGTCGGGGAGGCGCGGGGCCGTCTCCACCACGTCCGGCTCGCCGCACGGGCAGCGGTGCGCGATCGCGCGCAGGCCGCGCGGCGGGCGCCCGAGCTGCTGCTGGAAGGCCTCGACGTCCGCGTCGGTGGGCTCGGTGCGCGGGGTGGGCGGCGGGGGCGTTTGCATGCCTGTACGGGAGTCTCTCTGGAGTGTCTGTCGGTTCACTGGTCGGAGGCGTCGGACGACTCGACGCCGTCCCAGAAGTTCGCGTACCAGGGCCGGTCCGCGGCGCCGAGGTCGGTGCGGGACTTCCTGGCCGCGTTCGGGTCGATGACGACGAAGCCCGTCTCACCCGGCATGACGTAGTGCAGCCGCTGCCGGATCTGTTGCTCCGCGTACGCGTCGTCCTGCCATCGTGCCTTCAGGTCACGCAGCTGCTCGACCCGCTGCCGGGTCTGCTCCTGCTTGCGCTGCACATCGGCGATCTCGGCGCGCTGGGAGACGTACTGCCTTATGGGATAGGCGAGCGCCACGATCAGCGTGCACAGCACGAGGGCGAGCAGCGCTGCACGGCCGGTGAGCCGGGAGCGGCGGGCCTGCCGTTTGGTCTGGGAGCGGTAGACACGGGCCGCCGTCTGCTCGCCGAGCAGCCTGATCCTGGTCGTGGTGGAGAAACGGTCCCGGTCCTTCACGGCCATGTCCCCGCCTCCCGTCTCACACGTGCGTACGTCCCCGGACACGGTACGGGACCGGGTACGGGGACGTACGTACGACTGGCTAAGGCTTGGACCTTAACGGGTCAGCCCTTGGAGATCTCGCCGCGGCTGTGCCTACTGGTTCGCAGAGCGGCTGTGCCTACTAGTTCGCGGAGCGAAACCGCGGGAAGGCCGAGCGGCCGGCGTACACCGCGGCGTCGTCGAGGATCTCCTCGATGCGCAGCAGCTGGTTGTACTTGGCGACGCGCTCGGAGCGGGCCGGGGCGCCGGTCTTGATCTGGCCGCAGTTGGTGGCGACGGCGAGGTCGGCGATGGTGACGTCCTCGGTCTCGCCGGAGCGGTGGGACATCATGCACTTGAAGCCGCTGCGCTGGGCCAGCTCGACGGCGTCCAGGGTCTCGGTCAGCGAGCCGATCTGGTTGACCTTGACGAGCAGCGCGTTGGCGGCGCCTTCGTCGATGCCGCGGGCCAGGCGCTCCGGGTTGGTGACGAACAGGTCGTCGCCGACGATCTGGACCTTGTCACCGAGCTTGTCGGTGAGGACCTTCCAGCCGGCCCAGTCGTCCTCGAACAGCGGGTCCTCGATGGAGACGAGCGGGTACGCCTCGACGAGCTCGGCGTAGTAGTCCGTCATCTCGGCGGCGGAGCGCTCCTTGCCCTCGAAGGTGTAGACGCCGTCCTTGTAGAACTCGGACGCGGCGACATCGAGCGCGAGGGCGATCTGCTCGCCGGGGGTGTAGCCGGCTTCCTTCACGGCCTCGAGGATGAGGTCGAGGGCCTCACGGTTGGAGCCGAGGTTCGGGGCGAAGCCGCCCTCGTCGCCGAGGCCGGTGGACAGGCCGCGGCCCTTCAGCACCTTCTTGAGGGTGTGGTAGACCTCGGTGCCCCAGCGCAGCGCCTCGGAGAAGGACTCCGCGCCGATCGGCGCGATCATGAACTCCTGGATGTCCACGTTGGAGTCGGCGTGCGAGCCGCCGTTCAGGATGTTCATCATCGGCACCGGCAGCAGGTGCGCGTTCGGGCCGCCCAGGTAGCGGAAGAGCGGGAGGTCGCTGGCCTCGGAGGCGGCGTGGGCGACGGCGAGGGAGACGCCGAGGATGGCGTTGGCGCCGAGGGAGCCCTTGTTGTCGGTGGCGTCCAGGTCGAACATGGCCTGGTCGATCAGGCGCTGCTCGGTGGCGTCGTAGCCGACCAGCTCCGGGCCGATCTGCTCGATGACGGCGAGGACGGCCTTCTCGACACCCTTGCCGTGGTAGCGGTTGGGGTCACCGTCGCGGAGCTCGATGGCCTCGAAGGCACCCGTGGAGGCACCGGACGGAACGGCGGCACGACCCGTGCTGCCGTCGTCGAGGCCGACCTCGACCTCGACCGTGGGGTTGCCTCGGGAGTCCAGGATTTCCCGGGCTACGACGACGTCGATGGACGGCACGAGCATCTCCTTCTGGGATGTGACGCGGGTACGCGGGGCCGCGAGGCCCGTAGTGCACGGAGTCGCGGTCGGCTCCGCGAGATGAGCCTAACCGCCTTGGGGCGATCGGCCAGCCTGTCACCCACCTCTTGGACAGAACCGAGAGGAAATTGTTTCCGAACGGAACAAAGACCGGCGAGAAAGACCACACGAAGGTCGCGGGAAAGACCGCACAAAAAACCCCGCTCCGGTGCGTACGGGGGAACGCGCACCAGAGCGGGGAGCCCGTGGGGACGGGGGGCCCTCACGAGGCCTTCAGTATGAGGACCACACATGTGAGGGCGCTGTGGTTCGGACGGGCGCCGCGTATTACTTCAGGTGCAGCTGCTGGCCCGGGTAGATGAGGTTGGCGTCCTGAACGATGTCCTTGTTCAGCTCGAACAGCTTCTGCCAGCCGCCCTCGACCTTGTGCTTCGCGGCGATCGAGCCGAGGGTGTCACCCTTGACGACCTTGTACTCCCCGTCACCCTTCTTGACCTTCTTGCCGGTCGGGGTGGTGACGGTCTTCTTGGCCGCCGGACGGTCGTTGGAGCGGGAGGCCGGCTGCTCGCTCGAGCGGTCGGCGGTGCTGTTGGAGGACGAGCTGGAAGAGCTGCTGGACGAGCCGCTGCCGGACGAAGTGTCGGTGCCGCCGCCGGTGGAGGCGCCGGACAGACCCTTGCCGCAGACCGGCCAGGCACCCTTGCCCTGGGCGGCGAGAACCTTCTCGGCGACCGCGATCTGCTGCGTCTTGGAAGCCTGGTTGGCCTGCCCGGCGTACTGCGTGCCGCCGTACGCGGCCCAGGTCGAGGCGGAGAACTGCAGACCGCCGTAGTAGCCGTTGCCGGTGTTGATGGACCAGTTGCCGCCGGACTCGCACTGGGCGACGGTGTCCCACTCGGAGGCGGTGGCGGCGGAGGCGTTGCCGGCCGCCATCAGCGGAGCGGCGATGGCGACACCGGTGACGCCCGCTATCGCGGCGGCGCGGGTGGCCTTGGACGGACGGCGGTGCTTGCCCTGACCGGAAAACAGCATGCTTGATCCCCTCACCGACGCCTACGAGGTGAGCTGTCGGGTTCGGGCCGGTTGAGTTGCCCGGCCGCGTCCCTTCCGGGACGCGACTTCACCCCAAGCCGGTCCAGCTGACTGCTGGGCCCGGCACTTACCTTGGGTCCCCCGCTCCTGCCTACGGCGCTTTACGCGACGACTGTTCCCGTACGGCCACTGGCAGGATTCGGCGTTGCGGCAGACGGGGCTCGTGTTGGCGAGCGGTCCTGACCGTAGACACGCGATCCGCGGAATTTCAAAGACGATCAGGGCTTCTGAGAGTCATCCCACACTTTCACCAAATGGGACATTCAGCGCGAAGTGTGACGTGAACTCCCGTCGGTTTAGCCCTATTCGGCACCAAGTCCAAGGGTCTGACCGGGGGCGATATGACTTGGGTCGGAGCCGATCGCCTGCTTGTTCTCCTCGTAGAGGGCGCGCCACCCTCCTTGGAGGTCAAGGGAGTCGGCGATGGACTCGAGCGTGTCCCCGACGCGGACGGTGTACTCACCGCCGGCGGCGTGACGGCCGGCGGAGGTGCCGGTGTCGGCGGTGTCGGCGGCCGCGTCCTCGTCGGCACTGTCGCCGCGGTGCTTGCCGCCACCGAGGGCTCCGGTGTCGACCAGGCTCGAAGAGCCGCCCACCCGCCAGGAGTTGTCCGAGTCATCCTGTTTTGCCGCACTCGTGGAGGGGCTGTCGGATGCCTGCGAGTCACTGGATCCGGATCCGGAATCAGCGGACGTGCCGGACTTGGCCGAATTGCCCGCCCTGCTCGAACCGTCCGACGGCGCCTCGGAGGAGTCGGAGGGAGTCTTCGACGCGGACGCCGAAGGCGTGCCCGACGCTTCATCCGAGGATCCATTTCCGGACGAACCCGTTGATGAACCATCAGAGCCGAGCAATCCGGACGAGCCCGAGTCGCTCGACTCCTCCGATCCCTCACCGCTCCCCACACCCGTGTCGACATCGGCTGCCTGGGAGTCCTTGGTGAGCCCGTTGAGCAGCCCGCAGGTGGACCAGTAGCCGACACCCTGGTCGGCGAGGATCTTCTCGGCGACGGCGATCTGCTGGTTCCGGCTGGCCTGGTCGGCGCGCGGGGCGTAGTCGAGGCCGCCGTACTCGTCCCAGTCCTTCTGGGCGATGTGGAGTCCGCCGTAGTGCCCGTCGCCGTCGTTCGCGCTCCAGGAGCCCTCGGTCTCGCAGTTGGCGACCTGGTCCCACGTGGTCCCGGTGGCCGCGCTGGCGCCGGTGGCACCGAGCAGCGGGATCGCGATGGCGGAGCCAGTCACTCCGGCCGCGACGAGGAGAGCCGGAGCCTGACGGGGGCGACGATGCCGGCCGTTCCCGGAGAGCATGCGGAGACCTTTCGCGAGACAACAGTGATGGCGCGGCTGGTAACACTCAGCACCGCGTTGATCCGTGAACGTATAGGCAGACGATCACTTGTCACAAGTTAATGCCGCGTAGATCACGTGAAGATCACAGAGTGGAGGGCCTGTCACCTTTACGCAGGTGGGGGGCTCGATCACGTGGCGTGAACTCGACGGGCAGCGTGCGCAGTCCCCGCATGATGAGCCCGCCACGCCAGCGCAAATCGGCCGAATCCACGGCGAGTCGCAGGTCCGGGAGACGGGTGAGGAGCGTGCCGAGCGCGCTCTGGCCCTCCAGCCTGGCGAGGGGCGCGCCGAGACAGTAGTGGATGCCGTGGCCGTATCCGAGGTGCTGGTTGTCACTCCGGGAGAGATCGAGCACATCCGGTTCGGCGAACCGTCCCGGATCCCGGTCCGCGGCGGCGAGTACGACGAGCACGGGGTCGCCGGCCGCGATGTCCTGCCCGCCGATGCTGACCGGCTGGGTGGCGAACCGCCAGGTGGCGAGCTCGACGGGGCCGTCGTAGCGCAGGAGTTCCTCCACGCCGGTCTCCAGGAGGCCGCGTTCACCGGCGGCGAGGGACTGGTGCAGCCGGGCACGCTGGTCGGGGTGGGTGAGCAGGGCGTAGGTGCCGTTGCCGATGAGGTTGACGGTGGTCTCGAACCCGGCGAACAGCAGGATGAAGGCCATCGCGGCGACCTCGTTCTCGGTGAGGTGCTCGCCGTGGTCGGAGGCTCGGATGAGCCCGGAGATGAGGTCCTCACCGGGGGCGCTCTCGGCGGGGAGCGCCTCGCGTTTGCGGTGGATGAGTTCGGCGAGATAGCCGCGCATTTTCTTCACCGACCGGGCGACACCGCCGCGTGGCCCGCCCCCGTGACGGATCATCATGCCCGCCCAGTCCCGGAAGTCGTCCTGGTCCTCGCGGGGGACGCCGAGCAGGTCGCAGATCGCGTAGATGGGGAGGGGGAACGCGAACTCGTGGATCAGATCGGCACTCCCCTTCTCCACGAACGCGTCGATCAGGTCGTCAGTCAGTTGCTGCACCCGAGGGGCGAACTCGGCGACCCGTCTCGGAGTGAACGCCTTCGACACGAACCGACGGAGCCTTGTGTGGTCCGGCGGGTCGATGTTGAGCAGATGGGTCATCAACTGGGCATTGCGCTCACCGGGGATACCGGTCTTGCCCTTGGCGTGCGCGGGCTCGTCGTGGTGCGCCGGGTTCTTCGAGAGCCGTTGGTCGGCGAGGGCCTGCTTGGCGTCGGCGTAGCGGGTGACCAGCCATGCCTCCACGCCACTCGGGAGCTTCGTCCGGTGCACGGGGGCATGTTCCCGGAGCCAGGCGTACGCCGGGTAGGGGTCGGTGGCGAACTCCCAGGTGAAGAGTTCCGGGGCGGGGTTCGTGGAGGTGGGCTGGTCGGTCACTCCTTGACGGTATCCGGATCGTGGGACAGGCCCTGCGTGCCGAGTCCCTCGGCGGCCCTTACCGCATCCCGGTAGGCCCGGGCGGCGACGCGCAGTGCGGCCTCCGGGTCCACTCCGGCCGCTTCCGCTCGGACCGCCTGGGTCAGCAGCTCGTAGCCGATGCCCTCGCCGGTCGGGAGCGGTACGTCGAGCTCCGCCGTGCGCACTCGTGACGCCAGCTTCGCGGCCAGGGCGAGGCCCGGCTGGCCCAGAGGTATGCCGTCCGTCACCGACTCGCGGCGCTTCTCGATCGCCTTGGTGCGGAGCCAGTGCTCCTTGACCTCCTCGGGGGTCGTCGCCGTCTCGTCGCCGAAGACGTGCGGGTGGCGGTGGATGAGCTTGGCGACGATGCCGCCGGCCACGTCGTCGATGGAGAAGGGGTCGGCGCCGTCCTCGGCGCGGCCCTCCTCCGCGATGCGGGCGTGGAAGACGACCTGGAGGAGGACGTCGCCGAGCTCCTCCCGCAGTTCGTCGCGGTCGCCCTCCTCGATGGCCTCGACGAGTTCGTACGCCTCCTCGATGCCGTACTTCGCCAGGCCCTGGTGGGTCTGCTGGGACGACCAGGGGCACTCGGCGCGGATGCGGTCCATGACCTGGACGAGGTCGAGGAGGCGGGCGCCCGGAAGGTCGTACGAGGCGGGGAGCAACTCCAGGTCCGGCATCGGGACGCGGCCGGAACCCGCGAGGCGGGCGAGGCCGTCCGTGAGGGTGGGCTCGCCCTCGCCGGTCGCGACCACGACCACCGTCTTCCCCCCGGCGCAGGCGGCGACCAGTTCCTCGGCGGTCGGCGACGCCTCGTCGACCGCCGTCCCCGCCTCACGCAGATACGGCAGCTGCGGATGCGCGCCGTCCGCGCACAGCACGCGGTCGGCGGCGTGCAGTGCCTGCCAGGCGGGCCAGGACAGCAGACCGGGCGCGACGCGGTGACTGGTGGTGAGCAGGACGACACGGCCGGGGGCGGGGGTGGCGTCCGGAGGATGACCTGGGGTCGAGGCGGCTTCGGGCCTGATTGCGTTCACGATTCGAAGCTAACGCACGCCGCCGAGGAGGCGATCAGGTTGTCCACAGGCGAGGGGTGACAGTGCGATCGTATGAACATCCATCGTGTGGAGGATGTACGCGCCGGATCGTCACGCGCCCCTCAGCCCCTAGCGGCGCCCCTCGCAGCGCCCCTCACGCCGTCTGCTGGCTCCCCGCCGCCGTGACCTCGCGTACCCACGGCGTCTTCGAGTCGACGCGGCTGCTCTTCTCCACGTCCCAGGTGCCGTAGCGCGGGTTGAGATCGACGCCGATTTTCTTGGACGCCTTGGTGAGGGCGCTCCAGAAGGCGGGGTCGCGGGTGTCGGTGCCGAGCTTGGCGGCGAGCTTCTGGGCCTCCAGCTGGAGACGGAGGTTGTCGTCGAGGCGCTCCGGGGCGATGCCGTACTCCTGGAGCCAGGCCGTCTCCAGCGCCTCGGCTCCGCCGGTCTGCTGCTCCAGGCCGGCCCGCATCTGCTGGATCTCATGGCGGCTGACGGTCACGCCCTCGTCGTCGGCGGCACGGTGCAGCACCCGGTCGAGGACCATGTTGTGCAGGGTGTCGCGGGCGAGCGTGCCCGTCTTGGCGATGACCTGCTGGTACTGCGCCTCGTCCGGCACCGCCGCCCGCTGGGCGTCGCGCACCTCGCTCACCCGGTTCTCCAGCTGGGCGACGGTGATCCGCTGGTCGCCGACGACGGCCGCCGCGCCCGGATGCGCGTCGTTTCCGCAGGCGGTGAGGAGGGGGGCCGCGGCGATCGCGGCGGAGAGCAGTAGCGCGGTGCGACGGCGACGGCGGTGCAAGGAAACCTCCCGAGGAGATTGTGCGACGGTGCACAAGGTCTTGCGATGATCGATGTTAGGCAGTGGGCAGGCTCTGGCCAACCCATTCGACCAACGATTCACCAGGACTTCCGGCACCGCCGCGCCTCACCGCCGGGTAGAGCGGTCAGCCGGTGATGGCCACCGGGGCGTCCCACGCGTCGCGGTCCACGGTGATCGTGTAGCCGTTCCGCGTCTCCTTGCTGTTGACCATGTACTGGTGGGCCCGGCTGTGGTTCGTGAACTGGGTCGCGCCGAACGGCCAGTCAGCCGTCGTGGTGTTCTGCTTGTCCCACAGCGCGTACCACATGTTGCCCGGCAGGTCCGTCTTGTCCGTGGCCTTGGCGATCGCCTTCGCGCTGGAGCTGGTGAAGCCGTAGTAGCCGCTGCGGTACGTCTTCGCGCGCAGTGCCTTGTCGAAGGCGCGCACATAGGTGAGCACGGCGTCGTCGCACGCCTTGTTCGTGATGTCGTACGGCTCCATGTCCAGGTAGACCGGGCTGCCGGCCTTCATGCCGAGGGCGGATGCCTTCGCCACCGCGTCGGCGGCGTCCTTCGCGCCGAGGGACGCGGCCGTGGAGGCGGTGAGCTTCTCGGGGCTGGAACCGGTCTGGCAGGACGGCTGGGCGCCGACGTAGAGCGGGATGAGCTTCCAGCCGGCCGTGCTGACCGACTTCACCCAGGAGGCGGTGAGGTTGGGCTGGGAGCAGCCGCGGTTCTTGCCGCCGATGTAGACGGCGGCGGCTCCGTAGAAGCCGGTGTTCCAGGCCTTCATCGCGGACAGGGAGGGCGCGGCGCAGGTGTCGAAGGCACGGCCGGTGTAGGTGCGCTGGGCGGGCCAGGCGGTGGCGGCCATGGAGGTCTGCGCGGCGATGCCGGCTCCGGCGACCACGGCGGCACCGGCGACGGCCCAGGTGACGTATCTGCGCTTCTTGGACTGACGATGGCTGGACATGAGTGACCCCACCCCTGATTGCACGACGCCTCACCGGGAGGCGTCGCGTGACGGAAGGCGCGCACGGCGCGCGGACCTGACGTGCACGACCGATGCGCGACCGGGGCGCATACGGCGTACGAAACTTACGAAGGCATACGAAGAGGTGCGCGGCACGCAGCAGGGGCGCGCGCCGCGCGGGAAGCGGATCGCAACCTATCCCGCGCCGTACCCCTGTTCGGGAAACACCGCCCCCGGAGGAGCACAAGAATCCTTCGGGGAGGAGCAAAATCCAGCCATCGCGGGCCTTCGGCGTCGGCCTGCCCACGCGTCGGCCTCAACCGCGTCGGCCTCAACCGCGTACCTGTCCCAGCCACTGCAGCGTCCTGCGGATCTCCGTCGCGAGCGGGTGTCCGGGTCCGTGCAGGCGTTCCGTGTCGTGCAGAAGGCGGGCCAGGGTGTCGTGCGCGGCGGCGCGGTCGCCGAGGGCGAGGAGCAGGTGGCCGATGCGGCGGCGCACGTCGTGGGCGAGTTCTGGATCGCCGGCCACGTACTGGTTCTCGTAGTACGGCAGCAGCGCGCGGTACTCGGCGAGCGCCGCCGCCGGTTCGCCGAGCTGCTCCAGGCACTGGGCGGCCTCGTAGCGGAAGCGGAGGGACTGCGGATCGGACTGGCCCGACTCGGCGGCGCGTTCGTCGGCGAGGCGGCGCAGTTCGGGCAGCGCGCGCCGGTACTGGCCGTCGTCCATGAGCGTGGCCGCGTACTGCTTGCGCAGGGTGCGTACGACCGGGGAGCGCTCGCCGTGCTGCTCGGCGGCGGCGGGCAGGATCGCGCCGAGGATGTCGACGGCCTGGGTGATGCGGCCCTCGCCGAGGAGCCGCTTGACCTCGTCGACGGCACGCGCGACATCGGGCTTCTCCGCGGCGGGCGCGACCGGTGAGACAGGGGCGGGCTGGGGCGCGGGTGTACGCGCGCGGTCCGGCCAGGGGGCGTGCGGGCGCAGGAAGGGGCGGGTCGGGTCGAGGGGCGCCCCTGTGGGCATCCCGCGCGCGGGCAGCAGCGGCGCGAGGTCCTCGTACACGTCCTGCGCGGAGGCCGGGCGGTGTTGCGGGTCCTTGGCGAGCAGGCGCAGGACGAGTGTTTCCAGCGCCTCGGGCACCTCGGGGCGGATCCGGCGCACGGGCAGCGGCGGCTCGTACAGGTGCCGGTGCAGCACACCGAGCGCCGTCGATCCCGCGAACGGCACGTCGCCGCTGAGCAGTTCGTGCAGGAGTACGCCGAGTGCGTACAGGTCCGTGTACGGGCCGACCGCGCCGCCCATCGCCTGCTCCGGCGCCATGTAGGCGGGCGAGCCGATGGGTGAACCGGTGTGCGTGAGGCGGGTGGTGTCGGTGTCCATGACGGACGCGACGCCGAGGTCGAGGACGGTGACTGTGCCGTCCTGCTTCACCATCACGTTGCGCGGCTTGAGGTCACGGTGGACGATCGGCACCGCGTGCACGGCGCTCAGCACGGCGCACAGTTGCGCGGCGACCGCGACCGCCCACTGCCAGGGGTACGGGTCGTGCTCGGCGAGGTGGTCGGAGAGGTCCGCGCCGTCGACGTACTGCATGACGAGGAACAGCTCCTCGCCCTCGCTGCCCGCGTCGTGCACGGTGACCAGCCCCGGGTGGTCGACCTGCGCGGTCACCCGGCACTCGCGCACGAACCGCCGACGCAGCTCCTCCGCCTCCTGACCGGCCACCTTGTCGGGGCGCAGCAGCTTCACCGCCACGCGCCGGTCCAGCCTCCCGTCGTACGCCGTCCAGACCTGGCCCATGCCGCCCTGCCCGATGAGCGTGGACAGTTCATAGCGGCCGGCGACGACGCGTCCCGTCGTCACGCTCACTTTCCGCCCTCGTGGTTGCCGTCGTGGTGGCCGTCCTGCCGGCGCAGGTAGTCACTGAGTTCGTCGAGCTCGGCGCGCACCTGGTCGATGCGGGCGGGCGCGGGGCGCTGCGGTGGCGGGGGCGGGACCGGGCCGTGCTGGGCGGCGGCGCTCGGTGCGGACGGCTGCGGTATCGGTGCCCGGGGCGGCGGGCTGTGAGGGATCGGGGCCTGCGGGGCCGTCGCCGCGTTGTACGGCGGCCGGGGCGGCGACTGGGCCTGGGCCTGGGCCTGGGGGTAGCCGTACGCCGGTGCCGGGGGCCGCTGCGGGGCGTAGCCGGCGAAGCGGAGCTGGTGGAAGTGGCGTACGTCAGCCGCGAGGTAGTACGAGACCGATGCCACGAGGGTGCCCAGGAGGAAGGCCAGACCTATCCAGCCGCCCGGGGTGTGGATCTCGTCGCCCGGCTCGGAACCGAGCAGGTAGAGGCCGAGGACCTCCGCCACGATCACCCCCGCGCACAGCCACCAGTCGAGCGCCCTGCGGGTCACGATGGCCAGGCGCACCATCATCGTCCACATCAGGAGACCGAAGCTCATCACCGAGATCACCACGAAGAGCACGCGCAGGAAGACGAGCAACCCGGTCGGCGGGGCCTGCCTCACCGGCTGCGCGTAGCCGTGGCCTTGCATGGCTGCTCCTGATCCCTGAAGTGAGGGGTACGTGGTCGACCGGCACTGTCCGGTACGGGACAACGCCGGTCGCTTGATTGTCGCTTCGAGCGTATAGGCCGACACCGACAAGCGGTCCTGGGTTGTACCGAACCGTTGTCATGCCGATCACATCGCCCCGGCCGAGAGGTCAGTGGGGCGGGTTCGTGGGGCGGGTCAGTGGGGCGAGTCAGTGGGGCGCGACCGTACCGTCCGTCAGGCCGTCGTACATCCCGCGCACGAGCTGCTCCCCGAGCCGGCCCGCGCGCCTCAGCGCCCGCTCGAACTCGTCGAGCGCGCGGAACCGCGCCCCGTAGCGCCGCTGTTCGTCGAGCGGGAGCCGGGGCAGCTGGAGGCGGCGCACGTCGAGACGCGTGGCCGTGGACGCGTAACTGCTGGCCTGCCGGTTGTTGGCGGAGCCGCGCAGGAACCCGGCGAGGAACCACGGGTCGAGCGCTGTGGCATCGGGGCGCAGGAGCACAAGGTTGCGCCCCAGGGCGGCGCCCCCGGTCGCGTCGTCGATCACGCGCGCCACCGAGCCTCCGCCCAGCACCGGCACCACGACATCGCCCGGTGCGGTCAGTACGGCCTCCTCGTCGCTCGCCGGAAGCGATCCGGAGGGAGCCGTTCCGGCGAGGACGTCGTGGTCGGTGAGCACGGGCACGCGCGCGTGGCCGCCGTTTCCGCCGGTACGCATCACCAGGGCACCCCCGCGGGCGAGTTCACCGATGGTGGTGAGCGGCCACCGGGGTGCGGGCTGGGCGGTGTCGGCGGGCGGCGGGGTGAGGTCGGTGGTCAGCCGGAGCGTCTCACCGAGGCGCTCGCGCACGGCCGTGAGCGCCCCCGCGCCGTCGGTCGCCGCGGGCGGCGGCAGGTGACGCGCCGGGGCGAAGTCCACGTCGTCGTCGAGAAGTTCGATGACCGGCACCGAACGGGCCAGCCCCGGACGTTCCTGAAGGGTGCCGGCCCGGTCGAACGCCCGCCAGGCGTCGAGCACGACGTCCCGCACGGCCCGCCAGTCCGGCCCGCCACGCCCCTCGGTCGCGAACTGCCCCGCGTCGGCGAGCAGCACCTCGGGCTGTGCGGGCGCCTTGTCGGGCCGGTGCAGCACCCACAGGTGGAGCGGGATGTTGTACGGCGGCGCCGCACCCACCGGCAGGGCGATCACGGCACGCAGCGCACCCCGGCGCAGCAGGTCGGCGCGGACACGACGGCCGGAACGGCGGGACGCGGCAGCCGGCGGCATGAGCACGACGGCGGTACCGCCGTCCTTGAGACGCGCGAGCGCGTGCTGCACCCAGGCCAGCTCGGACTCGGTTCGCGCCGGGAAGCCGTACTCCCAGCGGGGGTCGTACGCGAGCTCGTCGTGGCCCCAGTTGCGCTCGTTGAACGGGGGATGACACAGGACGGCCTCGGCACGCAGCCCGGGGAAGGCGTCGGCGCGCAGGGTGTCGCCGGCGGCGGCGCGTACGGCGGCCCGGGAGTGCAGCGCGAGCCGGAGCGCGGCGAGCGCGGCGAGGTCGGGGGCGCTGTCCTGGGCGTACAACTCCTGGTCGGGGCGCGAGGCGACGGCGCGCAGCAGGGCGCCGGTACCGCAGGCAGGGTCGAGGACGGTGAGAGCGGGTCCGGCGAGGTCGGCCATGAGACCGGCGAGTTCGGCGGGGGTGAGCGTGTACTGGCGCGGGTTGGCGTCGAGGTGCCGGCCCAGCAGGAACTCGAACGTCTGCCGGGCGCCCAGCTCGGCGGCGAGCTCGGCGACTCCGCGGAGTAGGGGGGCGGAGGGGAGCAGGTCGGGGCCGGTGGGGGTGTTCACAGCCGCCGAGTCCCTCGCGCCGGACGTGGGGTGAACAAGCCCCGACGGGTTCACAGCAGACGGAGAGTTCACAGCCGACGCCGATCCTGCGGGCGAGCCGCCGTGAACACCCGGGCCCAAGCTGCCAGGAGCTCCGCCGTGAACACCCCAGCCGCCCCGGACCGAACCGAACCGAGGTGTCAGCACCTGCTCCAGCGCACGCGGCAGCATCGCGGCCAGGCGTTCGTCCGAGCCCGCGCTCACCTCCAGCCAGACCGTGGGGCGGTCGTGAATCAGCAGCAGGACGCAGCCGGCGTGGGCGAGGGCGGTGACCGGGCCCCCGGGATGGCCGGCGAGTTGCTGCCAGACCCGTTCCCGCAGCGGGACCTCGGCGAGTTTGCCCTGGTGACGCAGCCACGCCTCGACTTCGGCGAGTGCGAAGGACGGGCTGGTCTCGGTGCCGCCGACCGGCTTGGGAAAGTCCGCGTGCCGGCGCCGCCAGTTGCTGACGGCGGCGCGGCCGACGCCCGCGAGCCGTGCGATTCCGGCGGCGGTCACCTCTGTCGCGTTGTCCTGCACTCGCCCCGCTCCCCTCACGCCAGCCCTTGTCCCGTGTGTGTCGCCGAGCATACCGACGTACGCAAGATCTACTCATTCACAGCCGTGTACACGCGATATCTTGTGAATCGTGTTGACTCGGTTCACAGACTCTGTTCTTATTGACCCAGCGAACGAGCGACAGCCGAAAAGGACGGCGGTCGCCGTGCTGGGAGGGGACACAGTCATGGGCATGAAGGGCAAGCTCGTTCTGGGCGCCGTCGTGGGGGTCGTCGTCATCGGGGTCGTCTCGGCGAACGCCGACGGCAATGGAAACGACGAGGACTCCGGCAACAACGGCAAGGGTTCCTCGGCGTCCGCGAACCGCGAGACCGGTGACACCAAGGCCAAGACCAAGGCCGGGACCGAGACCGCGAAGAAGAAGGCCGCGTTCGCGGGGGACGGCGACTTCCAGGTCGGCTCGGACATCAAGCCCGGCACCTATCGCACCACCGGCAACAGCGACGGCATGTGCTACTGGGAGCGGGCCAAGGACGCCTCGGGTGAGATGAACTCGCTGCTCGCCAACGACAATGTGAGCGGCGCCAGTTACGTCACCGTCAAGGCCGGCGACAAGATCTTCAAGTCCAGCGACTGCGCGGACTGGGAGGCCGTCGACCTGAAGGCGAAGGGCTCCCCCGCGACCAAGATGGCCGGCGACGGCGGCATGTTCAGAGTGGGCGCCGACATCGCCCCGGGCACCTACAAGTCGACGGGCAACACCGACGACTCCTGCTACTGGGAGCGCGAGAAGGACGCCGAGCACTCACTCGAGTCGATCATCGCGAACAACAACGTGACCGGGACGGCCGTCGTGACGATCAGTTCCTCGGACGCGTACTTCAAGACGTCGGGCTGCCAGGACTGGAAGAAGACCTCCTGACCCGCTCGTCACAAGGGGTGCCGCATCGAGACTCGACACCTTCAGCTCCATACGGTCACCGTAGGCCGGGTGCGGGTGGGGGGCATCAGAATTTCTCGCCCTGTTCCCAACAGCCGTGCGGCTCCGGCCGGTTGGTGTCCGTGGATCTCGGCGACGTAGGTTGGCGGCATGCTGGAGGGGGCGGGGACCACGGGGAAGACAGCGGGGACGAGATCGGGGGCGGGAACGGGGGCGACACCCGGGAACGCCACGACAGAGGCCGTATCGGAAGCCGTATCGGAGTCCGCGTCGGCGACCACCGCCGGCCTGGCCCGGTCCTCGTTGCTCATGGCGGCGGGCACCATCGTGTCGCGGGCGACGGGACTGATCCGTACGGTGCTCCAGGCCGCGGCGCTCGGCACGGGTCTGCTGGCGACCACGTACAACACCGCGAACACCGTGCCGACCAGCCTCTACACGCTGCTCATCGGCGGAGCGCTGAACGCGGTCCTCGTACCGCAGCTGGTGCGGGCCCGCGCCACGCACCCGGACGGCGGGCGGGCCTACGAACAGCGCCTGGTGACCCTCGTCCTGACCGTGCTGGGTGTCGGGACCGCGCTGGCGGTGTGGGCGGCGCCGGAGATCGTCAGCGTGTACGTCCGGGACACACCCGGCAATCACCAGTCCTTCGAACTGACGGTGGTCTTCGCCCGGTTCCTGCTGCCGCAGATCTTCTTCTACGGCGTGTTCGCCATCCTCGGCCAAGTCCTCAACGCCCGGGAGAAGTTCGGGGCGATGATGTGGACACCGGTCCTCAACAACGTCGTACTGATCGGCATGTTCGCCGCCTATCTGGGACTGATGACCGTGCCGGGCGGGGTGGAGGACGTCACCGCGGGGCAGGTGCGGCTGCTCGGCATCGGGACCACCGTCGGCATCGCCGTGCAGGCTCTGGCGTTGGTTCCGTTCGCCCGGGCCGCCGGGTTCCGGTTCCGGCCGCGGTTCGACTGGCGTGGCACCGGCCTCGGCTCGGGCATCCACGCGGCCAAGTGGACGCTGTTGTTCGTGCTGGCCAACCAGGTCTCCCTGACGGTCGTCACCAACTTCGCCAACAGCGCCGACCGGAAGCTGCCGACGTCGGGCGTCGGCTACACCGCCTACACCTACGCGCAGACCATCTGGATGCTTCCTCAGTCCATCGTCACCGTCTCGCTGGTGACCGCGCTGCTGCCGCGGATGAGCCGGGCCGTGGCCGAGGGCCGGATCGGGGATCTGCGGGCGGATCTCGCGCGGGCCCTGCGGGTCAGCGGTGTCGTGATCGTGCCCGCCGGTTTCCTCTTCGTCGCGCTCGGGCCGCAGCTCGCCGTGCTGCTGTTCGCGCACGGGACCGCCGACGCCGCCTCCGCCGAGCCGCTCGGGCAGATGTTGCAGGCGTTCGGGCTCGGTCTGATCCCGTTCTCCGCGCAGTATCTGTTGCTGCGGGGTTTCTACGCCTTCGAGGACACCCGTACCCCGTTCTTCATGGCCTGCTGGATCGCCGCGGTGAACATCGCTCTGGCCACGGTGTGCCAGGTGGTGTTGCCCGTGCGGTGGGCGGTGACCGGCATGGCCGGTGCCTACACGCTGTCGTATCTGGCCGGACTCGCCCTGACGGCACGGCTGTTGCGCCGGAAGGTCGGTGGCCGTCTCGACGACGGGACCCTGCGTCGCACCTACGCGAAACTGCTGTGCGCCGCCGGTCTCGCCGCCGCGCTGGGCTGGGTCGCCGCGCGCGCCTGTGCCGCCTTCACCGATTCGGGCACCTGGTCCACCGCGCTCGCCCTCGTGGCAGGGACGGTCACCATCGCGCTGGGCTATCTCGGTCTCGCCCGTCTGCTGCGGGTCGATGAGGTGCGGAGGCTGCCCGGCCTCCGGTGAGTGTCACCGATCGCTCGCCGAAGCCCGCAGCACCCCGAGGCCCGCAGCACCCCGAAACCCGCGGCGCCCTCAGCGCCCGCGACCGCACTGTCGCCGCCTCACTCCTCGCACTGCGTCAGCATCATCTCCCGGTCCGGCGCGGTCACCGCCAGCTCGTACTTGACGGCGACCTGCGCGAAGCGGACCACATAGGCGCATCGGATCTGCTTGCTCGGCGGCAGCCAGGACGCGGGGCCGGAGTCGCCCTTGGACGAGTTCGCGCGGCCCTCGGCAGGGATGAGGTTGAGAGGGTCGTTGGCCAGTTGTTTGCGTTTGTCCTCCGACCAGCGCGAGGAGCCCATCTGCCAGCTGTAGGAGAGCGGCACCACATGGTCTATCTGCACCTCGGTGGCCTTCTGCTTGCGCCACTGGATGGTCGTACCGGTGTACGGGTCATTCAGGGTCATGGCGATGACCACGCAGTCGGAGCCGGAGCGGAAGCGCAGACTCCGGCCGTCGCGCTTGAGAAGGTCGTTGCGGGTGTCGCAGCCGTTCCGCGCCAGCGGGACACCGTCAGCCGTGTCCATCCACGCGTAGCCGAACTCGTCCCGGTCGTAGCCCGTCTTGGGGCCGCGGCCCTTTGTCCGCAGGCTCTCGATGAGCTTGCGGGCCGTGGCCTCGTCGGTTTCGCTCGTGACGGGTGCGAGGCCCGGCTTCGTGCCGTCCGGATTCTTCAGGGGACTGACGGATCGCCCGTCCGTCGCGGGTGCCGGCGCGCCGCTCTCCGGTAGGGAGCCGCTCGTGTCGAGGCCCTCACATCCGGCGACCAGCGTCATGGTGGCGCACGCGGCCAGTCCGGTCATGACGGCGGAACGCGCCCCGCCCCTCAGACGCATCATGATGCGCCCCTCCCCTGCCTCCTGGTTCCGCCTCCGCACGGGCGGTTCTCGCTGTTCTCACGGTAGCGGCCAAGAGGTCCAGACCATATGGGGCCTAAAAGCGCATTCCTCAGGTGTCGGGCGTATCGTCGATTGCGAGTCGCCTCCGGAAGGAGCTCTGGATGGGCATCTTCGACAGATTCAAGCACCAGGCGAAGGGCAGCAAGTCCAAGGACGCGTCCGACGCCGCGGAACGCAAGGCCAACGAGAAGACCGGCAACAAGTACGAGAGTCAGGTCGACGACGCGCAGCAGCGCATCGAAGGCCAGATGGGTATGGATCGCGACCGGCCCGAGCAGCCGTAGGGCCGAAGACTCACGGGGGGCCGTGAGGCCTGTCCGCGCCGGACCCGGCGGCTGACCCGGCGGCCTCGGCGGCTGACCGGTCCGCTGAATCACGTTGGAAATGGAAGCCGCTCGCGCAGACCCACATCCCGCGGGCGGCTTCGCCGTTCACACCTTTCCGATTCCCAGTGTCGTCTCCGAGGGCAGCAGTCCCGAGGACAGGACGGCGACCCAGAACTCGCCCAGCAGGTCGGCGAGTCGGGCTGTGCTGTCCGAACCGAGTCCCTGCCAGGGGGCGGCGGCGAGCCGGTCGGTGTCCTGCTCGACGCGGTGGCGCAGTGCGCGGCCCGCGTCCGTGGCCGTGCCGTCCGCGTCGACCAGGCCGCGCACGGACAGACGCTCCCGGGCCGCCGTCCATTCCGCAGCGGTCCAGCCCCGACTCTCGAAGCGCTCGGCGCTGGCGGCACCTATCGCGGCGAAGGACACCAGTGATTCCACCGGGTCCAGGCCGGCCACCAGCAGGGCGGCGACATGGCCGTCGCCACGGTGTTCCCGCAGGATCGTCGCCGCGTGCCATAGCTGGAGGTGCGGGGCCTGGGGCCATTCCAACTCGGCGTTGGCCGCGGCCAGGGGACGGCCCGCGGTGTTCGCCGACTCGGCCGCGCGTCGGGCCAGGGCGGCGGCCTCGGCCAGTTCGGGGCTGTCCGCCCGGTCGCCGAATATGGCGCGGTAGGCCCGGTCCACGCCGCGTGTTCTCGCCGCCACCATCACCTCCGGGCTCGCGATACCCCACGCGGGAGCCATGTGCTCGGCGACCATGCGCGGACTGAAGCCGTAGAAGGCGGACGTCACGCGCTCACCGCCCACCGCCCCCAACGGGGCCGCGCGATACGGGAAGTAGGTCGGCCAGCGCTCCTGGACCTCATACCCCAGAGCCGCCGCCTCCTCGAAGACCTCCGGTGCGTAGTACAGCACCGCGTGCAGAGGCTCAAGCAGGTGCCAGAGCTGACGCACACGGGACAGTTCCACACCGCCCTCGCCCAGGGTCGCCGCCCCCGCGGCCTCACCGCCGTACTCCGACATGACGCGCCTCCTCGCCTTGTTCTCCACACGCTCGGCTCCCGCCCGCACAACTTGACACTGACAAGATTGCCCGAGCCGCCCCCAACTTGTCAATGCCTAGATCCGGCGTACGCTGCTTGCCATGGCCCCCACGGAAACGAAGCCCGGCAACCGCCCGTACCACCACGGCGACCTGCGCCGCGCGATCCTCGCCGCCGCGCTCGATGTCATCGCCGCCGACGGCCCCGCCGCGCTGAGCCTGCGCGATCTCGCCCGGCGCGCCGGCGTCTCGCACGCGGCGCCCGCCCACCACTTCAAGGACCGCACCGGGCTGCTCACGGCGATCGCGGCCGAAGGCTTCGGGCTGCTCGCCGACACGCTGCGGGAGGCGTCGGACCTCAAGGACGCGGGCGTGCGCTACGTACGCTTCGCCCGCGCGCGCCCGGCGCACTTCGCGGTGATGTTCGCGCCCGAACTGCTGCGCCCCGACGACCTCGAACTGACCACCGCCCGCGCCCTCGCCACCGACACCCTGCGCGACGCGGTCGCCGCCGTACGGTCCGAGGACTACGGCGTCGACGCCCGTCTCGCCTCAGTGGCCGCCTGGTCCCTTGCCCACGGTTTCGCCACGCTGCTCCTCGGCCACAACCTGGACGCCGCGGTGGGCGACAAGGATCCCGAGGAGGTGTTCCGGACCCTCGCGGCAACGCTGTTCCGCGCCCTGTGACGTCCCTTCACGCCCCTTGACCTCCCTTGACCTCCCTTGACCTCCCTTGACGTCCCTTGACGCCCCTGAGCGGCCGCACTTGACCTTGACACCGGCGGCAGGGTTCGAGCATCACCCCATGGACACCAACACGCCGCCGAGCAACACCAACGGCAACACCAACGGCAACACCAACGGCAACCCCAACCCGCCTCGAACCGTCCTCGTCACCGGCGCCGGCACGGGAATCGGCCGGGCCACCGCCCACGCCTTCGCCGCGCAGGGCGCACACGTCGTCGCCGTCGGCCGGCGCGAGACGCCGCTCGCGGAGACGGCCGCGTACGACGAAGCCCGCATCACTCCGCTCGCCATGGACATCACGGCCGACGACGGCCCCGAGACGATCGTCCGTACGGCACTGGAGTGGTACGGCCGTCTCGACGTCCTGGTCAACAACGCCGCGATCGTCACCACCGAGTCCCTGCGCACGTACACGCGCGCGTCAGCGCACACCCAGCTCGCGACGAACCTGCTCGCCCCCGTGCTGCTCACCCAGGCCGCGCTCCCGGCGCTGGAGGAGAGCCGCGGTGTCATTGTGAACGTGACGACGTCCGTCGGCCAGCGCGGCTGGCCCGGTAACTCCCTGTACGCGGCGGGGAAAGCGGCCCTGGAATTACTCACCCGCAGCTGGGCGGTGGAACTGGCCCCGCACGGCATCCGCGTCGCCGCCGTGGCCCCCGGCGCCATCGAGACCCCGATCGCGGACCACTCGGGTTACACCCCCGAGCAGCGTGCCGCGATCCGTAAGTGGCAGCTCGACCACACCCCGCTCGGCCGGGTCGGCCGTCCCGAGGAGGTTGCCTGGGCGATCAGCCAACTCGCCTCGCCCCAGGCCTCGTTCATCACCGGAGTGATCCTCCCGGTGGACGGCGGAGCCGTCGTCGCATAAGACTGGACTTCATGTCACAGCCCCGCCCACAGCACCTAATGCGGATCGGCGAGCTGGCCGAGGAGACCGGCACGACACCGCGGGCGCTGCGCCACTACGAGCAGGCGGGGCTCATCACCTCCGAGCGTGCCGCGAACGGCTATCGGCTCTACGAACCTGCCACGACCGTCCGCGTCCGCAACATCCGCCGTCTCCTGGACGCCGGCCTCACCCTCGACGACGTATGGGCGTTCCTGCCGTGCCTGGACGGTGACGTCACCGCCGGGCCGCCCTCCGACAAGGCCCTGCGGGTCGCCGCCGAGCGCCTCGCCGTGCTGGAGGATCGCATCGCCGCCCAGGCCGCCGTACGCGACAGGCTGGCGGCGGCACTGCGCCAGGCCACCGGCGCACGGGTACGTCCGGTGGCCTGATCTCCTTGCCGGGAAGGCCTACGACCCCAGGATCGACGTCAGGAACTCCCCCACCCAGCCGAGCAGTTCCCGCCCGACCAACGGCTTGCCGCCGACCTTCGCGGTCTTCGGGCGGGGGACCAGCACCTGGTGCGCGGCCGGCTTGATGACGGTGCCCGGGTACAGCCGCTTGAGCCTCAGTTCCTGGGACTCGCGCAACTCGACCGGGGCGAAGCGGATGTTGGTGCCCTGCAGGACGATCTCGCCGACGCCGCACGCGCGAGCGAGCATCCGCAGGCCCGCCACCAGAAGCAGGTTCTCCACCGGTTCGGGCAACTTGCCGTAGCGGTCGACGAGTTCCTCGCGTACGGCCTTCACGTCCGCCTCGGAGTTCACCGAGGCGATCGACCGATAGGCCTGGAGGCGCAGCCGCTCGCCGGGGGCGTAGTCGTGCGGGACGTGCGCGTCGACCGGGAGCTCGATCTTGACCTCCAGCGGCGGCTCCTCCTCCACGCCGCCCTCCAGGGAGGCGCGGTAGTCCGCGACCGCCTCGCCGACCATGCGGACGTACAGGTCGAAGCCGACGCCCGCGATGTGGCCGGACTGTTCGCCACCCAGCAGATTGCCCGCGCCGCGGATCTCCAGGTCCTTCATCGCCACGTACATGCCGGCGCCCATCTCCGTGTGCTGGGCGATGGTCGCCAGGCGCTCGTGGGCGGTCTCCGTCAGCGGCTTCTCCGGCGGGTAGAGGAAGTACGCGTACCCACGCTCGCGGCCTCGGCCGACGCGGCCGCGCAGCTGGTGCAGCTGGGAGAGGCCGAAGTTGTCGCCGCGCTCCACGATCAGGGTGTTCGCGTTGGAGATGTCGATCCCGGACTCGACGATCGTGGTCGACACCAGTACGTCGAACTTCTTCTCCCAGAAGTCGACCACCACCTGTTCCAGGGCCGATTCCGACATCTGGCCGTGGGCGGTCGCGATGCGGGCCTCGGGGACGATCTCGCGCAGCCGGGCCGCCGCGCGGTCGATCGACTCCACCCGGTTGTGGATGTAGAAGACCTGGCCCTCGCGCAGCAGTTCGCGGCGGACGGCGGCGCCGATCTGCCGCTCCTCGTACGGTCCGACGAAGGTCAGCACCGGGTGCCGCTCCTCCGGCGGGGTGGTGATGGTGGACATCTCGCGGATGCCGGTGACCGCCATCTCCAGGGTCCTGGGGATCGGGGTCGCGGACATGGTGAGCACGTCCACGTTCGCGCGGAGCTTCTTCAGCTGCTCCTTGTGCTCGACGCCGAAGCGCTGCTCCTCGTCGACGATGACCAGGCCCAGGTCCTTGAACTTGGTCTCCGAGGAGAACAGGCGGTGGGTGCCGATGACGATGTCCACCGAGCTGTCTCTGAGGCCCTCCAGGACGGCCTTCGCCTCGGTGTCGCTCTGGAAGCGGGAGAGTGCCCGCACGTTCACGGGGAACTGCGAGTAGCGCTCGGAGAACGTCCCGAAGTGCTGCTGCACCAGCAGGGTCGTCGGCACGAGCACGGCGACCTGCTTGCCGTCCTGGACGGCCTTGAAGGCGGCCCGGACCGCGATCTCCGTCTTGCCGTAGCCGACGTCGCCGCAGATCAGACGGTCCATCGGGACGGTCTTCTCCATGTCCTCCTTGACCTCGGCGATGGTGGTGAGCTGGTCGGGGGTCTCCACGTACGGGAAGGCGTCCTCCAGCTCGCGCTGCCAGGGGGTGTCCGGGGCGAAGGCGTGCCCGGGGGCGGCCATCCGCGCGCTGTACAGCCTGATCAGGTCGGCCGCGATCTCCTTGACGGCCTTCTTCGCGCGGGCCTTCGTCTTCGTCCAGTCGGCGCCGCCCAGACGGTGCAGCGTGGGGGCCTCGCCGCCGACGTACTTGGTGATCTGTTCCAGCTGGTCGGTGGGGATGTAGAGGCGGTCGCCGGGCTGGCCGCGCTTGGCCGGGGCGTACTCCACGACCAGGTACTCGCGGGTCGCGCCCTGCACGGTCCGCTGCACCATCTCGATGTAGCGGCCCACGCCGTGGTTCTCGTGGACGATGTAGTCGCCCGCCTCCAGGGACAGCGGGTCGATGGTCTTGCGGCGGCGGGCGGGCATCCGGGCGCCGTCCTTGCCGGCCGCCTTCTGTCCGGAGAGGTCGGTCTCGGTCAGGACGGCCAGCTTCAGCGCCGGGTCCACGAAGCCGTAGTCGATCGAGCCGCACGCCACGTGCACGACGGACGGCTCGATGTCTCCGAGCTCCGCGTCCAGGCGGGCCGCGATGCCCTCGCCGCCGAGCACCTCGACGGTGCGGGCCGCCGGGCCGTGCGCCTCGGTCACGAACACCGCGCGCCAGCCGTCGGCCAGCCAGCCCTTGGTGTCGGCGAGCGCCTTGGCGGTGTCGCCGCGGTAGGTCTCCGGGGCGTGCATGCCCAGCTTCAGGGTGTCCCCCGCCGCGTCAGCGGCAAATGTCCCCGTGAGCTCCTCGTCGGCCGCGAACGGCGACACCGACCACCACATCATGTCCAGCTCGCGCGCCCGGTCCCGGACGTCCGCGATGGACCACAGGGAGGCCGCGCCGACGTCGATCGGCGCGTCGCCGCCGCCCGCGGTGGCCGCCCAGGACGCCTGCAGGAACTCCTGGCTGGTGGCCACGAGGTCCGCCGCGCGCGTGCGGACCCGCTCCGGATCGCATACGACGGCCATGGCGCCCTTGGGCAGGACGTCCAGGAGGAGTTCCATGTCGTCCACCAGGACGGGCGCCAGGGACTCCATGCCCTCGACCGCGATCCCCTCGGCGATCCTGCCGAGCAGTTCGCCGAGCTCCGGGTGCTGTTCGGCGAGGTCACGCGCGCGTGTGCGGACGTCCTCGGTCAGCAGGAGTTCGCGGCAGGGCGGGGCCCACAGACCGTGCGCGGCGACCTCCAGGGAGCGCTGGTCGGCGACCTTGAAGTAGCGGATCTCCTCTACCTCGTCGCCCCAGAACTCGATGCGCAGGGGGTGTTCCTCGGTGGGCGGGAACACATCGAGGATGCCGCCGCGGACGGCGAACTCGCCGCGCTTCTCGACGAGCTCCACGCGCGCGTACGCGGCGGCGGCGAGGGCGTCGACGACCTGGCCGAGGTCGGCGGTCCGACCGGTCCTCAGAGCGACCGGTTCCAGGTCACCGAGTCCCTTGACCTGCGGCTGGAGCACGGAGCGGACGGGGGCCACGACGACGGAGACCGGGCCGGTCTCGGGGTCGTCGGGGCGGGGGTGGGCGAGGCGGCGCAGGACGGCGAGGCGGCGGCCCACGGTGTCGCTGCGGGGGCTGAGCCGCTCGTGCGGGAGGGTCTCCCAGGACGGGTAGTCGACGACGCCCTCCGGGGGGAGCAGCGAGCGCAGGGCCGCGGCCAGGTCCTCCGCCTCACGGCCCGTCGCCGTCACCGCGAGGACCGGGCGGCCGGACTCGCGGGCCAGGGCGGCGACCGCGAGGGGGCGGGCCGCGGGGGGACCGACCAGGTCGACGTGCATGCGGTTGCCGTCTGCGGCCGCGGTGATCGCTTCCGCGAGGGCGGTGTCCTTGACTACGGCGTCGAGCAGACCGTGCAGGCTCATTCGGGGGCGGCTTTCGTCCGGGGGTGGGCAACGCGAATCGCCCGACGCGGGTTAGGGGCCGGGGGGTCTCCAGCGTACGACGACGCCGTCGCGGACGTCGGGGCCTGTGGATAACCTCCCCCGCGGGGTGCGCGTGGCCGGTGTGGCCCTCGGTGTGTCTCGCCCCCGGTGCGCGTGGCCGGTGTGGCCCTCGGTGTGTCTCGCCCCCGCCGCCCCTACCCGTCCCGTCCCCCAGGGGCGCCGCCCCTTCGACCCCACCGGGGGCTGCGCCCCCTGGACCTCTTCGTGGACCCCTTCGGCCTGAACGGCCTTGTCCTCAAACGCCGGACGGGCTGAGATCTCCGCCTCCACTTACGCCCAGTAATCTTCGGCCCACACCCCGCCCCGATTCATGAGGCCCAACATGCCGGTTCCCGCTCTGCCGTCGACGTCCCCGCGTCCCCTCATATCGGCGCCGGTCACGTACTCCCCGCGTGACCGGCTCGTTCGTCCCGGCCGACGGGATCCGTGGCTGCTGGCCGGGGCGCTCTTCGTCGCCTACACGGCGGTGTCCCTCTTCCGGTACCGGCACATGGCCAGCCGTTCCTGGGACCTGGGGATCTTCGAGCAGGCGATACGGGCGTACGCGCATCTGCGGGTGCCGGTGGCGGATCTCAAGGGGCCGGGGTCCGACATCCTGGGGGACCACTTCAGCCCGGTGACCGCGCTGCTCGCCCCGGTGTACCGGGTCTTCCCCTCCCCCGTGACCCTCCTCGTTGCGCAGGCCGCCCTGTTCGCGGTGTCCGCGGTGCCGGTCACGCGGGCCGCCGGGGCGCTGCTGGGGCGGCGGCGGGGGCTCGCGCTCGGGCTGGCGTACGGACTGTCCTGGGGCCTTCAGCGGGCGGTCGACTTCGACTTTCACGAGATCTGCTTCGCGGTCCCGCTGATCGCCTGGTCCTTGGAGGCCGTGCTCGCCGGGCGGTGGCGTCGCGCCCTGTGCTGGGCCCTTCCGCTCGTCCTGGTGAAGGAGGACCTGGGGATGACGCTGGCCGCGATCGCGGTGGTGGTCGCGATACGCGCCCGGCGTACGTCCCCGCGGACCGCGTGGTCCGCGCTCGGCGTCGCCGTCCTCGGGGTGGCCGCGACCGTCGTCACGCTCACCCTGGTCATACCGGCCTTCAACACCACGGGGGCGTACGGCTACTGGGACAAGGTCGGCGGCTCGGGCGGCGACCCCTTCGACGGCTTCGACACGAAACTCCGTACGCTCGCCTGGCTGCTGATCCCCACCAGCGGTCTGCTCGCCCTGCGTTCCCCGCTCCTCCTGGTCGCCCTGCCGACGGTCGGCTGGCGGTTCGTCTCCTCCGACTCGAGCTATTGGGGCACGGACTGGCACTACAGCGCCGTCCTCATGCCGGTGGTGACCCTCGCGCTCGCCGACGCCCTGACCGTCGTAGGGAGCAGCCCGCGTCCCCGGCTGCGTTCGTACGCCCATCACGCGCCCACCGCCGTAGTCGCGGCAGCGCTGGCGCTGACCACCACCCTGCCGATGTCCGCGCTGAGCGAGCCGGACGCCTATGGCAAGCCGGCCGGGGTGAAGGCCGTCGAGCGGCTGCTGGCGCGGATTCCGGACGGGGCGAGCGTGGAGGCGAACATCGGTCCGATCAGCCGGCTCACCTCGCGGTGCCGGGTGTTCTGGGTCGGCAACACCCGTGGGATCGCACCGGACTTCATCGCCGTGGACAACAACAGGAAGTGGCTGTCCGACGCCGAGGAGTACGCCAAGCAGCTGCACCCGCGCGCCACATACACCGTCGAGGACTCCACCCACGGCTACGTCCTGATGAAGAGGGAGACCCCAGACGTGACCGGGGGGCCGTGACTGCCCTGCCGTGAACGTCCCTGCCATGAACGCCCTGCCGTGAACGCGTTGTCGGGCCCGGTGCCGAAGGCAGCAGCCTCCCGCACCGGGCCCGACGTCCCCCGTCCCCCGTTCCCCCGCTCCCCCGTCCGCGGTGGCTATTCGGTCGCGATCGCGTTCAGTACGTTCATCCGGCCCGCCCGGAACGCCGGGACCAGCGCGGCGAACAGGCCCACGAAGGCGGAGCCGATGAAGACGCCGATGATCGTCGGCCAGGGGATCTCAAGGACGTTCAGACCCTCCAGGGCGAGCAGCTTCTGGGCCGTCGCGCCCCAGCCCATGCCCAGGCCGAGGCCGAGCAGGGCGCCGAAGAGGGCGATCACCACCGACTCCATGCGGATCATGCGGCGCAGCTGGCGGCGCGAGAGGCCGATGGCCCGCATCAGGCCGATCTCCCTCGTCCGCTCGACCACCGACAGCGCCAGCGTGTTCACCACACCCAGGATCGCCACGATGATCGCCAGGGCGAGCAGGCCGTAGACCATGTTCAGGAGCTGGCCGATCTGATCCTTCAGTTCCTGCTTGTAGTCGGTCTGGTCGCGGACCTGGTACTGCGGGTACTCGTGCATCGACTTCTTCAGCGCCGCGTACGCCTGCTCCGCCTGGCCCTTCTCGGCCTTGGCGAACATGATCGTGTTGGGCGGGATCTGGGCCGGCGGAACGTATGTCCGCATCGTCTCGATGCTGAGGTAGCGCGCGCCCTGGTCGATGGCGGTGTCGTCGTCCGTGATGGCCGCGACCTTGAGCTTCGCCGTCTCGCCGCCCTTGAAGGCGACGGTGAGGCTGTCGCCGACGTGGACGCCGTGCTTGGCGGCGTAGTCGGAGCCGACCGACATGGCGTTCTTGCCGTAGGCGGCGGAGAGGCTGCCTGCCGTGGTCGGGCGGCGCAGGTCCTGGGCGTACGTCGGGTCGGCGGCCGTCACTCCGGAGTCGTCGGTCTTGCCGTCGGGCGAGGTGAGGGTGGCCTCCAGCTCCTTGTAGCGGGTGACGTGGGACAGGCCCGGGGTCTTCTGCATGGCCTTCTCGGCCTGCGGGACGATCCGCTGGTTGCCCTGGACGATGAAGTCCGCGCCGACCGACTTGTCGAGTTCGCTGGTGGCCGAGGCGACCATCGAGGAGCCGACGACCGACAGGCAGGCCACCAGGGCCAGGCCGATCATCAGTGCCGCGCCGGTGGCGCCGGTGCGGCGCGGGTTGCGCAGCGCGTTGCGCTCGGCCAGCCGGCCGACCGGGCCGAAGGCCCGCAGCAGCACCGCGCTGATCGCCCGGACGACACCGCCGGCCAGCAGCGGGCCGATGACGACGAAGCCGATCAGGGACAGCACCACACCGCCGCCGAGCATCAGCGCGCCGTCGCTCGCCTTGTCGGCGTTGGCCGCCGCGAACAGGGCCACGGCACCGGCGGCCGTCAGCACCAGCCCGATCAGGCCGCGTACCAGACCGGCCCTGCCGTCGGCCGGCGTACCGGCGTCGCGCAGCGCGGCCATCGGGGAGACCTTGCCGGCGCGGCGGGCCGGCAGATAGGCGGCGAGGACGGTGACCACGACGCCCAGGAGCACACCGGCGACCGGGGTGGTCACCTTCACGGTCAGGTCGTCGGTGGAGAGGTTCATGCCGGCCGCCGACATCAGCTTCATCAGGCCGATGGCGATGCCGACTCCGGCGCCCACGCCCAGGATGGAGCCGACGACACCGAGCAGCAGCGCCTCGACCAGGACCGAGCGGTTGACCTGCTTGCGGGAGGAGCCGATCGCCCGCATCAGGCCGATCTCCCGGGTGCGCTGGGCGACCAGCATGGAGAAGGTGTTGATGATCAGGAAGATGCCGACCAGGAACGCGATCCCGGCGAAGCCGAGCATGGCGTACTTGATGACGTTCATGAACGAGTCGATGCCCTGGCGGTTCTCGTCGGCGTTCTCCTTGGCCGTCTGGATCTTGTACGTGCCGTCCAGGGCCTGGGTGACGTGCTGCTTGAGCTGGGCGTCGGCGACGCCGGACGCGGCGTTCACGTAGATCTGGGTGAACCGGCCGGTGGCGCCGAGGAGTTCGCGCTGGGCGGTGGCCGTGTCGAAGTAGACGATGGCGGCACCGGGGTTGGTCACCTTGAAGGTGGCGATGCCGACGATCTTCGCCTTGAAGTCACCGGTCTGCGCGATGGTGCGCAGTTCGTCGCCCATCTTGAGGTGGTGCTTGTCGGCGGTGTCGGCGTCGACCATCACCTCGGTCGGGCCCCGCGGGGTGTGTCCGGAGGTGACCTCCATGGCCCGCGCGTCGCTCTTGGTCCAGTTGCCCGCGATCGTCGGGGCGCCGCTGGTGGACCCCATGTTGTCGTTGTCGCGGTCGACGACGGTCACGTTCATCGAACTGACCGCGCCCTCCACCGACTTGACGCCGTCCGCCTTCTTCACCTGCGCCAGCAGGGAGGCCGGCAGCGACTCGGGCTTGCCGTTCTGCGGGGTGTCGTCGCTCTTGGCCTCCTTGGGGGAGACCGTCACGTCGGACGCGGTCGTCGCGAAGAGCTTGTCGAACGTCGTGTTCATCGTGTCGGTGAACACGAGCGTGCCGCAGACGAAGGCGACCGACAGCAGGACCGCCACCGCCGACAGGGCCATGCGTCCCTTGTGCGCGAAGAAGTTGCGCATCGAGGTCTTCAGGACGGTCATGACGTACGCCCCCGGGCGTCGAAGTCCTTCATGCGGTCCAGGACCGCGTCCGCGGTGGGCTTGTACATCTCGTCGACTATCCGGCCGTCGGCGAGGTACAGCACCCGGTCCGCGTACGAGGCGGCCACCGGGTCGTGCGTGACCATCACGATGGTCTGGCCGAGTTCGTCGACGGAGCGGCGCAGGAAGCCCAACACCTCTGCTCCGGCACGGGAGTCGAGGTTTCCGGTGGGCTCGTCACCGAAGATGATCTCGGGCCGGGCGGCCAGGGCCCGGGCCACGGCGACCCGCTGCTGCTGGCCGCCGGAGAGCTGCGTGGGCCGGTGCTTGAGCCGGTCGGACAGCCCGACGGTGTCGACGACCCGCCCCAGCCAGGCCTGGTCCGGCTTGCGGCCCGCGATGTCCATGGGAAGCGTGATGTTCTCCAGCGCGTTCAGCGTGGGCAGCAGGTTGTACGCCTGGAAGATGAACCCGATCCGGTCCCGGCGCAGTTGCGTGAGCTTCTTGTCCTTCAGGCCGGTGATCTCGGTGTCGTCCAGGTAGATCTGTCCGGACGTGACGGTGTCGAGACCGGCGAGGCAGTGCATCAGGGTGGACTTGCCGGACCCCGAGGGGCCCATGATCGCGGTGAACTGACCGCGGGCGATGTCCACGTCGACGTGGTCGAGCGCGACGACACGGGTCTCGCCGGAGCCGTAGGCCTTCACGACCTGCCGCGCCCGCGCGGCAACGGCCGTACGCCCTCCAGTGCCCCCGTGCCTGGGAATGGTCACAGCCGATGTCACGGTATGTCTCCTATGCCGGTCAGTGTCAGTCAGTGTTGAGTCGGCGCTTCAGTCAGTGCTTCAGTCAGTGCTTCAGTCAGCGCTTCCGTCAGCGCTTCCGTCAGCGCTTCCGTCAGTGCTTCAGTCAGCGCTTCCGTCAGTTGATGGAGCGTGGGAAGAAGTGCTGACGTTGAGTCTGGTCCCCGGAGGGGGTCCGGCGCGCTGGTGCTCAGCGCAGTCTTCTACTGAGGAAAACCCCACCCCCACCGGTGTGGTGAACCGCCCCCCAGCGGCATAAAGCCAGGTTAAGGACCACACCCGTGCCGTCTCATCCTCCGGCGGTACGAACCCTCCCCGAGCCCTAGTACGGAGGTACCCCTAGGGGCCCTCCACCGCCAGGTGGATTCGTTCTCGGGGTCGGCTCCACCCTCCGGCCCACTCAGGCTCCACCCTCCCGTGGCGTGAGGGTCAAGCCCTGACGCGATGCGCGGGCGGGATGGGAAGCTGTCCCGCGGCAGGTAGATGCAAGGGGAAGGAATCCGCGTGGGCGACACGAGACCGGCGATACGCGAAGCCGGCCGGGGCACCGCACCCGACCGGCGCGGCGCGGTCGTCGCCGCCCTGATGCTCGCGATGGCGCTGGCCGCCCTCGACTCCACCATCGTCTCCACGGCCGTACCGCAGATCGTCGGCGACCTCGGCGGCTTCTCGGTGTTCTCCTGGCTGTTCTCCGGCTATCTGCTCGCCGTGACGGTGACCCTGCCGGTGTACGGCAAGCTCTCCGACACCTTCGGCCGCAAACCGGTGTTGGTCGCGGGCGCGGTCCTCTTCCTGCTGGGCTCCCTGCTGTGCGCGCTGGCCTGGAACATGGGCGCGTTGATCGCGTTCCGGATCGTGCAGGGTCTGGGCGGCGGCGCCCTCCAGGGCACGGTGCAGACGCTCGCCGCCGACCTGTACCCCCTGAAGGACCGCCCGAAGATCCAGTCAAAGCTGTCCACGGTGTGGGCGGTGTCGGCGGTCGCGGGGCCAGGGTTGGGCGGGGTGCTGGTGGCGTACACGGACTGGCGCTGGATCTTTCTGGTGAACCTGCCGATCGGCGCGGTCGCGCTGTGGCTGGTCGTCCGGTACCTGCACGAGCCGGAGCGGGAGGCGCGGGCCCGCGCACGTGTCGACTGGGCGGGCGCGCTGGCGGTGTTCGCGTGCGGCGGAGTGCTGCTGACCGCCCTGGTGCAGGGCGGGGTGGCGTGGCCGTGGCTGTCGGGGCCCTCGCTCGCCCTGTTCGGGGCGGGACTCGCGCTGGCCGGACTGGTCGTCGTCATCGAACGCCGGGCCGCCGAGCCGATCATCCCCGGGTGGGTGTGGCGCCGCCGGACGATCGCCGCGGTCAATCTCGCGCTCGGCGCGCTGGGCCTGCTGATGGTGGCGCCGAGCGTGTTCCTGCCGACGTACGCGCAGTCGGTGCTGGGACTGGCGCCGGTGGCCGCCGGGTTCGTGCTGTCCGTGTGGACGCTGAGCTGGCCCGTCTCGGCCGCCCTCAGCCAGCACGTGTACCGGCGTATCGGCTTCCGCAACACGGCGATGCTGGGCATCGGCACGGCGACGCTGATCCTGTTCGCGTTCCCCTTCCTGCCGTATCCCGGCGAGGCCTGGCAGCCGACCCTGCTGATGCTGCTGCTCGGCGGCGCGCTCGGCCTCTTCCAGCTTCCGCTGCTGGTGGGCGTCCAGTCGACGGTCGGCTGGTCGGAACGCGGCACGACGACGGCGTCCGTCCTGTTCTGCCGGCAGACCGGCCAGACGGTCGGCGCGGCGCTGTTCGGGGCGGTCGCCAACGGCGTGCTGGCGGCGCGGCTCGGCGGAGCGGGCGACCTGGACTCGGTGACGCGCGCCCTGGACGCGGGCACCGTGCCCGAGGCCACCCGCCGGGCCATCGCGGACGCGGTGCACGCCGTCTACCTGGGCGCGTCCTGCGCGGCGGCGGTGGCGTTCCTGGTGCTGCTGTTCCTGGCGCCGCGCAGGTTCCCGGTCCTCAAGGACTGACGTTCAAGGAGTGACACCTTCAGGGCAGCCGTACCGAGACCTCCGGGTTGTCCGGTGACGGTCCGTCCAGCAACGGCTGGGCGATGCCCTTCAGTTGCTGGTCGAAGAAGGCGGCGAGGTACGCGCGCGTGAGGGCCTCCCCGCGCTCGAAGGGAAGCGGCGTGGGACTGGGGATGCCGGCCAGCTCGGCGATCAGGGGTACGTCCGTGAAGGATCCGTGGTTGGCTCCTTCCACCGTCATCCAGCGCTTCCAGCCGTCCAGGCGGGCCCAGCCCTGGTCCCAGGTCTCGTCGACGATCCCGCGCTCCGCCCCGAACATCAGGAAGGGACGGCCGTCGAGGCCGGTCTCGGGAACGGGCGAGAACATGGTGCCGTCCATGTTCGCGCCGGCCCGCACGCGCGCGTCAGCGGCCATGGTGGCGACGGCGGCGGCGCCCCCGATGGAGTGCCCGGCCATGCCGATCCGCCGCGGGTCGATCGTGCGGGCGTACCGCCAGGCGGGATGACGGCCGGTCAGCCGGTCGAGCACGAAGGAGACGTCCACGGCCCGGCTCTCGGCGATGTCCCGGGGGTCGACCTCGGGCGACTCGTCGCAGATGGCGCAGGGCAGGGTCGTGCCGTCGGGCAGGGTCGTGCCGGCGTTCTCGTACGGGTGGTCGACCAGCGCGACGACGTATCCCCGGCTCGCCAGGTCCTCGGCGAGACCGGTGAGCGTGGCACGCGGGAACGTGAACCCGGGGGAGAGCACCAGGAGCGGGAACCGGCCGCCCAGGGGGCGCGCGTCGGTGTGCGCCCAGGTGCGGACACCGCTGATCACCTCGGGCGGGACGGTGGCGTCCGGAGCCCTCAGTTCCAGCAGGAGGCGGGCCTCCTCGGTGGTCATGTACGGCGCCGTCGGGCCGCCCGTGCCGGGCCGGGCGGGGTAGTACATCGACACCATCAGCTGCCGCGCGCCGGCGGCGGGCACCCAGGGGTCGGGGCGGTCGGCGTCGACGAGGTGGAGCGTGTCGCGACCGACGGGGTACGGGCCGGTGGGGCGCGGGAGTTGGGCGGACGCGGACACAGATGCGGACACAGATGCGGAGACGGACGCGGTGGCGGAGGCGGAGGCCGACGAGTTCACTGTGGTCGCGGAGGCGGCACCGGCCAACGGCAGGGTCAGGGTGAGCGCGAGCACGGCCGTCGCGGCCGTGGCTAAGCGGCGTGATCTGGTCATACCGAGGACGCTAGGCGTCGGGACACGGACCTGACGTCACCCCGCAGTCGTACCACCACGGGGTCCCGTAGTCCTAAAGGACCCTTACCTCAGACGGACGGCAGAGCACCCCCGTCCACCCCCGGTAGCACCCCGGCAGACCCCGGCCGGGGCCGTCCACCCCCGGCCGCACCCCTGGCGCCCGCCCATAACACCCACGACACCCACCCGCACCGTGCGTACGCTGGCACCATGCCGAACCTGGAGCGCCTGCGAGCCGATCACGCGGTCGCGCTGCTCGCCTTCGAGCGGGCGAACCGCGCCTACTTCGCGCGGTCCATCCCGGATCGCGGGGACGCGTACTTCGAGGAGTTCACCGCCCGCCACAAGGCCCTCCTCGCCGAACAGGACGCAGGGCCCTGCCACTTCCACGTCCTGGTGGACGAGCAGGGCGAGCTGGTCGGCCGGGTCAACCTGGTGGTCGTGGCGGCCGGATTCGCCGAACTCGGTTACCGCGTCGGCGAGTTGACGGCGGGGCGCGGTGTCGCGACGGCGGCGGTCCGGGACATCTGCCGACTGGCCGGGACGACGTACGGCCTCGTCTCACTCACCGCGATGGCCACCCTCGACAACCCGGCGTCGCACACCGTCCTGGAGCGCAACGGCTTCACCGCGACCGGATCCGTCACCATCGACGGCCGCCCGGGCGTCCGCTACCGGCGCACAGGGCTCAGCGACTGACCGGGCCTCAGCAGGTGAAGCCCTCTCACTCCAGCGCGGCTCGCCCCGTGAGCGCCGACAGGCTGTTCCGTACGTGGTCCATCTGCGTCCGCACTTCGTCCCACTGGTCGCCGTGGTCGCGCAGCATCTGTTCCGTGTCCCGGGCGATCCGCTCCTCGCGTAGCCGAGCCTCCGCGATCACCTCGGCCGCCCGCGCCCGCGCCTCCTCCGGCAGTCGGCGCCCCGCCAGCTCCGCGTCGGCGAACGCCTGCTTCGCCTCGGCCCACGCGGTCTCGGCCCGTGCCGCCCGCTCCGCGTTCCGCGCCTCCAGCGCGGCCTGCCGCTCCGCCGCCTCCCGCTCGGCGTCGGCCCACCGCTCGGCGTGCACCGTGGCCTGTTCGGCGAGCATCCCGGTGGTGCGCTGCCGCACCTCGCGTACCGCGGACAGTGCCTCCCCGCGCCCCTCCTTCACGTCTCGCCGGGTGCCGATCCGGATCTCGTCGGCCTCGGCGCGTGCCGCCAGCAGCCGGTGCCGGACGCGTTCCTCGGCCTCCGCGCGTACGGAGTCGGCGTACGCCTGAGCGGCCTCGCGCACGCCCTCCGCCCGCGCCCGCGCCTCCTCCACCACGCGCCGCGCCTCCTGCCGCGCGCCCTCCCGCACCGACGCGGCCTCCTCCTGCCCGAGCTCGAAGATCCGCCGCGCGTTCTCGCCGAGCGCCTCGTAGGTCTGCGGAACGAGCGCCGACACGGCCTCCCGCAACTCCGCCGCCTCCGCCTCCATCTGCTTGGCGAGCACGGTCAGCCGGGCGGCGCGTTCCCAGGCCGCGTCCCGGTCCCGGGAGAGGGCATCGGCGTACGCGTCGACCTGTTCGGGACGGTAGCCGCGCCCTCGTCCGGCCACGAACCCCTGCGCCGACACCGATGCGCTGCTCATCCTGGAACCCCTCTCCGCCGAACGGATGCGACATGATGATTTCGCGCACATCCTGATGTATCAGACGTAAGTGTTCATAACGCGACACTCCGAGGGTGGGTTACGGTCACGCACGCACACGCAGGCAACAAACGCGCACACAGAAGGGCCGGACCCGATCACTCGACCGGGCCCGGCCCTTTCTGCGACGCAGGTCGCGTCAGCGTTGACGCGTCACAGCAGTCCGTCCCACATCTGCTCCAGCAGCACCGACCACCAGCTCTCCGGCGAACCGAGCGCCGCCGGATCGAGCGAGGCCAACTGGACCTGGAAGTCCACGCTCCACCGGCCCGCCTGCTCCTGGTTCAGCCCGAACCTGAGCCGCCACATCCGCCCCAGCAGCGAGAGGCACCGCTGGAACTCCGGCAGCCCCGTGTTCACGAACTGCGGCGGTACGGGCGCGCCGCCCGGCCCCGCCTCCACGGGCACCGCCACGATGTTCGCCGTGCCGTACTGCACGCAGATCGCCTTGCCGAAGTCGCTGCCCATGACGAGGTACGACCCCGCGTCCGAGGAGGGCTGCACCCCGCGCTCGGCCGCCAGCTCGGCCAGCGTCGGCACCGGCCGGCCCGGCTGGGCCTGCGCCCAGAAGAACGGGCCCATGTCCGTCGGCAGCCCCGCCACCACCAGCGAGTGCGCCACGACCGGCGGCACGCCCTGCCGGGACACCGCGGCCTGTTCGAACCGGAACAACCCCGGCCCGAACGCCCCCGCCAACTCCTGCGCCACGCCCTCCGGCGGAATCGGCGGCGCCGGCTGCACCTGCGGAAGCGGTGCCCGGATCGGAGCGGGGCGAGCGGGGCCGTCGGCCACCTGGTGCAACTCGCCCTGGTGCGCGATCAGTTGCCGCATACCCTGCTGTCGGCTCGCGTGATCCGTGCCGTACGGGGCGATGCTCGCGATCCGTGCCTGCGGCCACTGCTCCCGGATCATCCGCGCACAGTACGCACCCGGCAGCTCGCACGACTCCAACTCCGTGTGCAGCTCCAGCACCTGGTTCGGCGGCACGTTCATGGCCCGCAGCTCGTGGAAGATCTGCCACTCCGGGTGCGGTGTCCCCGGCGCCGAACGCCGGATCAGCTGCTGCTCGGAACCGTCCTGCGCGCGGTAGCGCAGGACGGCCTGATACCCGGGCCCGACCGTCGGCTGCCCCTGCGGCGGATAGCCGTACGACGGCTGCCCGGCCCCCGGCGGCGGAGGCGGCGGCATCGCACCGGGCGGAGGCATGGCACCGGGAGCCATGCCACCAGGGGGCGGCATCACGCCGGGCGGCATCGCGCCCGGCGGCATCGCGCCCGGAGGCATCGGCTGGGGCGCGCCGGGCGGGGCGACGGGGGCGCCGGCCGGAGCCATACCGGGGGCACCCGGGCCACCAGGGCGCCCGGGAGCACCGGGCGGCTGTGGCGGCGGGGGTGCGCCGGGGGCGCCCACCGGGGGCCCGGACAGCACGGTCTCCGCATGGTGCACAGCCCCGCGCGGACCTCCGGAAGAGCCCTGCGGACCCTCGGCACCAGGAGCACCAGGGACCCCCGGATGCTGGGGCCCGCCCGGCATGCCCGGGGCGCCGGGAGGCTGGGGCGCGCCAGGAGCGGCGCCCGGCATCCCCGGAGCGCCGGGCGGTTGCGGTGCACCAGGCGCGCCCGCGCCGGGACCCGTCCGGCTCGGGTCGGCAAGCATCGTGGCGGCATGGTGGACACCGCCCGGAGGCGTCCCACCAGGCGCCCCCGGAGCACCAGGCGGATGCGGCGCGGGCGGCGCAGGGGGAGCTCCCGGCCCTGCGGGGGGCCCGTCGGGACCGAGCGCCGACACAAGCTGCGTAGGCACATACCCGCCCGCCGCCGGACCCGGCGTACCCGCCGGTCGCGCTCCCGGCGTACCCGGGGCGCCCGGCGGAGGCGGCGGGTTCGCGCCCCCACTCCGCGCACGTCGGAGCGGAGGCTCCGCCTTGCTCGTCGCGGCGTCGGCGATGTCCCCGGCGTTCGGCGCGAGCGACCGACCCGGAGCGCCGGTCCCCGGCGCCGGAGGCCGCGGTGCCCCACCGTCGGAGCCCTGCGGATACCCGTACGAGGACGCACCCGGCGCGGCCGAGGGCGGAGGCGGCGGCACGGCACCCGCCGAAGGAACCCCAGGCGGCGGAGTACCGGGCACCCCAGCACCACCAGACCCCTGCGGATACCCGTACGAAGACCCCTCCGGCGCGGCCGAAGGCGGAGGCGGCGGCACGGCACCCGCCGAAGGAACCCCAGGCGGCGGAGTACCGGGCACCCCAGCACCACCAGACCCCTGCGGATACCCGTACGAAGACCCCTCCGGCGCGGCCGAAGGCGGGGCACCCGCACCCCGCGGGTACCCATAAGAAGATCCATCCGGCGCTCCGGGCGCACCCGGAGTCCCCGTCCCCGGCGCGTTCGGTTCGTCCGCCGCCGGGCCGACCGCTGTCCTCGGGAGTTGGCTGCCGCCCGACATCAGTGCCGTCTTGGCGTCCGGCGGTGCCGCGGGCGGCCGGGCCTCGTCGTCGGAACCGCTCAGCGGCGGCGCGAACACCGTCGCCGGCAGCGGTACCGAACGGTCCTCGCCGGCATCCGCGTTCGTGTCCGTCCCGGCCCACGGTGTCGCCCCGGGCGGCACACTCAGCGCCCCGGAAGGCGCACCCGAAGGCACCCCGGCACCCACACCCCCAGGCCCGGCCTGCGTCTGCGGAAGCGCCCCCGCCCCACCGACCGAAGCCGAACCGGAATCAGAGCCCGCCCCCGCACCCGCCGCCGAAGGAGAAGCCGCCGCCCCCCGCTGATCCGGAATCCCCAGTTTGTCCGCCGCCTCCTGCAACCACTCCGGTGGAGTCAACAAGAAGGACGTCTGGTTCAGGTCCACCCGAGCCGCGGGCGCCGGCGCCGGCTGGTCCACCGGGTCGGGACGTCCGTACTCCTCCTCGTAGCGGCGGATCACCTCACCCACCGCCAGCGAGGGCCACAGCGTGGCCTCCCCGCTGTCCCGCGCGATCACCAGCCGCTGCGTGCCCCCGTCCCCGCGCGGCCCGTCCGCGCGGTCCTCGGCCCACACCACGAAGCCGAGCTCGAACTCCCGTACCCGCACCTCACGATGCTGGTACGACGGCACATCGCCGTTGATCCACTCTTCCGCGCGCTCCTGCGCCTGCGCGAACGTCACCATCGCTGAGCTCACTCCCCCACGGAAGAGACGGGGACGGACCGCGCGAACCCGCCGTCCACCATCAGGTTCGCCACGGTCTCCAACTCGGGCGGATTGCCCGCCAGCCGCGACAGGAAGACGTCGAAGTCCTCACCGCACGGCAACAACAGCCGCTCCACCCGTTCGGCCGGCGGCACTCCCGGGTCCACGTCCCGCGCGTCGTCGTAGGCGCAGAACCACACCGAGCCGATCCGCTCGCCCTTCACCTTCACGGCCAGCAGACCGCCCTGCACGAACCCGACGCCCAGGTAGTCCTTGGTCAGATGGTCCCGCAGGCACTTGTTGACGTACACGAGGTCATTGACCGCCGCCTCGTCCCGCACCGTGAAGAACGGCTGGTCCACCAGCAGTCCCAGTTCCGCGTCCAGCGCCGCGCCCACCGGCGCGCAGCCGCCCGCCGCCTTCAGGAACGTCCGGTACGCACCCGGCAGCCGGTACCCGAGGTCCTCCTCGACCCCCTGCACCTGCGCCTCCGTCACCGCCACTCCCGACTTCGGCAGCCGGACGTGCGCGGGGCGCGTCTCCTGAAGCGGCCTGGTCCCGCGCTTGTCCTGGGCGACCGTCGCCGTCGCGATACCGCCGTGATGCCGCAGCAGCGCCTTGACCTCGACCGGAACCAACTCCAGCCGTCGACCGCCGACCACGTGGTGCCACGTCCAGCCGTGCGGTGTCGCCACCGCCGGTACCGTGCCCCACAGTTCGTGCCCGGTCGCCGACAGCGCCGCGTTCGCGGACACGTAGTCCGTCAGCCGCAGTTCGTCGACCCCGAAGCCCTCCGGCGGCTCGGCGATGTCCACCGCCGCCCGCGCGTACGCCGAGAAGTCGGGGTAGCCGCGCTCGTCGATCCGTACCCCTCTGGGGTGACGGGCCGCCCGGACCGGATCCGGGAAATGCACGACCTGCCCGGCGTAGGCCGCGTTCGGCGGCGCTACTTGCTGCCCGAGCCGACCTGTCGTCATGGCGGTTGCCCCCTGCGGCACTCTGTACGACCCGTAGTGACCAGCTCAGAGCCACTACGCCCCGTATCGACTGTCTCGTCCGTCACGACGTCCGTCTCGACCCACGTCTCGACGCCCGTCCCGACTTCTCTCCGCTTCTCTCCACGCGTTGACCGCGTGGATCTGCGGTGCCGACAGCCTATGCGGTACGACGAGACCGGTCACCGGGCGCCGGTCAGCGGCCGTCCGCTTCCGTGACCAGCCGTCACCCTGCCGTGACAGCCCGACCGAACACGGGCGTGTCGCACCGCCCCAGCTTCCGCACGAGCCACGCCGTTTGGCAGTCTGTGTCCGCCGGGGGGATGCTCGGGAGGGGATAACGATCATGAACATGACGCAGACGGGACCACACCCAGGACCGCGGCCGGGCACGTCCGGAGACCCACGGGCCGGCACACAAGCGGGCCAGCACAGCGGATCACAGCCCGGGCAGCAGCCGGGAGCAGAGCCAGGATCGCGGCCCAGATCGCACGACGGTCCGCCCTTCGGGCCGTCCGGAGACCCCCGCATCGGCTGGAGCAGCACCGAAACCCCGCATGCCCCCACCCTGCGGCACCGTCGCGACGGCATACTCCCCACCGTCGCCGCCGCCCTCTCCGTCCGCGGCGCCACCCTCACCGGCACCGCCGCCCGCGGCGACCAGCCGCCCGCCCTGCACCCCCTGGTCCAGGACTTCCTCGACACTCTTCCGAGTGGACAGCGGGACCGCTTCACCGGCCGCTGCGCCGAGGCCATGCTGATATCGCGGCACATCGCCGCAGTCGACGCCGCCCGCAGCAAGCGAGCCGCGCGCAAGCCGATCACCAACGGCGAGGCCCGCAAGGCTCTCAAGCAGGCGAAGCTCACCACGCGGCGCATCCGCGAGGACGGCGACCCCCTGCACGGCAGCTTCGCGGCCCCCTGCCGGGCCTGCGCGGCGCTCAGCGACCACTTCGGTGTCCGTGTCGTCGACTCCACGACGACGGGCGGCTGAGCCGTTCGCCCACCCACCCCGTACCTCAGCGTGCACAGCCACACGTACATCGGCACGTACGACGGCAAGGCGCCACGACGAACGAAGGGCAGATGCACCCCGACCGCACCTCCACCACGCGTTTCGCCGTACCCGTCGACGCCACCCTCCGTGCCGCCGGCTGGCAACCCGGGCGCTGGGACATAAAGCAGGCCGAGATCTGGGCCGACGTCCTGCGTGAACACGCCTCACCCGCCGGACACCGGCACGCCGTCTTCCCCGCGGCCGTCGAGGCCTGGGCCGAGTTCGGCGGTCTCCACCTCGCCCCGACCGGACCCGGCCGCCAGGTCGCCCCCGTCGGTCTGCACCTCGATCCGCTGCACGGCCTCCACCTGGCCCGCACCCTCGTCGACCTCGGCCGCGCCCTCGACACCGAGGTCTGCCCCCTCGGCGCCGAGACCGACAGCCAGGCACTCCTCGCCATCGACGCCGAAGGCCGTGTCTACGCCCTCGACCACACCGGCGACTGGTACCTGGGGTCCGACCTGGACCACGCCCTCACCACGCTCGTCTCCGGCATCGAACCGACCCGCCTCACCGCGGGCTGACCGGCCGAAACCCCCGCCACCCCGCAGCCGCCCCGCACCTCACCGCCCCCACCGCACTACGAAGCCGGAATCACCGCCGACACCCGGAAACCCCCCGCGTCCGTCGGCCCGGACACGAACACGCCGCCCAGCGCGAGGACCCGTTCCCTCATGCCCACCAGCCCGTTGCCCCCCGACGGCAACCGGGCGGCCGTGGCGGCGGACACCTCGCCCGGAGGCTCGTTCTCCACCTGCATCGCGATCTCCGCCACCCGGTGAGCCAGCCGTACGTGCGTCTTCGCCCCGGCCGCGTGCTTGTGGACGTTCGTCAACGCCTCCTGCACCACCCGGAACGCCGTCTGCTCGATCTCCGCCGTGTACTCCCGCGACTCCCCGTCGACCGACAGTTCGACGACCATCCCCGCGGCCGCCGACTGCCCCACCAGCACGTCCAGATCCGCCAGCCACGGCCCGTCCGCCGCGCTCTGGTCGTCCGCGGCCCGTGAGGCCGCCGCCGCGGCCGCCACCCCCACCGCCGCCAACGGCACACCCTCGCGCCGCACCGGCGTGCTCTCGCCGCTGCGCAGCACACCGAGCATCTCCCGCAGCTCGGTCAACGCCTGGCGTCCCATGTCCCCCACGAGCGCCGCGTTCCGCACGGCCTTCTCGGGGTCCTTGCGCGCGACCGCCTGGAGCGCGGCCGCGTGCACCACCATCAGGCTCACCCGATGCGCGACGACGTCATGCATCTCGCGCGCGATCCGGGTCCGTTCCTCGCCCCGCGCCCACTCGGCCCGCTCCTCGGCCCGCTCCGCGAGCAGTTGAAGCTCCCGCTCCAGACTGTCCGCCCGCTCCCGCAAGCTCTCCATCAACCGCCGCCGGGCGCCCACATACAGCCCCAGCAGCACCGGCGGCGCGGTCAGCCCCAGCGATGTGGTGATCGACGCGAACGGGACGAACCAGTCCCCCATCGTCAGATCGCCCCGGGCCATGTCCTGCCGCACCCGCACGAACGTCACGATCAACGTCCCCACCAGCGACATCCCCGCCAGCGATCCGATGATCCGGCGCGGCAGCTCCGACGCGGCCAGCGTGTACAGGCCGACGATGCCCATCAGGAAGCCCATCTGGGCGGGAGTGATCGCGATCGACACCAGCACGACCGCGATCGGCCACCGGCGCCGCAGCACCAGCACCGAACCGGCCAGCAGCCCGAACACGATCCCCGCCGCCAACGGGATCCCCGCGTCCTTCGCGAACGGAATCCCCTCCACGGCACACTCCGCCGCGGACACCAGCGCCAGACCGACGTCCAGCACCGCACTGCGCCACCTCGCCCACCACCACGGCCCTTCCTCGGCCGCCGCGTGGTGTTCCCCCGTCGTGGTCATGCCCTCCAGCCTACGGTCGCCGGGCGCCCCTTTTCCGGTGAGTTTCCGCGACTGGCCCACACCACACTCCGTGACCGAACGGCGACGAATCCGCCCGATATCCCTCGAACTGCCGAATCGCTCACCGTTAGACACCGGAAGATCGGATTCCACCGCCGGCGGCGCCGAGTTGTACCGTCGCGTGGAAGGCGTTCGGTACGGCATAGTGTTGGGTGCCGACTCGACGATCCAGCCGAATTTCCGGTTCAGTCGAGCTTCATTCCCCCGTGGTGTAATTGGCAGCACTGTGGCTTTTGGTGCCATCTGTCCGGGTTCGAGTCCTGGCGGGGGAGCGATGGCCGGTCCGGGCCCTGACAGCACTGTCAGGGCCCTTACTCATATCCCTCACGAAACGCCCCGGTATCCTGCGGATGTCAAACCCCACCCCAGAAGCCGAAGGGCAAATTCCGTGAGCGCCATTCGCCCGGCAGCCGTCGTCGTTCTCGCAGCGGGTGAGGGCACCCGTATGAAGTCGGCCACACCGAAGGTCCTGCACGAGATCTGTGGCCGTTCCCTCGTGGGCCATGTGCTGGCCGCCGCCCGCGAGTTGCAGCCGGAGAACCTGGTCGTGGTCGTGGGCCACGCCCGCGAGAAGGTCACCGCGCATCTCGCCGAGGTCGACACCGAGGTCCGTACGGCCGTACAGGCGCAGCAGAACGGCACCGGGCACGCCGTACGGATGGCCCTCGAAGAGCTGGGCGGCTCGGTGGACGGGACCGTGGTCGTCGTCTGCGGAGACACCCCGCTGCTGACCGGCGAGACGCTGCAGCGGCTCGCCGCGACCCACTCCGCCGACGGCAACGCCGTCACCGTCCTGACGGCCGAGGTGCCGGACGCGACCGGATACGGCCGGATCGTGCGGGACGGGACGTCGGGAGCGGTCACCGCGATCGTCGAGCACAAGGACGCCTCCGAGTCGCAGCGGGCGATCCGGGAGATCAACTCGGGGGTGTTCGCGTTCGACGGCCAGTTGCTCGCCGACGCGCTCGGGAAGGTCCGTACGGACAACTCCCAGGGCGAGGAGTACCTGACCGACGTCCTGGGGATTCTGCGCGAGGCCGGTCACCGGGTCGGCGCCTCCGTCGCCGGCGACCACCGTGAGATCGCCGGGATCAACAACCGTGTGCAGCTGTCCGAGGCGCGGCGGACCCTCAACGACCGGTTGCTGACGCGCGCGATGCTCGCCGGTGTCACCGTCATCGACCCCGCGACCACATGGGTCGACGTCACCGTCACGTTCGAGCAGGACGCCACCGTTCACCCGGGGACGCAGCTGCACGGGTCCACGCATCTCGGCGAGGGCGCGGTGGTCGGCCCCAACAGCCGGCTCACCGACACCCGGGTGGGGGCCGGCGCCCGGGTCGACAACACCGTGGCGGACAGCGCGGAGGTCGGTCCGCAGGCGACCGTGGGGCCGTACGCCTATCTGCGTCCCGGCTCCCGTCTCGGACCCAAGTCCAAGGTCGGTACGTACGTGGAGACCAAGAACGCCTCGATCGGCGAGGGGACGAAGGTCCCGCATCTCTCCTACGTCGGTGACGCGACGATCGGCGAGCACACCAACATCGGTGCGGCGAGCGTGTTCGTGAACTACGACGGCCAGGACAAACACCACACGACGGTCGGCTCGCACTGCCGTACCGGTTCGGACAACATGTTTGTGGCTCCTGTCACGGTCGGGGACGGCGCGTACACCGCCGCCGGGTCCGTGATCACGAAGGACGTGCCGCCCGGTTCGCTGGCCGTGGCGCGTGGTCAACAGCGGAATATCGAGGGCTGGGTGGCCCGTAAGCGTCCGGGGAGCGCGGCGGCGAAGGCGGCCGAGGCTGCTTCTCGTCAGCAAGAGGGCGAAGAGTGACCGGAAACGGACGCGCCGGGCACGGCGTACCGTGATAGGTGCACACCCGCACCCCACCAGCCGAGACGGTCGTCCGCAGCCAGCCGAGACGGTCGTCCGGTTCCCGCTGAGAAACCTCTGAGGAGACAGTGCTGTGACCGGGATCAAGACGACCGGCGAGAAGAAGATGATGTTCTTCTCCGGCCGCGCCCACCCCGAGCTTGCCGAGGAGGTCGCCCAGCAGTTGGGTGTCGGGGTAGTCCCGACCAAGGCCTTCGACTTCGCCAACGGCGAGATCTACGTTCGTTATCAGGAGTCGGCACGTGGTGCCGACTGCTTTGTGATCCAGAGCCACACGGCTCCGATCAACCAGTGGATCATGGAGCAGTTGATCATGATCGACGCGCTGAAGCGAGCGTCGGCCCGCTCCATCACCGTCATCGTGCCGTTCTACGGTTACGCGCGGCAGGACAAGAAGCACCGCGGGCGTGAACCGATCTCGGCGCGCCTGGTCGCGGATCTGATGAAGACGGCCGGTGCCCACCGGATCCTGACCGTGGATCTGCACACGGACCAGATCCAGGGGTTCTTCGACGGGCCGGTCGACCATCTCTTCGCGCTGCCGCTCCTCGCGGACTACGTCGGCACCAAGGTGGACAAGGGCAAGCTGACGGTCGTGTCCCCGGACGCCGGACGCGTGCGGGTCGCCGACCGCTGGTGCGACCGGCTGGGCGCGCCGCTCGCCATCGTGCACAAGCGGCGCGACAAGGACGTGGCGAACCGGGTGACCGTCCACGAGGTCGTGGGTGAGGTCAAGGGCCGGGTGTGTGTGCTGGTCGACGACATGATCGACACCGGTGGCACGATCTGCGCCGCCGCGGACGCCCTGTTCGCGCACGGTGCCGAGGACGTCATAGTGACCGCCACCCACGGCGTGCTCTCCGGCCCGGCCGCCGACCGGCTGAAGAACTCCCGGGTGAGCGAGTTCGTGTTCACCAACACGCTTCCCACGCCGGGTGAGTTGAGCGGTGACCTGGACAAGATCACGGTGCTGTCGATCGCGCCGACGATCGCGAGCGCGGTGCGTGAGGTGTTCGAGGACGGCTCGGTGACGAGCCTGTTCGACGAGCAGTAGAGACCCCCGCGGTAAAGATCCTTTTGGGTACGGCCTCCCCCTCCGAGTAGACTGCCGAAGTTGCTCGGCGAGGGAGGCCGCACCTGTTCGCGCAGGTGCCGGCTGTCCGTTATCGACGCGCTCTTCGTAGCAGGCCGTTCGTGGCCGGGTGACCACGTCCGTCCTAGTTCCACGAGGAGTGATCCGCATGTCCGAGATCAAGATCGCCGCCCAGACCCGCAGCGAGTTCGGCAAGGGTGCCGCCCGTCGCATCCGACGTGACAACAAGGTTCCCGGCGTTCTCTACGGTCACGGTTCCGACCCGATCCACCTCACGCTTCCCGGCCACGAGCTGCTGCTCGCACTGCGTACGCCGAACGTCCTGATCGCCCTGGACATCGACGGCGAGTCCAACGAGCTGGCGATCCCGAAGTCCGTCCAGCGTGACGCGATCAAGGGCCACCTGGAGCACGTCGACCTGCAGCTGGTCACGCGTGGCGAGAAGGTCAACGTCGAGATCTACGTGCACACCGAGGGCGAGCTGGCCCCGGGTGGCAACCTGCTGGAGCACGTCCTGAACGCGCTTCCGGTCGAGGCCGAGGCCACGCACATCCCCGAGTCGGCCACGGTCTCCGTCCAGGGTCTGACCGCCGGTGACTCCATCCTCGCCAAGGACATCCCGCTGCCGGCGGGCACCAAGCTGGGCGTCGACGGCGACACCGTCGTCCTGCAGATCCTGGCCGCGCAGGCCGAGGAGGCCACCGAGGAAGGGGCCGAGGGCGACGAGGCCGCCGAGGCCTGATCCTCACCTTCGAAATTGTTCGTCAGCCGCTGTTCCCGAGAGGGGCAGCGGCTGACGAACAACTTGAGCGTGCTGAACGCGCGCTCGCTCTCCTCCGCGCGTATCAAGGAGACGTGACTCCGCCCGCCGCTGACTTGACGGGCTTCCAACCCGAAGGCTGCGGTCCAGCCCGAACCGATCCCCTTGGGGACTACAGGAAGGTACCACGGTGCTACGCACCGTGCGGACCAGGAAGTCGAGAAGGACATGACCAGCCCCGTCAACGCCCCATGGCTGATCGTCGGGCTCGGTAATCCCGGGCCCGAGTACGCGATGAACCGACACAACGTGGGCTTCATGGTCGCCGATCTGCTCGCGGAGCGGATGGGGGCCCGGTTCAAGCGGGCCGGCAAGGCGCAGGCGCAGGTCGTCGAGGGGCGGATCGGGCCGCCCGGGCCGGCGAACCGGCGGGTGGTGCTGGCGAAGCCGATGTCGTTCATGAACGTGTCGGGCGGCCCGGTGAACGCGCTCAAGGACTTCTACAAGGTGCCGGTCGCGAACATCGTGGCCGTGCACGACGAACTGGACATCGACTACGGCACCCTGCGGCTGAAGCTCGGCGGCGGGGACAACGGGCACAACGGGCTGAAGTCGATGACGAAGGTGATGGGCGCGGAGTATCACCGGGTGCGGTTCGGGATCGGGCGGCCGCCGGGTCGTATGCAGGTCGCGGACTTCGTGCTGAAGGACTTCTCGGCGGCGGAGCGCAAGGAGCTGGACTACTTCGTGGACCGGGCCTCGGACGCTGTCGAGGCGCTGGTGATCGAGGGGTTGGAGCGGGCGCAAAGCACGTACAACTCCTGACTTGTCCGCCCGCCGGGCCCTGATGAGGTTGACCGGGCGCAGGCCCATGGCCAATGATCCCGCCCATGTCGCGTGCCTCAGCCACCCCGTCCCGCCGGACCTCGGACGTCGCGCTGCTGTTCGGCCGGCTCTCGACGATGGGCACGGTCGTCGCGCTGATCCTGATCGCGGGTGTGTGGGCGTCCTGGGGCTCCGCTCAGCACGTGATGCTCACCAAGGGGCGGGAGCGGGGCACGATCCAGGTGACGCGGTGCGGTGCGGACACCTGCACGGGTCCGTACACGCCGTTGTCGGTGGGTTCGACGGCCCGCAAGAGCGTGGTCATCGAGCACACGGTCGCCGTGCGGAAGGGCCGGACGTACGACGTGGTCGTGAAGCCCGGCAGTGACGCGGTGGTGCGTTCCGGTCCCGCCGGGATCCTCTACGCGTGGGTGCCGATGGGCGGGGCCCTGTTGCTGGCGTCGGTGGTGGTCGCGGGCGGGTTGCGACGGACACGGGTGGCCTGGGCGATGGCGGGGTCGGGGGTCGCGCTGCTCACGGTGGCGTTCGTGACGGCCTGAGGCAGATGTGACGGTGCCCCCGAGCCGCGTACGAGCTCGGGGGCACCGTCGTGTCCGGGGTCCCGTCAGCCGGTGTTGCGCAGGCCCGCCGCCACGCCGTTGACGGTGAGCAGGAGGGCGCGGGAGAGCAGCGGGTCGGTTTCCTCGCCCTCGGCGGCCGCGTCGCGCTGCCGCTTGAGCAGGGCGACCTGGAGGTAGGAGATCGGGTCCAGGTAGGCGTCGCGGATGGTGACGGTCTGCTTGAGGACCGGGGTGGCGTCCAGCAGTTCCGTCTCGCCCGTCACCCTCAGCACCTCGCGCACGGTGAGTTCGTGCTCGGCCCTGATGGTCTCGAAGACGTGCTTGAGCTCGTCGGGGACCAGGGTGTCGACGTAGTGCTGGGCGATCCGCAGGTCCGTCTTGGCGAGGGTCATCTCGACGTTGGAGACGAAGTTGCGGAAGAAGTGCCACTGCTCGTGCATCTCGTCGAGCACGGTGTCCCCTTCTTGCCGCAGCCCGGCCTCGCGCAGTGCCTTGAGGCCGGAGCCGACGCCGAACCAGCCGGGGACGATCTGCCGGGACTGGGTCCAGCCGAACACCCACGGGATGGCGCGCAGTCCGTCGAGGCCGGCGCCGGAGTCGGGGCGGCGGGACGGCCTGGACCCCAGGTGCAGGTCGGCGAGCTGGTCGACGGGGGTGGCGGCGAAGAAGTACGCGGGCAGGTCGGGGTCCTCGACGAGCCTGCGATACGCGGCCTCGGCGGCGTTGCTCACCACGTCCATGGCCGCGTCCCAGCGGGCCAGCGCCTCGACCGACTGGCGGGGGGAGGTGTGCAGGGCGGACGCCTGGAGCGTGGCCGCGACGGTCAGCTCCAGGTTCTCCCTGGCCAGGGACGGCACGAGGTACTTGTCGGAGATGACCTCGCCCTGCTCGGTCACCTTGATCTCGCCCTCCAGGGTGCCCCAGGGCTGGGCGAGGATCGCGTCGTGGGAGGGGCCGCCGCCGCGGCCGACGGTGCCGCCGCGGCCGTGGAAGAGGCGCAGCCGGACGCCGTAGCGGTGGGCGACGTCACGCAGGCGCCGCTGCGCACGGTGGATCTCCCACTGGCTGGTGGTGATGCCGCCGAACTTGGAGGAGTCGGAGTAGCCGAGCATGACCTCCTGGACGTCGCCCCGCAGCGCGACCAGGCGCCGGTAGGACGGGTCGGAGAGCATGTCCTCCAGGATCGTGTCGGCGGCCTTGAGCTCGTCGGTGGTCTCCAGCAGCGGCACGATGCCGACCTTCGCCCAGCCGGCGTGCAGGTCGACGAGGCCCGCCTCGCGGGCGAGCACGGCGGCGGCGAACACGTCGTCGGCGCCCTGGCACATCGAGATGATGTACGACTCGATGACCTCGGGTCCGAAGACCTCCAGGGCCCGCTTCACGGTCTGGAACACACCGAGGGTCTTCTCGCCGGCCGCGTCCACCGGCGCCGGGGTGGGCGCGAGCGGACGGCGCGAGCGCAGCTCCTTGGCGAGCAGCTTGGCGCGGTACTCGCGGGGCATGTCCGTGTACCGCCAGGACTCCTCGCCGAGGCGGTCGAAGAGCTGGCCGAGGGCGTGGTGGTGGGCGTCCGCGTGTTCGCGTACGTCCATGGTGGCGAGCTGGAGGCCGAACGCGGCGAGGGTGCGGATCGTACGGTCCATGCGGCCGTCGGCGAAGAGGCCGCCGCGGTGCTCGCGCAGCGAGGTCTGGATCAGGGTGAGGTCGTGGATCAGCTCGGCGGTGCCGAGGTAGTCGCGGCCCTGCTCGTGCGGGATGCCCTTGGCCAGGCGCTGCTTGGTGTTCTCCAGCTTCTGCCGGATGCAGGTGGCCTTGAGGCGGTAGGGCTCCTCGGCGTTGAGGCGCTTGTAGCGGGGGCTTATCTCCGGGAGGCGCTCCAGGTCGGTGCCGAGGGAGTCGAGGAGCTCGTCGGTGGCGCCGGTGTAGCGGATCGAGTTCGACAGGAAGCCGCGCAGCTCGTCGATCGTCTCCAGGGCGTCGTTGATGCCGTGCTCGTGCTGGAGGATGAGAACGTCCCAGGTGACCTGGGGGGTGACGTTCGGGTTGCCGTCGCGGTCGCCGCCGATCCAGGTGCCGAAGGTGAGCGGCCGGGCCTCGTCGGGGAGCTTGACGCCGACGCGCTCCAGTTCCGCGGTCAGGTCCTCCAGGACGTCTCCGACCGCGCCCGCGTGCAGCTCGTCCAGGTAGTAGATGGCGTTGCGGGCCTCGTCGGCGGGCTCGGGGCGCACGACGCGCAGCTCGTCGGTCTGCCAGACCAGGTCGATGTTCTCGGCCAGCCGGGTGTCGTGACGGCGGCGGTCGGACTCGATGACCGGGGCCTCCAGGAGCGCGGCGATGCGCCGGAGCTTGTTGAGGACCGAGCGGCGGGCGGCCTCGGTGGGATGGGCCGTGAACACGGGGCGAACGTTCAGGTGGGCGACCGTCTGGCGCAGGTGCTCGGGGTCGGCGTCCTTGAGGCGGTCGGCGGTGCGGGCGAGGAGGCCGCCCTCGGCGGCGCGCCTGGCGCGCAGCTCGCGGCCGCGGTGGACCTGCTCGGTGACGTTGGCCAGGTGGAAGTAGGTGGAGAAGGCGCGGACCAGCTTGGCGGCGGTCTGCAGCTCGGTGCCGCGCAGCAGCTCGGCGGCGGCTTCGCCGTCCTCGCGGGTGAGACGGCGGACCTTCTCGACCAGTTCGAGCAGCTCAGGACCCTCCTGCCGGACGAGGGTCTCGCCGAGGAGGTCACCCAGTCGCCTGATGTCGGCGCGCAACGCGCTGCTCGTTGTCGTGGTCGGAGTGGTGAGGTCGTCGGCACTGCTCACAGGTGCGGCTCCTTGCAGTGTTGAAACTCGTCCGGGAGGGAACCCGGATGGGGGCCTCGGGCGGCTCTGCCGCATACGAGGCCGGACAGCCGGGAAGAATTCGGAGCGGACCGCGCTGTCCGACCGCCACAAGGATAGGTGTCGGTGCGGACGCGCAGACTGTCGGGCTCTTGCCGCCGGGCAGCGCACTGCCATACTTACGACGCCGTAGGTTACGGAACCGTAGGAAGACCCGCCACGGTTCCCGTGACCTGGCATCTGCCTCCTTCCAAGACCCCACAGGGGACGCGCATGACCTCAAGCTCCGACGTGATCGACGACCCTTCGAAGGCGACTGACGGCTCCGCGGAGCCCTTCGCCACCCTGGGGGGCGAACAGAAGGGTTCGATCGAGCAGATCGCACTGCTGCTCTTCATCACCGTCCCCTTCCTCGCGCTACTGGCGGCCGTGCCGCTGGCCTGGGGCTGGGGCCTGAGCTGGCTGGACGTCGGCCTGCTGGTCTTCTTCTACTACCTGGGCTGTCACGGCATCACGATCGGTTTCCACCGCTACTTCACCCACGGTTCCTTCAAGGCGAAGCGACCGCTGCGGATCGCGCTGGCGATCGCGGGGTCGATGGCGGTCGAGGGGCCGGTGGTGCGATGGGTGGCCGACCACCGCAAGCACCACAAGTTCTCGGACGCCGAGGGCGACCCGCACTCGCCCTGGCGGTTCGGGGAGACGGTCCCGGCGCTGATGAAGGGCCTGTGGTGGGCACACATCGCCTGGATGTTCGACGAGGAGCGGACGCCTCAGGACAAGTACGCCCCGGATCTGATCAAGGACAAGGCGATCCGGGCGGTCTCCCGTCAGTTCATCCTGTGGACGTTCCTCTCGCTGGCGCTGCCTCCGCTGATCGGCGGGCTGGTGACGATGTCCTGGTGGGGCGCGTTCACGGCGTTCTTCTGGGGCTCGCTGGTCCGGGTGGCGCTGCTGCATCACGTGACCTGGTCGATCAACTCGATCTGTCACGCGGTCGGCAAGCGGCCGTTCAAGTCACGGGACCGTTCGGGCAACGTGTGGTGGCTGGCGATCCTGTCCTGCGGTGAGTCCTGGCACAACCTGCACCACGCCGACCCGACGTCGGCACGGCACGGGGTGGAGCGGGGGCAGCTGGACTCCTCGGCCCGGATCATCCGCTGGTTCGAGATGCTGGGGTGGGCGTACGACGTGCGCTGGCCGTCACGCTCACGTATCGATTCCCGCCGCATCAGCGGGGAGGACGACTCCCGACGGAAGACGGAGACGGCCGAGGCGGCATGATTGACGCCGTGGCGACCGACTCCAGCAGCACCCCGAGCAACGACAAGCCGCGGCGTGCGCGTCGCACCCGGATGACCGGTGCCGAGCGCCGCCAGCAGTTGCTGGAGATCGGTCGCACCCTCTTCGCGGCGAAAGGTTTCGAGGGCACGTCGGTGGAGGAGATCGCGGCGAAGGCCGGGGTGTCCAAGCCGGTGGTCTACGAGCACTTCGGCGGCAAGGAGGGCCTGTACGCGGTGGTGGTGGACCGCGAGATGCGCCGCCTGCTGGACATGGTGACGAGTTCCCTCACGGCCGGTCACCCCCGGGAGCTCTGCGAGCAGGCCGCCTTCGCGCTCCTCGACTACATCGAGGAGTACACGGACGGCTTCCGCATCCTGGTCCGTGACTCCCCCATCCCGCAGTCGACGGGCACCTTCGCCTCGCTGATCTCGGACATCGCCACCCAGGTGGAGGACATCCTGGGCCGCGAGTTCAAGAGCCGCGGCTTCGACCCCAAGCTGGCCCCCGTGTACGCCCAGGCCCTGGTCGGCATGGTCGCCCTCACCGGCCAGTGGTGGCTGGACGTCCGCCGCCCGAAGAAGGCGGAGGTGGCGGCCCACCTGGTGAACCTTGCGTGGCACGGTCTGGACGGACTGGAGGCGAAGCCGCGCCTGATAGGTCACCGGAAGAGCTGAACCGAGCCGAATCGCCGGCTCGCGGGGTCGGCCCGGTGGCACCGTGGGGCCATGAAGATGTCGATCAGCGAGGCCGGTTCCCGGCTCGACGACCTGGTCAGGCGCGTCGCCCGCGGCCGAGAGACCATCGCCCTCACCGAGGGCGGTCACGTGACCGCTCTGCTCGTCTCACCCCAGGTCGTGGAGGACCTGGAAGACGCCTTGGCTGTCGCCGACTACCGGCGACGCAAGGCCGAGGGCACGCTCGGGGAGGGCATCCCGCTCAAGGAGGTCAGACGGATGCTGGGCCTGCCTCGCCCCGGTGCCTCCGCCCTCGATCCGGCTCCGTGATCACCGGTTCCAGGAACTCCAGCCGGTTGCCCACCGGGTCCTCGGAGTAGAAGCGCCGGTGACCCGGCAGGGAATCGTCCCAGGTGACCGTCGCTCCCCGCGCCTCCAGCCGGGCCGCGTACATCTTGATGTACGTCACCCGCAGCCCCGGGTGGGCCTTCCGTGCCGGGCGGAAGTTCGCCTCGATGCCCAGGTGCAGTTGTACCGGGCCCGACTGGAACCAGCAGCCGCCCCGCGCCGCGAGCACCGGCGGCTTGGGGATCTCCGTCATGCCGAGGGTGTCGGCGTAGTACGCCCGCAGCCGGTCCTCGGAGCCGGGTGGGGCCGCGAGCTGGACGTGGTCGACGGCCGTGATCATCACGTCTGCTTGCGGGCGACCGCGAACACCCGGCGGAACGGGAACGGGGTGCCGTGCGGGCCGGGCGGGTACGCCTCTCGCAGGGCCGCGCGGTACGCGTCCACGTACTCCTCGCTCGCCCGCGGGTCGTCCGCGAGGGCGGTGAGGACGGGGCGCAGGCCGGTTCCCTTGACCCAGTCCAGCACCGGGTCCTCGCCCTCCAGCAGATGGACGTACGTCGTCTCCCAGGCGTCCACCTCGCAGCCGAGGTCGGCCAGCCTCTCCAGGTAGGACCGGGGGGTGTGGACGGCGTCGTCGTGCCGGAGGGTGTCGGCCAGGCGGCCCCTCCAGCGGGCGGAGTGGGCGAGTTCGCGCATCAGCCGGTGGCTCGGGGAGTCGAAGTTCCCAGGCACCTGGAAGGCGAGGGTGCCGCCGGGTGTCAGCCCCGCCACCCAGTCCGCGAACCGCTCCACGTGCCCGGGCACCCACTGCAGCGTGGCGTTGCTGACGATCAGGTCGTACGGCCGGGTGGGCGCCCAGGTCCGTACGTCGGCGTGGGCGAAGTCGAGCCGGCCGCCCCCCGGGGTCGGGCCCTCGTACTCCACATGGGCCCGGTCGAGCATCTCGGGCGAGTTGTCGTACCCGGTGACGCGGGCGGCGGGCCAGCGGGCGGCGAGCAGGGCGGTCATGTTGCCGGGACCGCAGCCGAGGTCGGCGACGCGGGGCGGGTCGGTCGGCAGGTCGGGGATCCGGGCGAGGAGGTCGGTGAAGGGGCGGGCTCGGTGGTCGGCGTGACGCAGGTACTGGGCGGGGTCCCAGGTGGGGGCGGGCATGAGGCCTCCTGGATAGAGCCGTACGCGAACAGGGTTCAGCCTTCACCGGATTTAGCTCGCCGTCAAGAAACTCGACATCAAGAGACTTCACGTCGACACAACCACTACACTGATCGTCATGGAGGACGAGGTCGATCGGCTGGTCGCAGCGTGGCGCCGGGAGCGCCCGGACCTCGACGTGGAGCCGCTTGAGGTACTCAGCCGGGTGAGCAGACTGGCCCGGCACCTGGACCGGGCACGTCGGCTGGCCTTCGCCGAGCACGCTCTGGAGCCTTGGGAGTTCGACGTGCTGACCGCGCTCCGGCGTGCGGGGACGCCGTATCAGCTCTCGCCGGGGCAGCTGCTGACGCAGACCCTGGTCACCTCGGGCACGATGACGAACCGCATCGACCGGCTGGCGAAGAAGCGCCTGGTGGAGCGGCTGCCCGACCCGAGCGACCGGCGCGGTGTGCTGGTCCGCCTCACGGAGGAGGGCCAGGACCGCGCGGACCAGGCCCTGGCCGGGCTGCTGGACCAGGAACGCGCGATCCTCGCGGAGCTCTCCCGCGCCCAGCGCGGTGAACTGGCGGGACTGCTACGCCAGCTGACCGCCCCGTTCGACAACATCCCCGGCTAGGTCCACGGGGCCCACGCCCGCTCGCCGTGCCAGTGCGACGGCGGCCAGGGTGCTGTGCACGCCGAGCTTGCCGAGCACGTTCTGCATATGGGTGCGGACGGTGTGCGGGGAGAGGAACAGCCGCTCGGCGACCGCCTTGCGGCCGAGCCCCGCGACCATGCAGCGCAGCACCTCCCGCTCGCGCGGGGTGAGGGACTCCACCAGGCGTTCGCTCTCGGTGCGGTGCTTGCGGGCGGCCGTCAGCTCCCGCAGCACGCCGGTGAGCAGCGCGGGCGGCAGATGGGTCTCGTCGCGCAGCACGCCCCGGATGACCGTGAGCAGCCGGGACAGCGAGCAGTCCTTGGCCACCCAGCCACAGGCGCCGGCCTGCAGAGCCAGCGCGGCCCGCCGGGGGTCGTCCTTCTCGGCCAGCACGACGATCCGTACGGCGGGCTGCGCGGAACGCACCCCGACGACCAGCGAGATACCGTCCACGAGGCCGTCCTCTCCGACCTCCTGGACGGCCACGGCGGGCCGTATGCCCGGCATGGTGCCGCCCAGGTCGGCGTCTACGAGCAGCACGTCGTAGCGACGCCCCTCGGCTGCCGCGCGCTCCAGACTGCGCAGCGCGGCCGGGCCGCTGCCCGCCGCGGACACGTCCACGTCGGGCTCGGCGGCCAGGGCGGCGGCGAGCGACTCTGCGAAGATGCGATGGTCGTCGACCACCAGCACTCGGATGCGAACCACGAAACCCCCTTCCCCAAGCTCCTGAAGAGCAGGGGATACCCCAAGGTCCGGAGAACGGTGACGGAGCACGGGTACGACGCCTGGGGATGACGTCACCGCACGACCGCCGCCGTGCAGAGACCGCTACCCCCCATTCGGGCGTCGTACCCGACTGTCTCGCCCCCTGATCAGCACCGGCCCCCACCGGTGCTGTTCATCAGAGTACGGGCGGGGGCCGAGAGCGGAAGGTAATTTGCAGAACTGACTGTCCGACGCGTTTATGGTGAGCCGCATGTTTCGTATCGAGACAGAAGTCGACAAGGAACGGCGCGATCTGCTCCGGAATCGGCTGCTGGAGACGAACACTGCCGCCTCCCCCGTCCTACGCGCCCTGCGCGGGTCCCCCGGCGCACGCGAGGTCCCGCTCCACGTCTGGGCGCTGGACGACATGGGTGCCCTGGCCGGCGGCCTCGTCGGTCACACCTGGGCGAGCTGGCTGCATGTGACGCATCTGTGGGTCGACGAACGCCACCGGGGCTCCGGGATCGGCTCCCGGCTGCTCGCCCGGGCGGAGCGGACGGCCCGCGACAAGCGGGACTGTGCCGCCGTACGCCTGGAGACCTGGGACTTCCAGGCGCCGCGGTTCTATCAGCGGCGGGGCTACGAGGTGGTGTCCGTGATCCCCGACTATCCGCCGGGAATCACGGAGTACACGCTGGTCAAGCGGTGGGGGTGAGTCAGCGGCCGACGCCTCCTCGCCCGTTCTCGGCGACGACCGCCGCCATCAGTTCGGCGTCGAGGGCGGAGAGATCGGCCAGCCGTGTGGCGGCCGTGTAGGAGTTGAGCAGTGTTTTGGTGACGCGCAGGGCGGCGGGCGACCGTCTGGTGATCGGCTTGGCCCATGCTGTGACAGCCGCGTCGAGCTCTTCGGCGGGGACGGCCTTGTGCAGGATCGAGAGGGACAGAGCTTCTTGAGCGTCGAAGGCACGGCCCGTGAGGACCAGTTCACGGGCGCGGGCGGCGCCGGCCTCGTTGAGCAGCCGGGGCAGCAGACCGCCCCAGGCCATGGGCAGACCGAAGGTGAGTTCGGGCAGCCGGAAGCTCGCGTCCTCGGCGCCGACGCGCAGGTCGCAGGCGAGCGCCAGGGCGAACCCGGCACCTATCACCTTGCCGTGGACCCGGGCGACGGTGACCGCGGGGTTGGACGTGAGTGCCTCGCTCACGCGCCGTGCCTTGGTCCCCGAGACCCGGACACCGCCGCCCGCGGAGTCCTCGAGCAGATGCTCGGCGAACTCGGCGCGGTCGCCGCCGACGCAGAAGTCGTCCCCGGCACCGGACAGGACGAGCACGCGCACGTCCGGTTCCTGGTGGGCGAGGACGGCCCACAGGTCGTCCAGCATCGCGTCGGTGACGACGTTGCCCGGCTCAGGGGTGTTGAGCTCGATGAACAGGGCACTTTCCTGCCGGTGGACTCGCAGGGTCTTCAGCGAGAGGCGGGGGCGCAGGACCGGCGGGGTCGTCATCTGTGGTCACTTTCAGGGAGGTCACGCGTCGGAACACCATCCGGGGCGCGTAAGCGGGGGCGGACACCGGGCGCAGAGTCTGGAAACGATTCAGCAGCTCGTTCAGGAGCGTACGGCCTTCGAGCCGGGCCAGAGCCGCTCCCAGGCAGTAGTGGATGCCCCCGCCGAAGGTCATGTGACTGCTGCCGCGCAGGACGTCGAAGCGTTCCGGATGCTCGTTGCGCCGTGGGTCGTGGGCGGCCGCGCCGTACATCACATGGACCATCTGGTCCCGGGCGATCGGGGTGCCGGCCAGGACGGTGTCGTCGGCGGCGATACGGGTGTTGATGTGCACCGGGGGGTCGTAGCGCAACGCCTCCTCGACCGCGCCCTCGACGTGTTCGGGGTGTTGGCGCAGCCACTCCCACTGACCGCCGTCCCTGGTCAGTAACCAGACGGCGGTGGCCATCAGGGTCGCCGAGGTCTCCAGCGAGGCGATGGTGATGAACATGACCAGGTCGTAGACGGTCCGGTCGGCTGCGGCGGGATCGTCGGGGAACTGCTCGTCCCAGTACCGGATCCAGCCGGAGACGGCGTCGTCGCCGGGGTGGGCGCGGCGTTCCGCGATGAGCTCGGTGAAGAACTCCCGCATCTCCACGGTGGCCTGTTCGGAGACGGCCAACTCGCTCTTGGTGGGCAGGAGTTCCTGGGAGTGGACCTGGCGGTGGGTGAAGTCGAGGATGTGCGCGTGGTGTCGCGCGGGGATGTCGAGCCACTCTCCGACGGTGAGGACCGGCAGCTGGTCACCGACGACGGTGACGAAGTCGGCCTCGCCGCCGTCGCGTATTCGCTCGGCGAGTTCGTCCACGATCCGCCGGGCGTGGTCCGCGATGCGGGGTGCCAGGGAGTCGAGGGTGTGACGGTCGAAGAGGTTGCCCAGGCCGCGGCGTTGGCATGTGTGGCTCGGCGCGTTGAGCCGGAACAGGGCCCGGCTCATCGCCTGGACGGCGGAATCCTGCCAGCGTTCGGGATGGGGTTGCCGTTCCTGCCAGGCGAGGTCCGGCACGAGCCAGTCCCTGCCGCGCAGGATCTGGTTGCAGGCGTCGTATCCAGTGACCAGGTAGCCACCCCACGGAGCGGGAACGACGTCGCCGAGGGCGCGAAGTCGGTCCCACACGGGCAACGGGTTGCTCTGACCTTCGGGGGAACGCAGGCGCCGGAGAAGAGCGATAACGGCTCGACGGTCAGTGGTGGTTCCGCTTATGTCGCCAACGGCGGTCACGCGGAGCTCCTTTATAGCTGGGCGTTTCCGTTACTTGCGGAACCTACCCTTCCCCTATCCCACCTCATGCGCCGCTCCGTGTTGCTCCCATCACATGCGGTGCACCGGACTCTCGGTGCACCGCCGTCAGTTGGTCGGGCGTCAGACGCGGAACAGGTCGACCAGGGTGCTCCAGAAGCCCCTCTTGTGCGCCGGCCGCGGCTGCGGCGCGGGCTCGGCAGCGGTCGGTACACCCGGCTGCTCGGCCGCGGGCAGGGGCGCCGCAGTCTGCAGGGCCGAGACCATGCGGGTGGCCGGGGTCGGGCTGAACCGCACGGGCAGCGAGGCCAGCGCGTGCTGGAACGGCCCCGGACGGAACTGCAGAGCCTCGTCCGGCACCGCCAGGGTGAGGTCGGGCAGCGCGTTGAGGAGCCGCTCGATCGCGGCGATGGCGATCACCAGGGCCGGGTCCTTGGCCGGGCAGGCGTGCGGGCCCGCCCCCCACGCCAGGTGCGCGCCCTTGTTGTGGGACTCGCGGGCCTCCTTGAGGGCCGGGTCGCCGTTGGCGCCGGCGAAGCTGATGACGACCGGCGAGTTCGCCTCGACGACCACGCCGCCGAGGTCGACGTCCCGCACCGGGAAGTGTGCGGCGTAGTTGGCGATGGGCGGGTTGTTCCACAGGACGTGGTCGATGGCCTCCTCGATCAGCATGCCGGAGCCGCCCGAGCCCTCCTTCGACAGGAGCAGGTGCAGGGCGTGGCCGATGAGGTTGCGCTGGGGCTCGAAGCCGCCGCCCATCAGCATGACGAGCTGGTCCTTGAGCTCCTCGTCGGTCAGGCCCGCGGAATGCTGGATGAGCCAGGAGGTGACGTCCTCGGCGGGCTGCCGGCGCTTGAGGGAGATCAACTGCATCAGGCTGGCGGTCAGTTCCTCGTTGGCGCGCTGCACGTCGATGCCGTCGAAGAGGGCGCCCAGCGAGCTGGTGAGGGTGTCGCCGATGTCGGCGGGGCAGCCGAAGAGCTTGTTGAACAGCAGCAGCGGCAGCATCTTGGCGTAGTCGTTGATCAGGTCGGCGCGGCCGCGCTCACTGAACTGGTCGATGAGGAAGTCGGCGATCGGCTCGACGTCCCGGCGCAGCCGCGTCATGTTCAGCTTGTCGAAGCTCGCGGTGACCGCCTGGCGCAGCCTGAGGTGCACGGCGCCGTCGGTGAACAGGCAGTTGGGCCGGTAGGCCATCATCGCCAGGATGGGGCTGTCGAGGGGGACGCGGCCCTCGTTCAGCGCCTTCCAGCGGCGGGAGTCGCGGGCGAACAGGGAGGGGTTCTGCAGCACCCTGAGTGCCATCTCGTGCTCGACGACCAGGGTGGCGTCCACGCCGGGCGCGAGTTCAACGGGTCCCGCGGGACCGTGGGCGCGGACCTGGTCGTAGATCTGGTCCGGGTCGGCGGTGAACGTGGCGTCGAACATGGGGCATCTGGCCCCGGCGGGGGCGTCGGGCGAGTGGTGAGTGTCCACGGGGGAGTCCTTTGGGGGCCTGGGCCTCGCGGCCCGGCCGGGGAGGGAGTGGATCAGGCCGCGCGATCGAGCAGATGGCGGACCAGGGCGATCAACGCGTTCGCGGACGACCGCTGGTCGCGGGCGTCGCAGTAGACGACAGGGGTGTCCGGCAGCAGGTCGAGGGCCTCGCGGATCTCCGTCTCGTCGAAGAACTGCGCGTCGAAACTGTTGACGGCGATGGCGTACTCGAGCCCGTACTCGTCGATCAGGTCGATGACGGGGAACGTCTCCTCCAGCCGGGCGGGGTCGACCAGCAGCAGCGCACCGAGCGCGCCGCGGGCCATGTCCTCCCACAGCTGCATGAAACGCTGCTGTCCGGGCGTGCCGAACAGGTAGAGCACGAGTTCCTCGGTCAGGGTCAGACGCCCGAAGTCCAGGGCCACGGTGGTGGTCACCTTGTCCGGTGCGCCCCGCAGGTCGTCCACATGGAGGGACGCCTGCGTCATCTTCTCCTCCGTCCGCAGCGGCGTGATCTCCGACAGCGAACCGATGAAGGTCGTCTTGCCCACCGCGAAATGCCCCACGACCAGGATCTTCGCGGCGGTGGTGACCGCGTCGGAGACATAGATCGTGCCGTTCGCGGTCGTCTCAGACGATGAGGGTTTCGAGTCCATGCAGAACCTTCTCGAGGGTCTCTCGGTCAGCAAGCTGGGCGCGGGTGGGTTCGGAGCGACGCAGAAGGTGACCCTGTTCGAATAAATCGGTCAGCAGCAGTCGGGCCACGCCTACCGGCAGCGCCAGATGTCCGGCCACCTCCGCCACGGACAGGAAGCCGCCCCCGCACAGCTCCCAGATGGCACGGACCTCGGGACCGGCGCCCAACGGCAGTTCACGGTCGGGAGCCAGGGTGACCAGGGAGTGCAGCGCCAGGTCGTCCGCCGACGGCAGTCGCCGGCCGCCGGTGATGACGTAGGAACGGACGAAGTCGCTGGTGACCGGAGCTTCTTCGCCGGGACCGGTCATGCGTCGGCACCGGCGTTCAGTCGCGGCGCCGCACTCATCGCCTCACGCAGCGCGCTCACGGTCTTCTGCATCCGGAAGGACACGGCCTCCATGTCGACGTCCAGGGCCGCCGATACGGCCAGGTAGGCGCCGCTGCCCGCGGCCACGAGGAAGATCCATCCGCCGTCGTACTCGACGAGCGTCTGCTTCCAGGTCCCGTGGCCCCCGCCCACGAACCCGGACACGGCCCGGCACAGGGACTGGATGGAGCTCATCGCGGCCGCGTTCTTCTCCGCTTCGTCACGGCTGATGTCGTCCGAGCGCTGCATCAACAGGCCGTCGGCGGAGACCAGGATCGCATGGCGGGCCCCGCGAACCTCGAGCACACCGTTCAGCACCCACGACAGGTCGGGATTCACTGGTTCTGGGATCCTTCCGTGTTGTTCGAGACCCGGCCGAGGTGCGTCCCGCGGGCGAACGCACCGATACGTGACGCCGTCACTTCGCTGGTGTTCTCCCCGTCGGCGACCGGCCCGGCGGGTGCCGCCTGGTCGGGCTGGGGAACGACCGAGACAGGCCTGTTGCGCCGTCTGCGCCGCGGCAGACCACCCTGTGTGGTGCCGACGACGAGCGTCGGACCGGGGGCGGGCACCGCGACACGGGGCCGCTCGCGCCGCTCGGCTCGCTCGTCCTCGAACTCACGGTCGTCCTGCGATGCGGCGGGCTGGGGAGCGTCAGTGGTCAAGAGGCCCTCCGGCACACGGATCACGGCGCGCACTCCGCCGTAGGGGGAGACCGAGTCGACGGACACCGAGAAGCCGTAGCGGGCGGCGAGCATCCCGCACACGGCGAAGCCGAACTTGGGCGGGTCACCGAGGCCGGTGATGTCGACCGTGCTGTCGGGCGACAGCAGGGTCGCGGCACGGGCCTTGGTCTCCTGGCTCATGCCCACACCGGCGTCGTCGACCACCAGACACACCCCGGTCGGCACGGCCTGGATGTTGATCTCCACCGGCGACTGGGGCGCGCTGTATTTGGTCGCGTTGTCCAGGAGTTCGGCGAGGACGACGGCGACCGGCTCGACGGCCTTGCCGGTGATGGAGATGCTGACCTGGGCGTTGACCCGGACCCGGGAGAAGTCCTTGATCCGCCCCTGGGCGCTGCGGGCCACGTCATACACGGAGGCGCTCTCGTCGCGCCGCCCGAGCCAGCCGCCGCACAGCACCGAGATGCCCTTGGTACGGCGGCTGAACTGGCTGCTGGTGTGGTCGATCAGCATCAGGTCGGCCAGCACGCCGGAGTCGTCGCCGTACTCCTTCTGCAGGTTGTCCAGGAGCACCTGCTGCTCCTCGGCGAGGGACTGGAGCGTGCCCATCGCCGACTTGAGGACGGCCTTGGTGTCCGACTCCGCGTCCGCCCGGACCTCCGAGAGGTCCTCCGCATGCCGTGCGGTGAGGGTTTCGTAGCCGGTCTGCACCTGGCGCAGTTGTCCTTGTACGGCCACCAGGTTGCTTTGAAGGTTGTCGTTGTTGTTGCGGAGAGCCATGTTGGTTCTCCGCGCTCGCATCACCGCGAAGACCGCAGCGGTGATCACGATGAGCAGGATCCACAGAATCGGATCCTGGATGAATGACGTCATGAGACTCTCTTCAAGTCGCCTCGCACCGGGGGCCAGAGCAACAGCCACTCCTTCGCGACGGGGCCCTCAAGACTGTCCCCCCGTACGCGTTCATGACGCGTCGTCAGCCTACTGAAAAGTATGGTGATCTTATCAGTAGCAACATGGTCAACAGGCGTACCAGAAAGCGCATTTGAGGACCTTCACAAACACCACCCGCTGGATCTATCGTCCGTTCCCACTTGAACAAGCGTCAGCCCCGCGCTCGCTCGGGAGCACGGGGCCGACGTGGGAAACGGGAGCTCAGCGCAGGCGACGCGCCCCCTCCGAGGGCACCGCCTCGAACACCCTCGGCGCGGTGAACTCGGCCGCGGCAAAGGCCTCCTGGACCGCCTTGGTGATCGTCTCGACCTCGGCGGCCTCCGCCAGCACGATCGCCGAGCCGCCGAACCCGCCGCCCGTCATCCGCGCGCCGAGCGCTCCGGAGGCCAGGGCCGTGTCGACGACCAGGTCCAACTCCGGGCAGGAGATACGGAAGTCGTCGCGCAGGGAGGCGTGACCCGCGACCAGGACGGGCCCGATCGCACGGGTGTCGCCGGACTCCAGCAGGGACACCACCCGCTCGACCCGCTCGTCCTCGGTGACGACATGGCGCACCAGACGGCGCACCTCCTCCTCGTCCCCGAGCCGCTCCAACTCCGCGTCCAGGTCGGCGTAGGGGATGTCCCGCAGCGCGTCGACGCCCAGCAGGGCCGCGCCCTTCTCGCAGCCGGCCCGGCGCTTGCCGTACTCGCCGTCGCTGTGCGCGTGCTTGACCTGGGTGTCGACGACCAGCAGGCGCATGCCCTCGGCGGCCAGGTCGAAGGGGATCTGCTTCTGGGACAGGTCACGGGTGTCGAGGAACAGGGCGTGGCCCGCCTCGCAGCAGGCGGACGCGGTCTGGTCCATGATCCCGGTCGGGGCACCGACGTACACGTTCTCAGCACGTTGGCACAGCCGGGCCAACTGCCAGCCTTTGAGCCCCAGTTCGTACAGGTCGTTCAGGGCGAGCGCGACCACGACCTCCAGCGCCGCCGAGGAGGACAGGCCCGCACCGGACGGCACGGTGGACGACAGGTGGATGTCCGCGCCGGTGATCGGGTGGCCCGCCTCGCGCAGCGCCCAGACCACACCCGCCGGGTACGCCGTCCACTTCCGGTCCGACTCCGGGACCAGGTCGTCGAGCCGCAGTTCGACAACCCCGGCCTCGATGTCCGCCGAGTGCAGCCGCAGCACGCCGTCGGCGCGCCGGGACACGGCCGCGACGGCGATGTGCGGAAGGGCGAACGGCATCACGAAGCCGTCGTTGTAGTCAGTGTGTTCGCCGATGAGGTTGACCCGGCCCGGCGCCGCCCACACCCCCTGCGGACCCGCGCCGTACAGCTCCTCGAACCGCTCGGCGACAGCCCCTGCGACAGCCTCGCTCATTGCCCTGACCCTGACCTTCCGTACGTACCGGTTACTGATTGCCGCGCCGCTGCGCGAAGTCCCACGCGTCCGCGACGATCCCCGCGAGGTCCGCGCGGGACGGGTTCCAGCCCAGCTTCTCGCGCGCGCTGGCGGCCGACGCCACCAGGACCGCCGGGTCGCCGCCCCGACGGGGGGCCACGATCTCGGGGATCGGGTGTCCGGTGACCCGGCGGACCGTCTCGATGACCTCGCGGACGGAGAAGCCGTTGCCGTTGCCGAGGTTGCAGATCAGGTGCTCGCCGGGGGTGGTGGCCTCAACCGCCAGCAGGTGCGCCTCGGCCAGGTCGGCGACGTGGATGTAGTCGCGGACACAGGTGCCGTCCGGCGTCGGGTAGTCGTCACCGAAGACGGAGATCGCCTCGCGCTTGCCCTGGGCCACCTGGAGGACCAGCGGGATCAGATGCGACTCGGGGTCGTGCCGTTCGCCGTGGGCCCCGTAGGCGCCCGCCACGTTGAAGTACCGCAGCGACACCGCGCCCAGCCCGTGGGCCGCCGCCTCACCGGTGATCATGTGGTCGACGGCGAGCTTCGTGGCGCCGTAGGGGTTGGTGGGCTGGGTCGGCGTCGACTCGACGATCGGGGTCTCGGTCGGCTCGCCGTAGGTCGCGGCCGTGGACGAGAAGACGAGCCGGCGTACGCCCGCTTCCCGCATGGCCCCGAGCAGCGCCATGGTGCCGCCGACGTTGTTGTCCCAGTACTTCTCGGGCTTCACGACCGACTCGCCGACCTGGGAGGAGGCGGCGAAGTGCAGAACGGCGTCGAACGAGGAATCCAGCCACTTGGCGGCATCACGGATGTCGCCCTCGACGAAGGAGGCGCCCGCCGGCACCCCTTCGCGGAAGCCGGTGGAGAGGTTGTCGAGGACGACGACCTCGTGCCCCGCCTCCAGCAGATGCTGGGCGACCACGCTGCCGACGTATCCCGCACCGCCCGTGACCAGGTACTTACCGCTCATGAACTCGCTACCTCCCGCAGTCGCTGTGCCGCGGCCTCCGGCCGGATGTCGTTGATGAACACGTTCATTCCGGATTCGGAGCCCGCGAGGAACTTCAGCTTGCCGGACGTACGACGGATGGTGAAAAGCTCGAGGTGCAGCGCGAAGTCGTCACGACTGACACCCTCGAAGTCATCCAGCGCGCCGAACGGCGCCTGGTGCCAGGCGGCGATGTACGGTGTCGCGGGCTCCCCCGCCCCGTCCTTCTCTCCACCGGGACCGTCGAAGATCCGGTCGAAGCGCCTCAAGAGTTCCAGATAGACCTGGGGGAACTCTGTGCGCGCGTCCTCGTCGAGGCCGAGCAGATCGGGCACCCGGCGCTTCGGGTACAGGTGCACCTCGTACGGCCAGTGCGCGGCGTACGGCACGAAGGCGACCCAGTGTTCGCTCTCCAGGATGACCCGATCCTCGACGAGTTCACGCTCCAGGACGGCATCGAAGAGATTCTCCCCGCCGGTCGCCTCCTTGTGGGCCGCGACCGACCGCAGCATGAGCGCGGTGCGCGGGGTGGTGAACGGGTAGGCGTAGATCTGGCCGTGCGGGTGCCCCAGCGTCACGCCGATCTCGGCACCCCGGTTCTCGAAACAGAACACCTGCTCGACGGAGGGCAGATGAGACAGCTCCGACGTCCGGTCGGTCCACGCCTCCAGGACCAGCCGCGCCTGCTCCTCCGTCAGGTCGGCGAAGGACGCGTTGTGGTCGGAGGTGAAGCAGACGACCTCGCAGCGGCCGGAGTCGCCGGCCAGCGAGGGAAAACGGTTCTCGAAGACCACGACGTCGTACGACGAGTCCGGGATCTCACTCAGCCGCTCACCCTGCGAGGGGCACAGCGGGCACTCGTCGGCCGGCGGATGATAGATGCGCCCCTGCCGGTGCGAGGCGATGGCCACCGCGTCCCCGAGCAGCGGATCCCGCCGCACCTCGGACGTGGTGACGGTCCGCTCCAGCGGCCGCCGGTCGACCGCGTCCCGGACGAGATCGTCCCGCAGGTCGTAGTAGATGAGCTCGCGACCGTCCGCCAGCCGGGTCGAGGTCTTCTTCACTGCGGACTCCCTATTCGAGCCACTCAATCATCAAACAGAACCAAACACATCAAAACACAACTCACCATGACCGTCAACATCACAATCAAACAAAGAGCGTCACCAGAAGTGTTCAGCACCTGAACTCGGAGGCATAGGTTCCGCTACGGATCAGTTCACGCAGCGGAGCAACCCTCGATACGGTCGACCACCCTGGGGGCTCCACCCCCAGACCCCCGGACCTCACCCACCACACCCACCCGACTCGGCAGGACAAGAAGCGGACCTTGCTCCTGGGGGGCTACCGCCCCCAGACCCCCACCACCGGCCCCCACCGCCGTCCGCCGCCACAGTCCGCCGCCGCTGACCGACGGTGGGGGCTGGCGTTGGGTGTGCCCGGGGGGGGTGAGCGGGGATGTGGACGAACGACTGGGCCGGTGTCACATGGGTGGGGCCGCGCACCCACCCACGGCGGCAAGGGGACGGGACGGGGGTGTCCGCCCGCAGCGTCTGGCGCGTCAACACCGCCCAGTCATGAAGAAACCGATTCCGCGCCAGACCGAGGACGGACACCCCCGTCCCGTCCCCGACCCCCCACCGAACCCGTCAGCCCTCGGACACGCCTTCCCCCGCCAAAGGCACCCGAGACACCGGCCCCGCCCGATCCAACAACCCCGTCCGAGCCGCCAACGCCGCAGCCTCCAGCCTCGAACCAACCCCCAGCTTCATCAACACCCGCTGGACATGCGTACGAGCAGTGGACGGCGCAATCCTCATCCCCGCCGCGATCAGCCGCGTGTCCTCACCGTCGGCCATGCGGACCAGCACCTCGACCTCCCGAGGCGTCAGCATCTGCAGCAGCCGCTGCCCCTCATCGTCCGGCTGAGCCACCGGATTCAGCAGCTCGCTGAACGCCCCCTGCAGCAACTGCGGAGCAACCGCCGCCTCCCCCGCCCGAGCCTTCATGATCGCGCGCTCGACACCCTCGATGCGCTCGTCGTGCCGCACATAACCGGACGCCCCCGCAGCGAACGCCGCCGCGATCCCCCGAGGACTCGGCACCGGCCCCAGCACCAGCACCGCCACCTGCGGCCGCTCCCGCTTGATCTTGACGACAGGATCGAACATCCCCGGCTCAGCCGGCGTGGCCGTGCCCAGCAGGCACACCTCCGGCGCCCGGCTGATCACCAGCTCCGCCGCCCCCGCGGCAGGCGCCGCCGCGGCCAGCACCCGATGCCCACGCAGCTTCAACGCCGAGGCCAGCGCCTCGGCAAGCAATCGGTGGTCGTCGACCACCATGAGCCGAACACCCATCGAGCAACCCCCCAGTCCCCCACAGCACCCACGACACCCACAGCCCCCCACCCGGGCGGAAGCCCCCTCCCGGCCCCCGCCCTTCATGCCCCCGGAAGCTACACGCTTGTTCGACGTTGCGCTTCCCCTACCGGTGAGAAGTGCCCCGGATCGCCGAAAATCATCTCATTCGAGGGTGATCAGCGATAAGCGCGTGGCCCCGCCCCTGAACAGGGACGGGGCCACAACGGACCGACGACATTCAGCTGGCGCCGAACCCGACCACCAGATACTCCTCGTCGTCCGAGCTGGTCAGATCACTCGCGTACACCGCGGACAAGAACAGACGCCCCTGCGCATACAGGAACTCCGAGTAGTCCGGCGACATGCTGGTCTCCGCGTCCCGCACGGACTCCGTCGCCGGATTCTCCAGCAGCTTGGTCTCCTTGAACGAGCCGCCGTCGATGCTGACGATCTGACCGCCCTTGTCGTACGGCGGACGCTTGTACGCGATGATGTTGGTGCCATCCATCCGCAGCGGCATGATCGTGTAGTCGTCCCCCGCGTCGGCCCGCTGACCGGTCTGCTTCCCGGTAGCAAGATCGATCGCGACGATCTCGTTGGTGTCGCTGAACTCGCCGCTGCCGTCGTGCTCCTCGGTCGCCAGGTAGAGCCGGTCGTTGCCGACCGCGAGCTGGTGGCACTCCTCGACCTTGGTGATGCCGTCGCAGCCGGCCGCGTACTGGTCGCTGGGCGCGGAGATCCGGGTGCGCAGCTTGCCGGTCTTGTTGTCGATGGAGAAGAAGTCCGAGATCCCGCTGCCGTCCTTGGCGGCCTCGCCCACGTCGGCGGCCACGACCAGCGGATCGGTCGACACGACGCTGGCGTACTGGATCCCCGTCCCCATCTTGTACTCGGAGATCACCTTCCCGGACTTCGGCTCGATGGTCTGGATGTGCAGCTCGGGCGAGTCGTACGCACCGCACCGGCGGACCGCGACCAGTTTCGTGCCGCCGCCGTACCCGGAGTCGTAGCAGGTGTCGGTCGGCTTCGGGGCCCACAGCTGCTTGCCGGAGACGATGTCGAAGGCGGCGCCGCCGCTGGAGCTGCCCACGGCGGCCGTGCCCCCGCTGACGGTGACGTTGTTGAAGCTGATCGGCTCGTCACCGGAGGTGGCGGTCTTCGTCCACAGCTTCTTGCCCGCGGCGAGGTCGATGGCCGCGACCTGGCTGCAGCCGTGCGAGGGCTCGGCCTTGGTCGGCATCTCGGGCTGGTAGATGATCGCCGTCTTGTTGTCGCTGGTGTGGTTGCTGCCCTGGCACACCGGGCCGGGAAGCTTGATCGTCCACAGCTTGGTGCCCTTGTCGGGGTCGTAGCCGACGATCTCGGCGATGCCGCTCTTGGCGTACACCGTGTCGGTGAGCCAGGAACCGGCGGTGGCGATCGTGCTGTCCTTGGAGACCTTGGGCGCCGGAACCTGGAAGAGGACCTTGGAGGCGGTGTTGGCGGGCACCTTCTCCACGGGCTCGGTGGACGTGCCGCCGTCCCCACCCTCCCCACCGTCGCTGCCGCCGCTGCCCTCGTCGTCGTCCTTGCCGCCGGTGCCACCGTTGGAGCTCGCGGTGTCGTCCTTCTTCCCACTGTCGTCACCGGACGAGGACGCGTACCAGACGCCACCGCCGACGATCAGCGCGATCGCCACGACGGCCGCGACAATGATCAGGACCTGCGCGTTGAACTTCCGCTTGCCTCCGGGCTGCGGCTGCAGCGGCATGGTCGGCTGCGGATAGCCGTATCCCGGAGGAGGCGTGCCGGGATACCCGTAACCCGGAGGCTGCTGGGGGTAGCCATATCCAACCGGCGGCTGCCCACCGGGCGAAACCGGCGCACCCGGCGGAGCCACCGGCGGCGGACCGAAACCCCCCTGCTGCGGAGGCTGCTGCGGATAGCCATATCCGGCCGGCGCCTGCCCACCTGGCGGAACCGGCGGAACCGGCACACCCGGCGGAACCGGCGGAGCCACCGGCGGCTGCTCCTGGGGCGGACCGAACCCCCCTTGCTGCGGCGGCTGATTGGGAGGCGGAGGAGGAGGCGGCTGGGTCATGACGTGAGTACCTCGCTGGCGGGGACGGCAACGGAAGGAGAGAAAGGAGAAAGGAAGAGAAGGGTCACTTGCCGAAGGCGAGCATCAACTTCTCCTTCGTGTCCTCGTTGCCGGACAGCTGCGTGGTCGAGAGGTAGAAGCGCCCGTCGACCCAGTCGACGTCCTTCGAGTAGAAGCCGCTCTCGATCTGCGCGGTGCCCTGCGGGTTCTGCAGCAGCTTGGCCGGCGTGTGGCCGGCGCCGCCGGTCGGGATCGACACGATCCGGCCGCCCGCGTCGTACGAGGGCTCCACATACGCGACGAGCTTGCCGCCCTCGGTCTTGATCGGGAGCATCGACTCGTCCGTGGGCGACTTGACGCGCCACTTCTCCTTGCCGGTGGCGAGGTTGACCGCGACGATCTCGTTCGGCCCGCTGGTCGCCTCGGTGGGCAGGTACAGCGTGTCGGCGTCGGCGGCCACGCCCTCGCAGCCCTGGAGGTCACGCGCGAGGATGGTCAGACCGCAGGTGGGGGCGAAGTCCTCGTCGAAGCCGACCTGGGAGCGGAACTTCCCGGTGGCGGTGAACGTGGAGATGTTCCACGACTTCTTGTCCTCGTTGGTGCTGTAGACGACGAGCGGGTCGACGGAGTAGACCCGCGAGACCGTCCAGCCCTTGTCGAACTTCTGGGTCCACTTGGCCTTGCCGGTCTTGGGATCCAGCTCCTGGAGCTCGTCGCGCTCGTTGGTCCCGGTGGCGTCGCAGGAGGCGAGGGAGAGCAGCCTGGGGCCGCCCGCGAACGCGGTCGGGAAGCAGGCGGTGCCGTACTTCTTCTTGTCGAACAGCTTCTTGCCGGTCCGTACGTCGTACGCGGTGCCGGACTGCGAGCGGCCGACCATCAACGTGTCGCCGCTGACGGCCAGTTCGACCTGGAGCGTACTGTCGAACGACCCGCCGTCCTCGACCTTGGCGGTCCAGCCCTTGTCGCCCGTGTTCAGGTCGATCTGCTGGAGCAGGTTGCACTCGGCGCGGTCACTGGTGCCGTTCATGTACGCGACGACGATCTTGTCGTCGGACGTCTTCTGCGGGGTGACCGCGCAGATCTTCTGCGGGAAGGTGATCGGGTCCCAGGTCGGCTTGCCGTCGCCGACGTCGTAGGCGACGAGTTGCTTGTACGCCGACTTCACCGCGGTCTTGTCGGTGATCCACATGCCGGCGGCGTCGGCACCGTCTCCGGGTGCGTCGGGCGCCTCCTTGTACCAGAGCACCTTCGCCTCGCCCGCCTGCCGGCCCTCGTTGAGGTCCTCCGGGTCCTCGCCGCCGGCGCCGCTGCCGTCGCCGGGGTTGACCGGGGACTCGGAGGCGGTGGCCTTGGAGTCGTCGCTCTTCTCGGCGATCGGCTTCTTGTCGTCACCGTCGTCACCGCCGTTGGTGACCGCGAACACGGTCCCGCCGATGACGAGCAGCGCGGCGACGGCGGCGCCGATGACGATGGCCGTCTTCCCCTTGAAACGGTTCCCGGAGCCGGGCGGCGGGGTCCCGAACTGGGGCTGCGGCGGATACCCGTATCCCTGCGGCTGACCATACGGACCGGGCTGCTGCGGCTGACCATACGGCCCCGGCTGCTGCGGCTGTCCGTAGGGGCCGGGCTGACCGTAAGGCCCCGACTGCGGGGCGGCGGGCGGCTGTTGGGGAAAGCCGTAACCGGGCTGCGGGGCAGGGGCACCGGACGGCGGCCCTTGCGGAGGCGGCGGCGTCTGCGGCGCCCCGAATCCACCCTGCGGCGGCTGGTCCTGCGGCGGCTGGTCCTGCGGCGCTCCGTAACCGCCCTGCGGCGGCTGGTTGGGCGGCTGCGTCATCAGCGTGTTCCCCCGTTCAATCACTGATTTCTAGCCACGCCCTGAGGTACGTGATGGACCCAGAGTCGTACTCAGAAACTTCTCAGACGGCTCTTTCTATCACTCAGGACCGACAACGCACCGGGCCGGTTCCGCCCCTGTTCCCAAGGGAGGACCGGCCCGTGATGCCCCCGTTATGCGCCTTCACGCACCCTTCACGCGTCGTCGGCGAGTTCCAGCCAGCGCAGCTCCAGCTCGTCCCGCTCGCCCGCCAAGTCGCGCAGTTCGGCGTCGAGTTCGGCCACCTTCGCGAAGTCGGTGGCGTCCTCCGCGATCCGGGCGTGCAGCTTGGTCTCCTTCTGGGAGACCCTGTCCAACTGCCGTTCGATCTTCTGAAGTTCCTTCTTCGCGGCGCGCTGGTCGGCGGCGCTCTTCTCCGGTACGGCCTTGGCGGCGACCGGCGCGGGAGCCGACGCGGCGGCCGTCTCCTCCATCCGCCGGCGGCGCTCCAGGTACTCGTCGATGCCGCGCGGCAGCATCCGCAGGGTGGCGTCGCCGAGCAGGGCGAAGACCCGGTCGGTGGTGCGTTCGACGAAGAACCGGTCGTGGGAGATGACGATCATCGAGCCGGGCCAGCCGTCGAGCACGTCCTCCAGCTGGGTCAGCGTCTCGATGTCGAGGTCGTTGGTGGGCTCGTCGAGGAAGAGCACGTTGGGTTCGTCCATGAGCAGACGCAGCAGTTGCAGCCTGCGCCGCTCACCACCCGACAGGTCCCCGACCGGCGTCCACTGCTTCTCCTTGGTGAACCCGAACGTCTCGCACAGCTGCCCGGCGGTCATCTCGCGTCCCTTGCCGAGGTCGACGCGCTCCCGCACCTGCTGGACGGCCTCCAACACCCGCAGGTTCGGGTCGAGTTCGCCGACCTCCTGGGAGAGGTAGGCGAGCTTGACGGTCCTGCCGACGGCGACCCGGCCGGCCGCGGGCTGCGTCTCGCCCTCGGTCCACGATGCCTCGGCCATGGCCCGCAGCAGGGAGGTCTTCCCGGCGCCGTTCACCCCGACCAGGCCGATGCGATCGCCTGGTCCGAGCTGCCAGGTCACATGCTTGAGCAGCACCTTGGGGCCGGCCTGGACGGTGACGTCCTTCAGGTCGAAGACGGTCTTCCCGAGCCGCGACGAGGCGAACTTCATCAGCTCGCTGCTGTCCCGGGGCGGCGGCACGTCCGCGATGAGCTCGTTGGCTGCCTCGACACGGAAGCGCGGCTTGGACGTACGGGCCGGGGCACCGCGCCGCAGCCACGCCAGCTCCTTGCGCACCAGGTTCTGCCGCTTGGTCTCCTCGGTGGCGGCGATCCGCTCACGCTCGGCGCGCGCGAAGACATAGTCGGAGTAGCCGCCCTCGTACTCGTAGACGTCACCGCGCTGGACGTCCCACATGCGGGTGCAGACCTGGTCGAGGAACCACCGGTCGTGCGTCACGCACACGAGCGCCGAACGGCGCTCGCGCAGGTGCTTGGCCAGCCAGGAGATGCCTTCGACGTCGAGGTGGTTGGTGGGCTCGTCGAGGACGATCAGGTCCTGCTCGTCGATGAGCAGCTTGGCGAGCGCGATACGGCGGCGCTCGCCGCCGGAGAGCGGACCGATGACGGTGTCGAGCCCCTGCGGGAAGCCCGGCAGGTCCAGCCCGCCGAACAGCCCGGTCAGCACATCCCTGATCTTCGAGTTTCCGGCCCACTCGTGGTCGGCCAGGTCCCGGATGACCTCGTGCCGGACGGTGGCGGCCGGGTCGAGGGAGTCGTGCTGGGTCAGCACCCCGACCCGCAGCCCGCCCGAGTGCGTGACCCGCCCGGTGTCGGCGTCCTCCAGCTTGGCGAGCATCCGGATCAGGGTCGTCTTGCCGTCGCCGTTCCGCCCGACCACCCCGATCCGGTCCCCTTCGGAGACGCCGAGGGACACGCCGTCGAGGAGGGCACGAGTGCCGTACACCTTGCTGACGTTCTCGACATTGACCAGGTTGACGGCCATTTCTCTCCTGACAGGGGGGACGATCAGCCTCCCAGCGTAATGCGCACGGGTGGTGACCGATCCCCCGGCAGGTCAGCGGGCCGTGGCCGCGCGGACCTCGTCGAGCAGGTCGTACATCGTCTGGCCGGGGCAATCGGTCTGGAGCCAGTCGCGGTGGCCGCTGACGGTCGTCGCGTCCTTCGTCACGCCGTTGACCGGATTGACGTAGGTGATCTTCGCCCGCGGGTCCAGGCCCTTGAAGCGGGCGATCACCTTGATCAGGCGGATCAGGGCCTTCTTGGCCGCGTCCGTCGGAGGCTGGTCGGTCAGCGTGCCGAGGAAGGCGATGCCGAGGTTGCCGGAGTTGTAGCCCGCGGTGTGGAAGGCGGTGACGAGCTTGCCGTCGAGGTCGAAGGCCGGGACAAGCTCGTCGCCGGAGTAGCGGCCCTCGTAGACGGTGCCCACCTCGTCGATGAGGAAGTGGTAGCCGATGTCGCCCCAGTCGAGGGTGACAGCGTGGTACTCGTAGATGCCCCGGACGGTCGCGGCGGGGTCAGGGTCGTCGTTGGGCGTGTCCGTGTGGTGCACGGTGATCGCCTGCAACGGGTAGTACACCTCGGGGGAGTTGACCTTGCCGTCCTTGTAGCGCTTCGACTCGTCGGCACCCCAGGCCGGCCGCGGCAGATACGGCACTCCGCGCACGCGGCTGGGCTCGGACGGGACCTTGAAGGCGCGGTGCGGTCCGTCGGTGGTGTCGATCGCCAACGAGCGGATGTCGCTCGCACCGTCCGGCGCCTTCAGCTCGTACGCCGTGGCGTCGCCGGCCGGGATCAGTGCCGTACCGCCGTCGTCGACGGTCGCGCAGCCGCCGCTCAGCGTCTGCCAGGAGCCGGCCGACGCCGTGCCGTCGGTGAAACGGATGCCGACGCCGGTGGCGGCGCCGCTCCAGCGGGCCGCGACGAAGGAGGCGGCGAAGGAGGCGGTGGCCGGGCCGGTGCCGGTGGCCGCGTTCGAGCGGGTGGCCGGGAACGTCTCGGCCTTCGTACCCGACGGGGTGGCGCCGGAGTCGGCGGCCGTATCCGCGTCGGAGCCGGAGTCCGTCGCCGCGAAGACCGCCGGAGTCAGGGCGGCACCGGCGGCCACCGCTCCTGCGGCCCCGATCACGCCACGGCGTGAGAGGGGGATCTTCCGGCGATGGGAGGAGGTGGGGGATTCCGTCACGGACGTGGCCTTCCACAGGGGGGATCGCTCGAGAGGCACCGCGCCGAAACACCACGCGGCACTTTTAAACATCAAGTGACCCTAGAGGAACAGGAGTTCCCCCATGTACCGCAACTGGAGTATTTCGTGTGGAGATCGGGCGAAGGCGGCCACGGAGTGGCGAAGAACCGGTGCAGACCGGTCAGGACGCGACCCGGTCGCCGAGCACCGTCGCGCCCGGTGCCGGCCCCGACGCCGTACGCACCGTCCGGCACGTCCCGGACATCCGCAGCGCCTGTGCGACCTTCGACGCCGACCCGGGGTCGCGGACGAGGAAGGCCGTGGTCGGGCCCGAGCCCGAGACCAGCGTGGCGAGGGCGCCGGCGGACCGGCCGGCCGCGAGAGCGTCGGCGAGCTCCGGGAACAGGGACAGGGCGGCGGGCTGGAGGTCGTTGGTGACGGCGGCGGCGAGGGCGTCGGGGTCGCCCTTGGCGAGGGCGTCCAGCAGTTCCTGGGAGGCGACCGGCTCGGGAACGTCCCGCCCCTCGGCAAGCCGGTCGAACTCACGGAACACGGCCGGCGTCGACAGTCCGCGCCCCGCCATCGCGAACACCCAGTGGAAGGTCCCGCCGACCTCCAGGGCCCGCAGCTTCTCCCCGCGTCCGGTCCCGAGCGCCGCCCCGCCGACCAGACTGAACGGCACGTCACTGCCCAACTCGGCGCAGATGTCCAGGAGTTCCTCGCGCGAGGCGCCGGTCCCCCACAGCGCGTCGCACGCCACCAGCGCGCCCGCGCCGTCCGCGCTGCCGCCCGCCATCCCGCCGGCGACGGGGATGTCCTTGTCGATGTGGATGTGCACGGCGGCGTCCAGGCCGCGGCGCTCCGCGAGGGCGATCGCCGCCCGCGCCGCCAGATTCGTCCCGTCCAGGGGCACCTGGTCGGCGTCCGGCCCCGAGCAGGTGACGCGCAGTTCGTCGGCCGGGGTCACGGTGACCTCGTCGTGGAGGCCGACCGCGAGGAAGACGTTGGCCAGGTCATGGAACCCGTCGGCACGGGCGGCGCCCACCGCGAGCTGGACGTTGACCTTGGCTGGGACGCGTACCGTCACGCTCACTTATTCGGACTCTCCTTCGGGGGTGCGGGGGCCCGTCGTCCGCGCCGCGGCGGCCTCCGCGATCCGCGCGAACTCCTCGACCGTCAGGGCCTCCCCGCGCGCCTGCGGCGAGACGCCCGCGGCGACGAGGGCACTCTCGGCGGCGGCGGCCGAACCGGCCCAGCCGGCGAGCGCGGCCCGCAGGGTCTTGCGGCGTTGGGCGAACGCGGCGTCCACGACGGCGAACACCTCACGCCTGGACGCCGTGGTCTTGATCGGCTCGGCCCGCCGCACCAGCGAGACGAGCCCGCTGTCGACGTTCGGCGCGGGCCAGAAGACGTTGCGGCCGATGGAACCGGCCCGCTTGACCTCGGCGTACCAGTTGGCCTTGACCGACGGGACGCCGTAGACCTTCGAGCCGGGTGCGGCGGCGAGCCGGTCAGCGACCTCCGCCTGGACCATCACGAGGCTGCGCTCGATGCTCGGGAAGGTGCTGAGCATGTGCAGCAGCACCGGTACGGCCACGTTGTACGGCAGGTTCGCCACCAGCGTGGTGGGGGGCGGGCCCGGCAGTTCGGTGATGTGCATCGCGTCGGAGTGGACCAGCGCGAACCTGTCGGCCCGCGCCGGCATCCGGGCCGCGATCGTCGCGGGCAGCGCGCCGGCGAGTACGTCGTCGATCTCGACGGCGGTGACCCGGTCGGCCGCCTCCAACAGTGCGAGGGTGAGCGAGCCGAGTCCCGGGCCGACCTCCACCACCACGTCGTCGGGCCGGACCCCGGCGGTGCGGACGATACGGCGGACCGTGTTCGCGTCGATCACGAAGTTCTGACCGCGCTGCTTGGTGGGGCGCACCCCGAGGGCGCCCGCGAGTTCACGGACGTCGGCGGGGCCGAGAAGGGCGTCGGGGGCGGGGCTGCTGGTCACGGGACAAGGGTACGGGCGGTACTCGGCGCGGCCGACCAGTACTCCGCTCGACCAGTACTCCGCCGGGCCGGCCGCCCCGCCGACCAGCGGCTGGGGCGGCTCAGCCGTGCAGCCGTCCTCCGCAGTGCGGCCACGGACCGGTCCCCTGCCGCATGTACAGCTTCTTCGCCCGGAGCGTCTGTTCGGACTCCGTCGCGTCCTGCGGCCGTCCGGTCCCTCCGAGGCTCTGCCAGGTCTGCGTGTCGAACTGGTAGAGCCCGCCGTACGTCCCGGAGGAGTCGACCGCTCCGGGACGCCCCCCGGACTCGCACGCCGCGAGCCCCTGCCAGTTCAGCTGGTCCGCGCCCTCCACTGAGGTCGGCAGCGGCTTCGTGCCCACCTTCACCACCTGCGCCCGCGGCTCCCGCACCACCTCGGTCCTGACCCACCGGGGCTTCTGCCGTACCCCGTTGACGGTGCGCAGGGTGTACGTGACCCGCCGCAGCCCCGGCTGCCCGGCCCGTTCGACGACCTCGGTCCCCTGGAACAGCGAGGCGTCCTCGGTCCGCTCCACGCCGAACGGGATCAACTCCTCCCGGACCTCCTTCGTACCGGTGATCCGCAGCACGGTGACGGTCTGCCCGTCACGCGGGAAGCTCTCCGGCCCCACGGACGTGGCGTCCTGCCCGCGCAGGGTGATCCCGGCCTCCGCGACGGCCTCGCGCACGGTGGCCGCGTTGGTGCGGATCGTGCGGGCCCGGCCGTCCGCCATGACCGTCACGGAGCGCTCGGTGCGCACGCGCAGCGCGAGCCCCTCGCGCCCGATGCGCCGGGAGCGCGAGGCGGACAGATACGCGCCCTCCGCACGCACCCCCATCTGCTGAAGCGCCTCCTCCACGGTGTGCGCCGTCGTCCACACCTCGCGCCGCTGACCGTCCAGGGTGAGCCGTACGGGACGTGCGTAGTGCACCGCGACCTCGTCGCCGCTGGCGAGTGCCTCGCCGGGAGCGGGCACGATCACGTCGTGCGCGCCCACCTCCACGCCCTCCTCGGCGAGCAGTTCGGTGACGTCGTCCGCGAAGGTGTGCAGGGTGCTCGGCCGGCCGTCGACACTCAGCTCGATCGCCTTGTCCTCGGCGACGAACGCGGTGGTGCCGCCGGCGAGGAAGGCGACGACCAGCGCCTGCGGAAGCAGCCGTCGCATGGTGCCGTCGATCCGCTCGGCGGACCGCGCCCGGCGTCGGCGGGTACCGGATCGCCGGCCTGCCACGGCACTCGCGACGGCCTTGGGCGGGTTCTCGCCGGGCCCGCTCTCCGCCGGGCGCGGGAGCACCGGCTCGGGCACCTCGTAGGCGGGCCGGTAGGTGTCCTGGTACGCCGACGGAGCGGCTGCCTCGTACGCCGGCGGCGCCATGTACACGCCGTAGGACACCGTCTCCGCGGTGTGCAGGTCGGTGCGCGGCTCAGGGGCCGGCTCCGTGCCGTACGTCTCGAACGTCTGGTACTGCGAGTTGCTCACGCCGACACGCTCCAGGGGCCGGAGGGGTCCAGAGGGGTCCAGAAGGTCCAGAGGGGTCCGGATCGGGCCCCCAGAACCTAGCGGAGCGATGGTCACTCTCCAAAGTGGCGCGGCTACCCAGAGTTGTGTTCGGGTGGATCGGTAACGGCCCGGCAACGGGTCAGTAGTCGAACGCGCGTGCCGTGTTGGCGGCGAGTGCCGACGCCAACGCGTCCTCGTCGGCACCGCGTACGGCGGCCAGCGCGCGCACCGTGACCGGAATGAGATACGGCGCGTTGGGCCGTCCGCGGTACGGCACCGGCGTCAAGAACGGTGCGTCGGTCTCCACCAGCAGCAGCTCCACCGGGGCGACGGCCACGGCGTCCCGCAGGTTCTGGGCGTTCTTGAAGGTGACGTTGCCGGCGAAGGACATGAAGTATCCGGCGCCGGCGCAGATCTCCGCCATCTCGGCGTCGCCGGAGTAGCAGTGGAAGACGGTGCGCTCGGGGGCGCCCTCCTCCTTCAGCACGCGCAGCACGTCGGCGTGGGCGTCGCGGTCGTGGATGACCAGGGCCTTGCCGTGCCGCTTGGCGATCTCGATGTGGGCGCGGAACGACCTCTCCTGCGCCTCCTTGCCCTCGGGCCCGGTGCGAAAGTAGTCGAGGCCCGTCTCGCCGACGCCCTTGACCTGCGGCAGCGCGGCCAGCCGGTCGATCTCGGCGAGGGCGTCGTCCAGACCGGCGGCCCCGCCCGGCGTGCGCGCACCCTGCCGGGACCATCCTCCCCCAGCCCCAGGGGGCTGGGAGGTGCCCCCAGGGTCGCCGTGGACGATCCGCGGGGCCTCGTTCGGGTGCAGGGCGACGGTCGCGTGGACGGCGTCGTACCGCGCGGCCGTCTCGGCGGCCCACTGTGAACCGGCCACATCGCAGCCGACCTGCACGACCGTGGTCACACCCACCGAGGCGGCCTTCGCGAGCACCTCGTCCACGGTGCCCGTCTGCATGTCGAGGTGGGTGTGGGAGTCGGCGACCGGCACCCGGAGGGGCTCCGGGAGCGGCGGGGCGGCGTTCTTGTCGGCGGCGTTCGAAGACATGCCCCGATCCTACGAAAGGGGCAGGCCCCCCTCGGTCGCCGATCGGTCGCCGCTCGGCTCAACTCGCCTTGCGCTGGAACGGGTGCAGCAGATCGGACAGGTGCCAGTGGTGCTCCTTCTGCTGCCCCTCGGCCGCGGCCGCGGCCGCCGGCACCTCCACCGGACCGGCGGGCGGCGCCTGCTGCTGCCGGTGCGCGGCGTCGCGGGCCGACGCGACCCGGCCCGGCCGCATGATCCGTACGACGTGGTTGTCGCAGTTCGAGCAGGTGGGCCTGGACAGCGGGGAGGGCACGACCTGACCGTTCACGACGTACTGCACGAACTCCCGGCCATCAGCGTCCACATGGTGCTCTATCTGGTACGACTGCTCCCACCCGTGCCCGCAGCGCATGCAGGCGAAGGAATACGACTCGTGGACGACGGCGATCTCACTCATGCCAGCTCCTGTAGTCCGCTGGATCGAGGGGACGGGTACGTCCCTTCCACCAGTGGACGCCTGCGCCGACGCGAACGCACCAAGCCTGTCGAGTGTTGGATCCGATTTGGGCGTCCCTTGCCAAACCGCCCCTTCGACCCGCTCCTGGCTTTGCCTTCCGGGAAGGCTCTTTGCGCGTCCATGGGGCGCACGCTCAGAGGAGATACGCCCTGCTCAGGAACGTGTGCGCCCCTTTGTGCGCCCCTCGTGGAACGCACCTCGGGGGCCCGGGACGCACCTCGGGAAGGCCCGGGACACGCCTCAGAAAGGGCCCGTTCCGGACGCGGCGTTCTTCGCCGCCACCACCGCGTCGAACACCTGCCGCTTGGGCAGCCCCACCTCGGCGGCCACCGCGACGATCGCCTCCTTGCGCCGCTCCCCCGCCTCCTCGCGCACCCGCACCCGCCGCACGAGCTCCGCGGCGTCCAGCTCCTCGGGGCCGCGCTCCGCAGCGCCCTCCACGACGACGGTGATCTCCCCGCGCACCCCCTGTGCCGCCCACTCGGCCAGCTCGCCCAGCCCGCCGCGCCTGACCTCCTCGTACGTCTTGGTCAGCTCGCGGCAGACGGCGGCCCGCCGGTCGCCGCCGAACGCCTCGGCCATCGCGGCCAGGGTGTCGTCGAGCCGGTGCGGGGCCTCGAAGTAGACAAGGGTGCGGCGCTCCTCGGCCACCTCCCGCAGCCGGGACAGCCGTTCGCCCGCCTTGCGCGGCAGGAACCCCTCGAAGCAGAACCGGTCGACGGGCAGCCCGGACAGCGCGAGCGCGGTGAGCACCGCGGACGGTCCCGGTACGGCGGTGACGCGGATGTCCTTCTCCACGGCCGCCGCGACCAGCCGGTATCCGGGGTCGGACACGGACGGCATCCCCGCGTCGGTCACCAGCAGCACCCGCGCGCCGCCCACCAGTTCCTCGACCAGCTCGGGCGTGCGGGCGGACTCGTTGCCCTCGAAGTACGACACGACACGCCCCCTGGGCGTCACCCCCAGCGCCTGTGTCAGCCTGCGCAGCCGCCGGGTGTCCTCGGCGGCGACGACATCGGCACCGGCCAGTTCCGCGGCGAGACGGGGCGGGGCGTCGGATACGTCACCGATGGGAGTGCCGGCGAGGACCAGGGTTCCGGGCGTGTCTTTCACGTTTCCATCCTCGCAGGGCCCCAAGCACGGGACGCACACAGCGCCGTTCCTTACGATGGCGCGGTGACCAGTACCGCGTCCTCCATGGACACCCGGCAGGACCAGGCCCCCCAGGACCAGCGGCCCTCGTGGCAGCAGCGGCTGCGCCGTTTCGGTTATGCGGCGGCGCCCAGCAGCGACGTGCGCGACCGACTGGTGCCGCCGTATGTGCGGCCCAGCCCGCGCTTGTGGCAGGTGCTCGGGGTGTCCCGGCCGGCCGCCGATCGCATCGCCCGCTGGTCCGGCTGGGGCGGGCCGCTGCTGGTGACGCTGTTCGCGGGCGTGCTGCGCTTCTACCACCTGGGCAGCCCCAAGGCGGTGATATTCGATGAGACGTACTACGCCAAGGACGCGTGGGCGCTGGTCCACCGCGGGTTCGAGGTCAACTGGGACAAGAACGTCAACGACCTGATCCTGTCGGGCAGCGGGAACGTGCGGATCCCCACCGACGCGGCCTATGTCGTGCACCCGCCGGTCGGCAAGTACGTCATCGGGCTCGGGGAGCTGATGTTCGGGTTCAACCCGTTCGGCTGGCGGTTCATGACCGCGCTGCTCGGCACCCTGTCGATCCTGATGCTGTGCCGGATCGGCCGCCGTATCTTCCGCTCCACGTTCCTCGGCTGCCTGGCCGGCGCGCTGATGGCGGTGGACGGTCTGGCGTTCGTGATGGCCCGCACCTCGCTGCTCGACGGCGTGCTGATGTTCTTCGTGCTGGCCGCGTTCGGCTGCCTGGTCATCGACCGCGACCGGGCCCGGGAGAAACTCGCCGCCGCGCTCCCGGTGGACGCCGACGGCCGGGCCCGCCCGGACGCGCACATCGCGGAGACGACCCGCTTCGGGTGGCGCCCCTGGCGCTGGCTGGCCGGCCTGATGCTCGGCCTCGCCATCGGCACCAAGTGGAACGGCTTCTACATCCTGGCCGCGTTCTGTCTGCTGGCGGTGCTGTGGGACGTCGGCACCCGCAAGGTCGCGGGCGCGGGCCGCCCGTACGCGACGGTCCTCAGGCGCGACCTCGGGCTGGCGTTCCTCGCCACCGTCCCGGTCGCGATCGCCACGTACGTCCTGTCCTGGCTGGGCTGGATCCTCTCCGCCACGGACGGCAGCGGCGGCTACTACCGCGACTGGGCGAGCAGCGACGGCAGGAGCAGCAGCTGGTCGTGGCTCTTCCCGGACTGGTGGCTCAGCCTGTGGCACTACGAGCACGAGGTCTACAAGTTCAACATCAACCTCTCCTCGCCGCACACGTACCAGTCCAACCCGTGGAGCTGGCTCGTCACGGGCCGCCCGGTCTCGTACTTCTACGAGTCCCCCGCCCCCGGCAAGGACGGCTGCCCCCTCGACGCGCGCGAGAAGTGCGCCCGTGAGGTCCTCGCCCTCGGCACGCCGATGCTGTGGTGGCTGGCCTGCTTCGCGATCCTGTACGTCCTGTGGCGCTGGTTCTTCCGCCGCGACTGGCGCGCGGGCGCGATCGCCTGCGGCATCGCGGCCGGCTACCTGCCCTGGTTCCTCTACCAGGACCGCACGATCTTCTTCTTCTACACGATCGTCTTCGTCCCGTTCCTCTGCCTGGCCGTCGCCATGCTCCTCGGCGCGATCGTCGGCCCCCCGGGCTCCACCGACACCCGCCGCGTCGCCGGCGCGACGGGCGCGGGCATCCTGGTCCTGCTGATCGCCTGGAACTTCGTCTACTTCTGGCCCCTGTACACCGGCACGTCCATCCCGATCGACGAGTGGCGGTCGCGGATGTGGCTGGATACCTGGGTCTGACAATCGGCGAAATCTGTCTCCCGTGTGTCACACCTTCCGCATAGAGTGCCACCCACAACAAGCTTTCTGAACGCGTTCAAGAAGACGTGCGGAAGGCGACGGGGAACGGGGAGGGGGCCGCGGTATGGGCAGAGGGGTGAAGGTCGCCGTCATCGGTGGGGTGTTCGCCGTGATGGTGGGCGGGGCCGGGTACGGGACGTACAACGTCGTGTCCGCGTTGAACGGGGACGGCGGGGGCGGGTCGGGCTCGGCCGGGACCGCGTCCGTGAAGAGCGGGCCGCCGAGCGCGGACGAGGTCAAGGAGACGTCCGCCAAGTTCTTCGCGGCGTGGGAGGAGGGGCGGGCGGCGAGTGCGGCGGGGTACACGAACAACGACACGGCCGCCGAGCCGCTGCTGACGGCGTACGGCGAGGCCGCCCACATCGGCGACGTCAAAATCACGCCCGGGAAGGCGTCCGGTGCCACCGTGCCGTACACGGTGAAGGCGAAGGTGGCCTACGACGGCAAGGCCGAGCCGCTGACGTACAAGAGCGAGCTGACCGTGGTGCGCGGGGTCACCACCGGGCGGGCGCTGGTCGACTGGCAGCCCGCCGTGATCCACCCCGAGTTGCAGCGGGACGACACCCTGGTCACCGGGGAGTCGTCGAACCCGCCGATCGAGGCCGTGGACCGGAACGGGGCCGTGCTGACCGAGGACAGATACCCGTCCCTGGGGCCGATCCTGGACGCGCTGCGCGGCAAGTACGGCGACAAGGCCGGCGGCACCCCCGGCATCGAACTGGTGATCCAGCACGCCGACGAGAACGCCGCCGACACCCCGCTGCTGACCCTCGCCAAGGGCAAGCCGGGCAAGCTGCGGACCACGCTCAGCGCGGGCGCGCAGGCCGCTGCCGAGAAGGCGGTCAAGCAGTACGCCCAGTCCTCGCTCGTCGCCGTCAAACCCAGCACCGGTGAGGTACTGGCGGTGGCGAACAACCGCGGGGACGCCTTCAACGCGGCCTTCGAGGGCGAGGTGGCGCCCGGCTCCACCATGAAGATCATCACCGCCGCGACGCTCATCGACAACGGTGTGACCTCGATGAACGGCCCGGCGCCCTGCCCGGACACCGCGACCTGGCAGAGCCAGACCTTCAAGAACCTCACGAACATGCGGCCCAACGAGAGCGCCACGCTCGCCAACAGCTTCATGCGGTCCTGCAACACGGCCTTCGTCAAGCTGATCGACGAGAAGCCGCTCACCGACGAGTCGCTGACCACGGAGGCCCAGACGCGGTTCGGACTCGGCCTGGACTGGAAGACCGGCATCGTCTCCCGGGACGGCAAGGTACCCGCCGTCAGCGGTCCGGACCGGGCCGCGAACGCCATCGGCCAGGGCCAGGTCCAGATGAACCCGCTGAACCTGGCCTCGGTGACGGCCACTGCGATCACCGGCGACTTCCGTCAGCCCTACCTGGTCTCGCCCGAGCTCGACGATCGTCAACTGGCCACCGCCAAGGGGCTGCCGTCCGGCACCGCGGCGCAGCTGAAGCAGATGATGCGGCTGACCGCGACCGAGGGCACCGCCGTCAACGCGATGGCCGGACTCGGCGGGGACATCGGCGCGAAGACCGGTTCGGCGGAGGTCGACGGGCAGGCCGTGTCCAACAGCTGGTTCACCGGTTTCCGCAACGACGTGGCCGCGGCGGCCATGACGGAGGAGGGCGGCCACGGCGGCGAGGCGGCCGGACCGATTGTCGCAGCTGTGCTACGAGCTGCCGGCTGAACTCATCCACGCGGGACGGGACTCTAGGCTGTTGCCGTCGTTGGGACTGAAGAGGGCATCGGGGACCCTGGGCAATATCGCGGAGGAACAACAGCTGTGGGTAACAGAAGGCGCGTCGCCGAGCGACGGAAGACCAAGCCCGCCGTGGTCGGCGGGATGATCGCCGTCGTCGTCGGCGGCGCCGGCTTCGGCGTCTACGCGCTGTGGGGCGGTGGGGCGGCGGCCGACGACCGGACGCAGTCGACGTCCGCGGGCGCCGACCACAAGAAGGACATCCCGAGCGGTCCGCTCTCGGCGACCGAGGTCACCACCACGGCCCGGACCTTCCTGACGGCCTGGCAGCAGGGCAAGGTGCCCCGGGCGGCCGCCGCCACGAGCGACACCAAGGCGGCCACCACCCTGCTCACCGGCTACCCCAAGGACGCCCACCTCAAGGACATCACGCTCACCGCGGGCGCCCGCACCGGCGACAAGGTCCCCTTCTCCGTGAAGGCCACGGTGTCGTACAAGGGCACCGAGAAGCCGCTGACGTACGACAGCGCGCTCACCGTCGTCCGCGACACCACCGACGGGAAGCCTCAGGTCGAATGGCACTCCTCGGTCGTCCACCCCGACCTCCAGGACGGCGACACTTTGGTCACCGGCGAGTCCGGGACCCCGCCCGTGAAGGCGGTCGACCGGGACGGCGGCGAGATCACCACGGCCAAGTACCCGTCGCTGGGCACGGTCCTGGACGGGCTGCGCGAGAAGTACGGCAAGACGGCCGGCGGCAAGGCCGGCATCGAGCTCAGGGTGATCCGCGGGAAGTCCGCGAAGGCGTCGAAGGCGTCCGACAAGACGCTGCTGGAGCTGAGCAAGGGCACGCCGGGCACGGTGAAGACGACCCTCAACCCGACGCTCCAGGCGGCGGCCGAAAAGCAGGTCGCCAAGAAGGCCAAGTCGTCGGTGGTGCTGCTGCGCCCCTCGACCGGCGAGATCCTGGCCGTCGCGAACGCCTCCCACGGCTTCAACATCGCCTTCCAGGGTTCCCTCGCCCCCGGCTCCACGATGAAGGTCATCACCTCCTCGCTGCTGATCGACAAGGGCCTGGCCTCGGCCGACAAGAAGCACCCCTGCCCGAAGTACTTCACGTACGGCGGCTGGAAGTTCCAGAACGACGACAAGTTCGAGATCAAGGGCGGCACCTTCAAGGCGAGCTTCGCCCGCTCCTGCAACACGGCCTTCATCAGCCAGGCGCCCGACCTGGACAACGACGACCTGACCAAGCAGGCCCAGGAGGTCTTCGGGCTGTCCATGAACAACTGGGCCATCGGTGTGCCGACCTTCGACGGGGCGGTGCCGGTGCAGAGCGCGGCCCAGATGGCGGCCTCGCTGATCGGACAGGGCGGGGTCCGGATGAACCCGCTGAACATGGCGTCGGTGTCGGCGACGATCGAGTCGGGCACCTTCAAGCAGCCCTACCTGGTGTCCCCCACGGTCGACGACCGCAAGCTCGCCACCGCCTCCCGCTCGATGTCCTCGGGCACGCTGTCGCAGCTGCGGGAGCTGATGTCGTACACCGCGGCCTACGGCACGGCCGCCGAGGCGATGTCCGGGGTCACCGGCACCGTGGGCGCGAAGACCGGCTCGGCGGAGGTCGACGGGCAGAAGAAGCCGAACGGCTGGTTCACCGCCTACCGCGGTGACCTCGCCGCCGCTGGCGTCGTCCAGCAGGGCGGGCACGGCGGCGACACGGCCGGCCCGATCGTGGCGTCACTGCTGAAGATGGGTGGCTGAACTCCGTACCGGAGTGGCCATGTACGTCCGCCGCAGGAACCTGAGCAGCGCCTTCGCATCGAACTGCACCACCGAGACACCCTGCGTGGAGTGGAACTCGACGACGGCCTGGACGCGCCCGCACGGCCATACGCGGACCTCTCCGCTGCCGACCGGGGCGCGCAGGCCCTGTTCGAGGAGCGAGCGCGAGAAGGTCCATTCGTGCGAACCGGGCAGTCGGACCCGTACCGAGCGCGGGTCGGTCTCGGGGTCGTAGCGCAGGATGACCGGGACGGCCTCGTCGCCCTCGCGCGGGATGTCCGCGTCCGTGACGATATGAGCTCGAGCGTACTGTTCGACTACAGACATCGTGACGACCCTCTCACGCTGCGTAACCTGTGTGGAAGCTATGCGTCCGCTCCCCCTCCAGCCTCGCACGTTTCCGGGATCGCGCCCCCGGGAGCGGAAATGCTGTTCCTCACGCCCTCGCCGCGTTTCACGCGCTGTTCCCACGCCCACGCCGCGTTTCCCGCACTGTTCCTTCCACGGCGCTCTTGCAAGCCGTTCGCAACAAGCCACTATCATCGAACGGTGCATGTGCCTGACGGATTCATCAACGCGCCCGTATCCGCCGCGACCGGAGTCGTCGCCGCCGGCGCCGTCGCCCTGAGCCTGCGCGGCGCCCGCCGCGAACTGGACGAGCGCACCGCGCCGCTGGCCGGCCTGGTGGCCGCGTTCATCTTCGCCGTGCAGATGCTCAACTTCCCCGTCGCGGCGGGGACCAGCGGACATCTGCTCGGCGGCGCGCTCGCGGCGATACTCGTCGGCCCCTTCACCGGGGTCCTGTGTGTGTCCGTGGTCCTGCTGATGCAGGGCATCCTGTTCGCGGACGGCGGTCTGACCGCCCTCGGCGTGAACATCACGGACATGGCGATCGTCACGACGGTCGTCGCGTACGCCGTCTTCCGGGGGCTGGTGAAGGTGCTGCCGCGCACCCGCCGGTCGGTGACGGTCGCCTCGTTCGCCGCCGCGCTGCTCTCGGTCCCGGCCGCGGCCCTCGCCTTCACCTTCCTGTACGCCGTCGGCGGCACCACGGACGTCGCCATCGGCAAGGTCGCCACCGCCATGGTCGGCGTACACGTCCTGATCGGCATCGGCGAGGCCGCGATCACCGCGCTGACTGTGGGCGCCGTCATCGCCGTACGCCCGGACCTGGTGTACGGCGCCCGTGGCCTCCACCAGAAGCTGAAGCTGCGGGTGAACGGCGAACTCGTCGACGTCCCCGACGCTCAGCCCGTTCCCGTCGCCGCCCGCTCGCACCGCAAGCTGTGGATCACCGGCCTGGTGAGCTCCCTCGTACTGGCCGGATTCGTCAGCTTCTACGCCTCCGCCAACCCCGACGGGCTGGAGAAGATCGCCGCCGACAAGGGCATCGACAAGCAGACGAAGGAGCACGCGAACGCGGACTCCCCGCTCGCCGACTACGGCGTCAAGGACATCGAGGACGCCCGGCTCTCCGGCGGTCTCGCGGGCGTGATCGGCGTCGGCGTCACCGTCGTCGCGGGCAGCGCGGTGTTCTGGACGGTGCGCAGGCGCCGTACCGACGACACCTCTCCCGCGAGCACGAGCACGAGCGTCTGATGGGCGCCGGGCACGCGCACAGGCTCTACCGGCACGGGCACTCGCCCGTGCACGCCCTGCCACCGCACACGAAACTCGCGGCGACCTTCGCGTTCGTGGTGGTCGTGGTGTCGACCCCGCGGGAGGCGATGTGGGCGTTCGGCCTGTACGCCGTGCTGCTGGCGTCCGTCGCGTACGCGGCCCGGGTGCCGGCCAGGTTCCTGCTCAAGCGGCTGCTGATCGAGGTCCCGTTCGTCGCGTTCGCGGTGCTGATGCCGTTCGTGGCGGAGGGCGAGCGGGTCGAGGTGCTGGGGCTCTCGCTGAGCGTGAACGGCCTGTGGGGCGCCTGGAACGTGCTCGCCAAGGGCACTCTCGGCGTCGCCACCTCCGTACTCCTCGCCTCCACCACCGAACTGCGCGAACTCCTCCTCGGACTCCAGCGGTTGAAGCTGCCGCCGCTGCTGGTGCAGATCGCGTCCTTCATGATCCGGTACGGCGATGTCATCACGGACGAGATGCGGCGGATGCGGATCGCCCGGGAGTCACGGGGCTTCGAGGCGCGGGGCGTGAAGCACTGGGGCGTGCTGGCCAAGTCGGCCGGGGCGCTGTTCATCCGCTCCTACGAACGCGGGGAGCGGGTCCATCTGGCCATGGTCAGCCGGGGGTACGCCGGTTCGATGCCGGTCATCGACGAGGTGACCGCGTCCCGGGCGCAGTGGTCGTACGCCTTCACCCTGCCGTTCGCGGCTCTCGTCGTCTGCGTGTTGGGATGGGCACTATGACTGCTTCCCTCGAGGTCTCCGGCCTCGCCTTCGCCTACCCGGACGGGCACCAGGCGCTGTTCGGGGTGGACTTCGCCGTCGCCCGGGGCGAGCGGGTCGCGCTGCTCGGTCCGAACGGCGCCGGCAAGACGACCCTGGTGCTGCACCTCAACGGCATCCTGAGCGGCGGCACGGGCTCGGTGAAGGTGGCCGGGCTGCCCGTCGGCAGGCAGCACATGGCCGAGATCCGGCGCAAGGTCGGGATCGTCTTCCAGGATCCGGACGACCAGCTCTTCATGCCGTCCGTGCGTGAGGACGTGGCCTTCGGCCCGGCGGCGGCCGGGGTGAAGGGGGCGGAGCTGGAGGAGCGCGTGGACCGGGCGCTGGCCCGGGTCGGCATGGCGGAGTTCAGGGACCGGCCGCCGCACCACCTCTCGTTCGGGCAGCGGCGCCGGGTGGCCGTGGCGACGGTCCTCGCGATGGAGCCGGAGATCCTCGTCCTCGACGAGCCGTCCTCCAACCTCGACCCCGCCTCCCGCCGCGAACTCGCCGACATCCTGCGCTCGTTGGACGTGACCGTCCTGATGGTCACGCACGACCTGCCGTACGCCCTTGAGCTGTGCCCCCGTTCGCTGATCCTGAGCGACGGCACCATCGCGGCCGACGGCCGGACCGGCGAGCTGCTCTCCGACGACGCGCTGATGCGGGCCCACCGGCTGGAGTTGCCGTTCGGATTCGACCCGCGGTCCGTGACAATGGGCGCGTGACGAACCAAGGGCGCGTGACGAACCAGGAGTTCACCGGTGACGAGGGCTCGCTGCTGCTGGACGACCAGCTGTGCTTCGCGCTCTACGCGGCCCAGCGCGCGGTGACGTCCGCCTACCGTCCGCTCCTCGACGAGCTCGGGCTGACCTACCCGCAGTACCTGGTGCTGCTGGTGCTGTGGGACCGCGGCGAGATCACCGTCAAGGAGCTCGCGGGCGCGCTGCGGCTGGACTACGGCACGGTGTCGCCCCTGCTCAAGCGACTGGAGAGCGCGGGTCTCGTACGCCGGGAGCGGGCGGCGAGCGACGAGCGCTCGGTGCTCGTGGCGTGCACGGGCCGCGCGGAGGAGCTGAGGGAGCGCGCGGCACGGGTGCCCGGCGCCCTGCTCGCGGCGACCGGGCTCGACGGCGCGGAGGTCGCGCGGTTGCGTGCGGAGCTGTGGGCGCTGGCGGAGCGCGCCGAGGCGGCGGCGGACCGCGCCCGCTGATCGATCGGCAGGCGGGGCGCACCCGCTGATCTCGGGTTACCCACGGTTGCTACCCCCTGGTAACGGCAGCCTCCCTACCAGCAAGTACCTTGTGCACGATGCCCTTGTGCACGATGCACTTGTGCGCACCTGTTCCGGGGGGAGCCGGCCATGACTGACGACACCGCCGTCGAGGCGACTGTCAACACCACGGGCGACACCGCTGTCGACACCCGTCCTTCGAAGATCGTGTACGTCGCCGAGGCCACCGCGCACGGCGGCCGGGACGGCTATGTCACCAGCCAGGACGGCCGGATCGAGCTGAAGGTCGCGATGCCGCCACAGCTCGGCGGCGACGGCGACGGCACCAACCCGGAGCAGCTGTTCGCGGCCGGCTACAGCGCCTGCTTCCACAACGCGCTGGTGCTGGTCGGCCGCCGCTCCGGCTTCGACCTGACCGGGTCCACGGTCACCTCGAAGGTCGGCATCGGCCCCAACCCACAGCGCGGCTACGGCCTCGCGGTCGCCCTCAGCGTCTCGCTCCCGGTCCTCGACCCTGACATCGCGGCCAAACTGGTGGACGCGGCCCACGAGGTCTGCCCGTACTCGAACGCGACCCGCGGCAACATCGACGTCACCACCGTTCTCGGCTAGCGAGACACCGGAATCCAAGGCCGTACGGGCATGTTTCACTCGCTGTCGTAGGCGAAGCCATCGGACAGGGAGTACGGACGTGGACGTGAACGGCACTGTGGCCGAGGGCTTCGAGCCGGTCAGGGACGCGTTCGTGCGGAACTTCGAGGCGCTCGGGGACCGGGGCGCGGCCGTCGCCGTGTACCGGGACGGGCGGCGGGTCGTCGATCTGTGGGGCGGCACCAGGGACGTCGACGGGAGTGCACCCTGGCAGCGCGGCACCGCCCAGGTGATGCGCTCGGCGACCAAGGGCGTCGCCGCCGCCGTACCGCTGCTGCTGCACCAGCGCGGGGAGCTGGATCTGGACGCGCCGGTGGGTGAGTACTGGCCGGAGTTCAAGGCGCGCGGCAAGGACCGGGTGCTGGTGCGGCAGGTACTGAACCACCGGGCCGGGCTGCCGCTGCTCGACCACCCGATCACGCCGACGGACGCCCTGGACCCGCGCCGGGGCCCGGAGGAGGTCGCCGCGCAGGCCCCCGTCTGGGAGCCCGGCACGGACCACGGGTATCACGCGCTGACATACGGCTGGATGCTCGACGAGCTGGTGCGGCGTGTGACCGGGCAGGGCACCGGTGAGTGGATCGCGGCCGAGATCGCCGGGCCGCTGGGCCTGGACCTGTGGCTGGGGCTGCCTCAGGCGGAGGAGGCGGCGGGCCGGACCGGCCGGGTCGGCCGGATCGAGGACCCCGAGCCGGCCCCGGGTCCGGGACTGCGGGTGCGCCCGAAGCGCTCGGTCACCAAGGCCTACGACGACCCGGACTCCCTCACCCGCCGGGCGTTCGCCGCGATCACCCCGTTCCCCGACCAGAACGACCCGGCGTACCGGGCGGCGGCCCTGCCCGCGACCAACGGCATCGCGACCGCCGACGCACTGGCCCGCTTCTACGCGGCACTGATCGGCGAGGTCGACGGCATACGGCTGTTCGACCCGGCCACCGTGGCGGCGGCACGCGCCGAGGAGTCGGCGGGACCGGACCGTGTCCTGGTGGTCAACACCCGCTTCGGCCTCGGCTACATGCTGCACGGCAGCGCGTCCCCGCTGCTCGGCCCGGGCTCGTTCGGGCACCCCGGCCGCGGCGGCGCGCTAGGCTTCGCCGACCCGGAGGCCGGCGTCGCCCTCGGCTATGTCACCAACGGTTTCCGCAAGTCCGTGACGGCGGATCCGCGTGCGCAGGCACTGGTCAGGGCCGTACGCGGGGTGCTGGAGCAGGTCACACGTTGATCGGGTGGGACGTCCGCCCGGACACCTCGTCGATCTCGCCGTGCGCCTTGGTCAGCAACCGCATCGCGAGTTCGTTCAAAGCGCGGGCCGCGGCGATCTCCTCCCCCACCCTCGGCTGGTTCGAGTCGATGTGATGGCGGCTGGCGTGCCCCTGCGTACGTACCTCGGTACCGTCGGGCAGGCGCACCATCGCAGCCGCCCGGGTGCGCTGATCGTCCTCCTTGAACTCCAGCTCGATGTGCCATCCCACAGTGGTGTGCACCATGACGATCACCTCCGGAAGACCTGCTTCCAGGGTGCTCCTCGACGGCCCCGGACGCACCAGTGGGGCGCGGGGCCCCTGTCCGCCGGTCCGCCCTATCCCTATCCCGACCCCGCGTGCAGCATCAGCCCGATCCCGAGCACCAGCAGCCCGGCCGCCGCGATCCTGGGCGCCCCGAACCGCTCCTTGAAAAACACCGCCCCGATGGCCGCGCCGACGATGATCGACGTGATGTTGCTGGTCATGTTCGTCTACCTGCCTGCAACGAGCAGGCGGTATCCGTAGTCCATGCTCTGCTGGCCCAGAAGGTCGCCGTGGCGGCGGAGCCAGGTTCCGGAGTCGAGGTCGGCGTGGAGCCGGGCGATCGCCGGCTCCACGACGGACGGCGGCAGCTGGGCGAAGGTGGAGCTGGCCCGGCGGATGACCGGGTCGAGGTAGCGCTCCGGGCGGCGCCAGTGGGCGCACTGAAAGCCGTCAGTGAAGTCGTGCGGGATGGCAAAGGGCATCACCGTGTGCGCGTCGAGCGCGTCGGCGACCTCGGTCACCGGGGTGAAACGGGCATGGTCCAGCTCACGGATCTCCGGCAGGTACTCCTCGAGTAGCCACAACTCCGGCCGGTGCGTCGGATCCCAGGTGAAGACGACCTGCCTGCGGGCGACGCGGCGCAGTTCGCCAAGTCCCCGATGCAGGTCGGGCCAGTGATGGACGGTCAGGATGGCCATGGCCGCGTCGAAGGAGCCGTCCGCGAACGGCAGGGCTTCGGCTCCGGCCATCACCTTCTTCGTCCCAGGGTGCTGGTCGAGCATGACCTGAGAGGGATCGACAGCTGTCACGTCGGCGTCCTCCGGCTCATAGGAACCGGTGCCGGCGCCGACATTGACAACGGTACGGGCGCCTTCCAGGGCCTGGCCGATCAAGGCGTGCAGTCGGGGATCGGGACGTCGGATGTCGCTGTATCCGATGCCGATGCGGTCGTAGGTCGCCGACGGACGGTCGGCAGCGGCGGTGTCCATATGGCCAAGCCCAGCAGGTCGGCATAGGCGAAGACCAGAGATTAATGGGCCGAATGTTGCCAGGGACCAGCAGGACACCGCAGGCACCAGACTCGGATCCTGGACGAATGGCGTGGCCTCAGCACTCCTGAACAGCGAACTTATTACTGTATGAGCGAAGCTTGATCGACGTCTTGCGTAGCCAAGCGTCGGGGTGATGCGGGGCCTCGACCGTAGCGTCACGTCGAATGGACAGCGCTACAGCCGATCAAGGTGGACTTGAGCTTGGCGCAGCTACTCGTCCTTGAGATCTGGTGCAGGAGCCACTCCCGTCGGGCAAGACGTCCCCAGTTCGTCGAACGGGATACCTAGCTTGACTCCCGTCCCGCCCAGCCCGCAGTACCTGTCCGGGTTTTTGCTGCCCGAAAGGTACTGCTGGTGACTGCTCTCGCTTGACCAGGATGGGTGTTTTGGCTCGCGCTGTCGGCTGCTCAGCGCTCGACGAAGCGAGTCGGCCATGCGGTGATCGGCTCGCTGGACGCCGCCGTGGGACCGCCGGCCCTTCCCGTCAGGCCGAACGTCACTGGCCGCCGGAGCGGCGCGGTGCTGTCATGGGTAGGGAGACGGGCGTGGACGAGCGGCCGCGGAGGCCGGGGCGCCGCCCCGTCGAGAAGCGGAGGAGGCCGATGCCATGCTGCACCGCCGCAAGGTCGGTGACGTGATGACCGAGGAGGTCATCACCCTCCGCCCCAACACACCGTTCCACGAGATCGCCGCCCTGCTGGACGCGAACGACATCGTCGCGGCCCCGGTCATCGACGACGAGGGCGCCCCCATCGGCGTCGTGTCCGCGTCCGACGTGCTGCGGCGCGAGACCGGCATGCCCGATCCGCAGGGGCAGGACGGGAACGACGAGCGTGCCTGGGGCAAGGCCCGGGCCCGGACCGCGAGCGCGCTCATGAGCAGCCCCGTCTTCACCGCCCGTGCCGATTGGACAATCCCCCGGGCCGCGCGGGAACTCCGCAGGCGGCACGTCAAGCAGCTGCCGGTGGTCGGCGACCACGGGCTCCTCACCGGCATCGTCAGCCGCAGCGACCTGTTGGACACTTTCATCCGCTCCGACGTTGAGATCCGCGGCGAGGTCGAGCGGGACGTCCTGGGGCGCATCCTCGGCCTGGAAGAGGGCACCGTCGCGGTCGAGGTCCGGGACGGGGACGTTACCCTGCGGGGTGACGTCCCGGAATCGCGTCTCGTCCCGGTGGTCGTGGGCCTGTGCCAGGGCGTCGACGGTGTCGTCGCCGTGGAAGCCCACCTCGCGGCCGCCCGGGCGGACTAGTCGTTGGTGACTTCGCGGGCCGGAGCGATGCGCCTCGAGCTGTACGTCCCTGTTTGATCGCTCGACGTCCTGGACTCACGGAACTGCCCAAGCAGGTTGAAGAGCCCGGCCACCGCGGCAGCGTCTTCGTCTGCGGTCAGCGACCGGAAGCGCGATGCGTCGACCGCCGGCAGTACGAGGCGGAGGGCGAGTGCTTCCCAGATGAGGTTGGTGCCATGGCCCAGCTCTTCGGCCAGCCACTCGCGGAAACCGGCGAGCGCCGTTCGTCCGCTGCCCTCGTGGTACCCGTTGAGGTAGGCCGCGTAGCACCAGAAAGTGCCGTCCAGGCCGTAGGCGCCGGGGCGCCGCCGGATGTCCGCCAGCAGATCCGGGAGATCAAGCCGTACAGCGAGTCACTCACTCTTCGGTGAACTTCGCGACCCCGATCGGGCACGACACCCCGGTCCCGCCCAGCCCGCAGTACCCGTCCGGGTTTTTGCTGCCCGAAAGGTACTGCTGGTGTCAGACCTCGGCCGGTGGGATGCCCTGCAGTACCTGCTTCCCTTTCAGAGGCCGGCTGGGTGGCTGGAGAGCCAGTCGGTGTGCTGACCGCGCACCCGGTCGCGTTCCGCGGGCGTGGCGAGGATGACGTCTGCGCCGCCGTCGTAGGGGTGGTGGATGCGTCGTAGTTCCGTGTCGGTGATGAACACTTCGACGAGCGTCTCGTCCGCGACGGCGCGCAGCAGATCATCGACGCAGCCGCGTTCCCACGGGCGCCGGTCGGCGTACAGGCGTGTGTGGGTGTGGAACTCCGGGTCGGGGTCGTCCTGCTCCGACTCGGTCCACCAGCGGATGCCGTCGGGATGCAGCGTCTGTCGCGGTGTCGGGTGGCCGGCGGGCCCGGTCGGCGTGTTCGACCAGTCCATGGTCACCACGAACACGTCCGTGCCCGCGAACAACTCGTCGAGGACCGTGTTGTACCGGTCCAGCACGATCGCGTACTCGTCCTCGGACTCCGGGTAGCGTTTCGAGCCCGGAAGGCTGTGGAAGCGCGCCCAGCGATCCGCGTACGTGCTGCGGAACGTGTGGGCGACGGGAGGGCCCGACGGATGCCGGTACCTCCACAAAGCCGCCAGATCGGGCGTTGCGGCGAGACTCACCCCTCGGCCCGAGCCACGCCGGTCGGGCAGGAGACGCCGGTCCCGCCCAGCCCGCAGTACCCGTCCGGGTTTTTGCTGCCTGAAAGGTACTGCTGGTGGTAGCACTCGGCCGCGTAGCAGTCGCACCACCTGCGGGGGAGGATCCCTGCGCTCGATGTTGAAGTAGCCCGTGAGGACACCTGGCGAGGAACGACGCCGGGGTGTTCGGGATGCCTCATCCAGCCCCCTGACCAGCGAAGTTATTACTGCATGAACAGAGGTTGACTGAAAACAATCTCAGGGCGGCCAACGACTGATGCCGGATGAAGATCCGTGCCTCCCGCCTGAGGAGCGGTGGTCCCCCGTCCCGGCGAACCTGCGCTGTCATGTCCCCTGGTACCGCTCCAAGGGCGACGGAGTCTGTCACGAGCCGTCCCACAGTCCCCGCCGACGCAGGCGGCGCTGTCGGAGCCTCTCGTACAACGCCGTGAGTCCGAGGATCCCGCCGAGCAGGAAGCCACCGACCGGAGCGATGACGAAGTCCGACTGCTGCACTCCTGGCAGCAACAAGAAGTAGGCGGCCCACACCGTCCCTGTCACAAGCGCCAGGAGGACCGGATGCCGGGCCGTGAACTTCTGTGTACGTGTGGGAGGGCGTTCGCCGCCCAGAAAGCGGTCCACGGCCCAGAAGACGCGCACCAGTCTTCGACCTACCTCCGACATGGCCGAGAGCGTATCGCGCGCCGATCGGTCCGCGACCGGCGATCGTCTAGCAGGACGCATGCCAGCTGGCGCACGCCTATGGGTGACCAACCCCGACGTGCGCCAGATGCGACCTCGACCGTGCCGATGACACGGAGCGTGTTTGAGATCTGCTGCTGCGCCAGTTCTGGTTGGGTAGCTTGATCGGCATGGATCAGGGGCGGGTAGTTGAAGCGTTTCGTCTTGAGGCGGGGCAGCTCGCGCGGGCGATGACTGGGGTCTCGGCTGCCGAGTGGGGTCTGCCGACGCGGTGTGCACCGTGGAAAGTGAGCGACTTGCTGGCTCATGTCCGGGTGGTGATTGCCTGGCTGCCGGGCATGCTGGCCGCGCCGGCGCCGACCCGTGCCGAGGTCTCGGCAGTGGAGTACTACCGGCCCGACGACCGTTTCGCTCCGGACACCAACGCGGCTCGGATCGCTCTGGCCCAAGATCACGCGGCCGAACAGCTCAGCGGTGCCGCACTCGCCGACGACTTCAACGCCACTTGGCAAGAGGTGGACCGACTGTGCCGGGCCGAGCCCGAAGGGCGTGTGGTTCGCACGCGGCACGGCGATCCGATGCTCTTGTCGGAGTTCCTGCTGACGCGCGTGGTTGAGGTCGCCGTGCACGGCCTGGACCTGGCCGACGCCCTGGGTCGCGAGCCGTGGCTGACTTCCCAGGCCGCAGATTTGGTGCAGGGTCTTCTGCTCGGCCCGGATGGGGCAACGGCACTGGAGAAGCTGGGCTGGAGTCAGCTTCACTTCCTGCGCAAGGCAACGGGGCGCGAGCCGATCACCAGGGAGGAAGCATTGGACGTCAGCCGCCTGGGCATCCGATGGCTCACGCTGGGTTGAGAACGTCGCCAACTGACGCCAGCGAAATGGTAGATGGCAATCGCGCTTTCATGGTGCGGAACGGCGCCGGGGCGTACGGAATTACTTCTCTGGCCCCCTGACCAGCGAAGTTATTACCGCACGAGCAGGACTTGACTGACGATTCGCGCAAGGCCGCGATAGGGGCGAGTTCCGCCTTGGTCTGCGCCCACAGGACCAGCCCGTACGCGCCGACGGAGAGCGCCGCTCCCAGTAGCCCGACGCCCGCGAACGGCCGTAGCACGGGGACGAATTCGCCCCGCCACCGATGCAGCGCGTACGCCGGGATCGCCATGCCCTGCACCGCCAGGAGCCAGGCGATGTACCCGAGGGATGCGCCGGAGGCGCGGACCCCCAGACCGTCCACGACCGTGTAGCCGGCGATGGTCAGGCCGGTCGCCAACGCGGCCCCGATCGCCGCCCAGTTGGGCCGCCGCCCGCGCAGTCCCCACACCGCGACGCCTGTCAGCCCCGCGCAGGACAGCGCGATTCCGGCCGCCGCCCACCCGTCCGGCACCTCGTGGGCGAAGACCGCGGCGAGCAGGGTGACCACCAGGGGCGCGGTGCCGCGCGCGATCGGATAGGCCTGCCCGAAGTCGCCGAGCCTGAAGGACCTCATCAGCAGCACGTAGTAGACGAGGTGGATGACCGCCGAGACGATCAGGTACGGCCACGCCCCCGCCGCCGGAACCGGCACGAACGGCATCATCGCCAGTCCGATCAGCGCCCCTCCGCCCGCGATCAGCGTGAACCCGACCAGTTTGTCGGTGATTTGATGAGCGATCGCGTTCCAGCTGGCGTGGGTGACCGCGGCCAGCAGTACGGCCGCGGTCACCAGCGGGGTCACGAGGTCCGCTCGCGCACATCCACCAGGGTGGCACCGGCGTGCGCCACAAGGTCCTTGGGCTGCATGGGGAAGACGGTGTACGGGGTACCGGCGGCGGCCCACACGACCTCGTGTTCCAGCAGCGACCGGTCCGCGAGCACCCGGGTCCGGGTCCGGTGGCCGAAGGGCGGCACGCCCCCGATCGCATACCCCGTCGTCTCCCGTACGACATCGGCCCTGGCCCGCGTGACCTTGTCCGCGCCGAGCGCCTCGCGGACCAGCTCCAGGCCCACCCGCGAGGCGCCGTCCATCAGCACCAGCACCGGCACCCCGTCCGCCGCGAAGATCAGCGACTTGCAGATCTCGCTCAACTCGCATCCGAGCGCCGCGGCGGCCTCGGCGGCGGTGCGGGTGGCGTCCGGGAAGCGGCGGATCCTGTGGGTCAACTCGTCGAGCCCCAGCTCACGCAGGGCTTCGGCGAAACGGGGGTGGGCTCCGGAATCCTCGGGGCGGGCGTCGGGCGCGGGTGTCGTCGTCATGGACGGCACGCTAGCGGTCGGTGTGCGGGACAGGCGAACGGGTTCTCTGTCAGTGTCGCCAACGGGTTCACTGTCAGTGCCGGATGCCATGATCGGCCGTATGGGAGTTCTCTACGGCTACTACTCCGCCGCCGACGACAAGGATGCCGGCCGGGCCATCGTCCGCGAGGACGAGCAGCCCAGCGGCACCGGATACGACCAGTTCGTGCTCAAGGGCATCGACCCGACGGTCAACCTGCTGCCCGCCGAGTCACTGATAACCGGCCGTTCCCAGGACGAAGTCAAGGCCGACCCCCGACACGGTCATCTGGTCGCCATGGTGGGAGAGGGCGAGGTCGTCAGCGTGTCGCTCACCGACACCTTCCGTGACGCCCTCGTGCGCTTCGACAGGGCGTTGTTCGACGCCGTCGCCCAGGGCTGGGCCGTCTCGGACGCCTTCTACTCACCACCGGACAAGGAGGCCGTCGACGATCTCACCGCGTTCCTCCGCCAGTTGGCCGACCTCGCCCAGCGGGCAACGGGCAAGGGACACCACCTGTACTGCTGGATCTCCCCGTAGCCCGGACCCCACCACCACCATCCCGGGCCGCTCGCAGGCGACGCCCGGTGCACGCCCCTGCGTCCGAACACCGCACGACCAGTTGTGAGAGCGCTCCCAACTGGGCAGGATGCGTCGATGACTTCAGCACCCGCCATACGTCCGTACCGTCCCGAGGACCGCGAGGCCCTCGACGACATCTGCGTCCGCACCGCGCACGTCGGCCAGGACAGCCGCCCCCACTACACCGACCCGAGCATCTTCCCGGCGATCTTCGCGGCGCCGTACGTCCACCTCGAACCGGAGCTGGCCTTCGTACTGGACGACGGGCACGGACAGGCCGTCGGGTACGTCCTCGGCACCGCGGACACGCCCCGTTTCGTCGAGGCCTACCGGGCGAAGTGGCTGCCGTCGATCGCGGAAAGGTACCCGGAGTCGAGCGGCCCGCCGCGCACCCCGGACGAGGAGATCGTCCCCCTCCTCCACCGTCCGGAGCGCATGCTCGTGCCGGAGGTCGCCGCCTACCCGGCCCATCTCCACATCGACCTGCTCCCCCCGTGGCAGGGGCGCGGACACGGGCGGGCCCTGATGGAGACCTTCTTCGCCGCGCTGCGCAAGAACGGCGTCCCGGCCGTACACCTCTGCATGGTCACCGCCAACACCCCCGCCCGGGCCTTCTACGACCGTCTCGGCTTCGACGAGATCGAGGTGCCCGGCTCCGATCCGGGTGTCACCTATCTCGGACGCGAGACAGTAGCCATGTACGGTACCGGGCGTGAGTGACGCACCGAAGGCCCTTTCCCCCACCCCCGGCTACCTCGTCTGGCGTCTGGCCAACAAGTGGCGTACCGCCGTCGACCAGGCGCTCGCCCCCCTGAACCTGACGCACGCCCAGTACGTCCTGCTGGCCTCCCTGAGCGGGATGGAGCGGTCCGGACGGCAGCCGAGTCAGCGGGAGCTCGCCGACCACACGGGCCTCGAAGCCCTGTACGTGTCGAAGCTGGCCCGTTCCCTGGAGGCGGCCGGGCTCGTCGGCCGTACCCGGGACACCGAGGACACCCGGGTCGTGCGGCTGGCGCTGACCGGTGAGGGGCGGGTGGCCGTGCGGCCGGCCATCGACGCCGTACAGGTACTGCTGGACCAACTGCTCACCCCGCTCGGAGGGTTGGACGATCCGCGGACCGACGAACTCAAGCGCACCCTCACCACGCTCCTCGACACCCCGCTGGGCTGAGACGAGGAAGGCCGGTGAGGGCGCCCCGTCCCCGCGGAGCCCTCACCGGCCGGTCAGGCACGGAAAGCGAGGTGGGTCAGACCCCTACCAGCTCCCGGTCCTCGTCCGCGTCCCGCGGCTTGTCGTCCAGCGCGCGCAGCCCCTCGCCCTCGACGTCCACGTTCGGCAGCGCGCGGTCCAGCCACTTCGGCAGCCACCAGGCCTTCTTGCCGAGCAGCGCGAGCACCGCCGGGACGATGGCCATGCGGACGACGAACGCGTCGAAGAAGACGGCGATCGCGAGGCCGAAGCCGATCATCTTGATCATCGACTCGCTGGAGCTGATGAAGCCGCCGAAGACGGCCATCATGATGACCGCGGCGGCCGCCACCACCCGGGAACTGTGCCTGAAGCCGGTCACCACGGCCTGGCTCGGCGACTCGCCGTGGACGTACGCCTCCCGCATGCGGGTCACGAGGAACACCTCGTAGTCCATCGCGAGACCGAAGACCACGCCCACCATGAAGATCGGCATCATCGACATGATCGGGCCGGTCTGCTCGACGCCGATCAGGCCGGAGAGCCAGCCCCACTGGAAGACCGCGACCACGGCACCGAGCGCGGCGAGCACGCTGAGCAGGAAGCCGAGGGCCGCCTTCAGCGGGACCAGGATGGAGCGGAAGACCACGATCAGGAGGAGGAAGGCCAGGCCCACCACCAGGCCCAGATACGGGATCAGGGCGTCGTTGAGCTTCTGCGAGAAGTCGATGTTCATCGCGGTCGTGCCGGTGACCAGTACCTCCGCGCCCGTGTCCGCCTTGACGTCGGCACCCTCGCCGCGGATGGCGTGGACCAGGTCCTCGGTCTGGACGGAGGACGGCTTGGAGCCCGGGATCACGGTGATCGTCGCGGTGTCGCCGGCCTTGTTGAACGCCGCCGGGGTCACCGTCGCGACGTCCTTGAGGCCCTTGACCTCATCGGTCACCGCGGTGGCCGCCGCCTGGGGGTCGTCGCTGTTCCTGGCGTCGACGACGATCATCAGGGGGCCGTTGAAGCCGGGGCCGAAGCCCTCCGACAGCAGGTCGTACGCCCGACGCTGCGTCGTGGACGTCGGCTGCGAGCCGTCGTCGGGCAGGCCCAGTTCCAGCTGGGTGGCCGGGACGGCGATGGCGCCCAGACCGACCACGCCGAGCAGCAGCACGGCGGCCGGACGGCGGATGACGAAGCTCGCCCAGCGGGTGCCCATGCCGGGCTTGGCCGGTGCCTCGGAGGACTTCCCGGACCTCGCGGACCTCTCGGCCCCTTCGGTCCGTTCGGTTCCTTCGGCCTTGTTGCCGCCGCGCTTCCCGCGCTTGTCGCCCGCCGGACGGATCTTCCGGCCGGCGTACCCGAGGAGCGCCGGGACCATGGTCAGCGCGATAAGGACGGCGATCACGACCGTGCCCGCCGCCGCGAGGCCCATCTTGGTCAGCATCGGGACGTTGACGACCGCGAGGCCGCCCAGTGCGATCACGACCGTGAGGCCCGCGAAGACCACCGCCGAACCGGCGGTGCCGGTGGCGCGGCCGACCGCGTCCTCCCGGTCGCGGCCGTCGGCCAGCTCGCCGCGATAGCGGGAGACGATGAACAGCGCGTAGTCGATACCGACCGCGAGCCCGATCATCAACGCGAGCGTGGACGTGGTGTCGCCGAGGTCGAGCGCCTTGGCGAGGGTGGTGATGGTGGAGACGCCGATACCGACGCCGATGATCGCCGTCAGCAGCGGCAGTCCGGCCGCGACCAGCGAGCCCAGGGTGACGACGAGGACGACCGCAGCGATGGCGAGGCCGATGATCTCGCCGACCGCCCCCGGCTCGGCCCCGGCCTGGAGCGCGTCACCTCCGACGTCGACGGTCAGTCCGGTGGCCCGGGCCTCGTCGCCGGCCGCCTCGAGGGCGACCCTGGTCGAGTCCGCCAGCTCCATGCCGGGGAGCTCGTACCTCACCGATGTGTAGGCGACCGTGCCGTCCTTGCTCACGGCGTTCGTCGTGAACGGATCGGTGACGGAGACGACCTCGGAGCCGTCGCCCAGTTCCTTGACGGTCTTGTCGACGGTCGCCTTGTTGGCGGCGTCCGTCATCTTCTGGCCCTCGGGCGCCTTGAAGACGATGCGCCCGGTCCCGCCGTCGGCGCTGGCGCCGGGGAAACGCTGTTCCAGCAGGTCGAAGGCCTTCTGCGCTTCGGTGCCTGGGATCGAGAAGGAGGTGGTTCCGGCGGCGGGGGCGCTGGCCGCGCCGACGCCCGCGAGGGTCAGCAGGGCGACCCATATCAGGGCGACGAAGTGCCGTCGCCGGAAGGCGAGCCGGCCGAGTCGGTAGAGGAACGTGGCCACGAAGGCGTCTCCCGGTCAGGTCGTGGGTTCTTCAGGGCAGGGGTGATCAGCCCGGTGGGTGGCAGGGGTGATCGACCCGACGACTTGAGCGGTGGCGTCAGGTTGGGCGGACCGTGGGGACGGTCAGGTGGTGATGGGCGCGCAGAGGGCGGGGAGAACCACTGCGTCGATGTACGAAAGAAGGAAGCACTGCGTCGGCGGCTGCTCGTCGAGCAGCGTGCGGGCGGCGAACGCGCCGATCATCATGTGCATCATGAACTCGGTCGCCGGGTTGTCCGCACGGACCTCGCCCCGGTCGACCGCCCGATCCAGCACACGACGGAACTCCGCCAACTCCGGCCCGATGAGATGCTCCTTGAACGACTTCAGGAGGTCCGGGTTCTCGTGGACCGCCATGGCCAGACCCCGCATCAGCGCGGAGTTCTGCTCCATCTGGCAGTCGTCCGAGCGCAGCGTAAGAGCGTGCAGGTCGCCCCTGAGGGACCCCGTGTCGATCTCCGCGAGGGAGCCGCCCGGCTTGTTGTGCCGCACGGCCTTCGCCACCAGTTCGGGCTTGCCGCCCCACTGACGGTAGAGCGTGGCCTTGCTGGACCGGGTGCGGGCGGCGACGGCGTCCATGGTGAGGGCGTCGTAGCCGACCTCGCGGAGCAGTTCGAGGACGGCCGTGTACAGCTCGGCCTCGCGTTCGGGTGTGATCCGACTGCGACGTGCCGTTGCTGCCTCAGCCACTTGGCTCACCTTCCAGCTCCGAACGACACGGCTTCGTACACCACGAATATATCGCACCCTCAAGCGAAACGAAACGGTTTCGTTCGTGTTGTGGCTCACGCGCTGAGTAGGTGTGGCTCACGCGCTGAGTAGGTGTGGCTCACGCGCTGCGTAGTCGCGGGTCACGCGCTGGGCAATGGTCATAAGTTGCTCCGGTTCATCCCCAGGAAAAGCATGGGGAGGTGAGCTATCTGCGCTTTCCGCATCTGAGCGGCGACCAGCTGTGCTTCGTGGCCGAGGACGACCTCTGGCTGGCCCCCCTCGACGGGCCGGGCCGCGCCTGGCGGCTCACCGTCGATCGCACCAAGGTCGGCCACCCCCGCTTCTCGCCCGACGGCGGCCGGCTCGCGTACACGAGCTGGCGCAGCCTGGTCCCCGAGATCCATCTGGTGCCGGTGGCGGGCGGGCCGGGCAGACAGCTCACCCACTGGGGCTCGCCGGACACCCAGGTGTGCGGCTGGACGCCCCCGGACGCGAACGGGCACAGCCAGATCCTCGCCGTCGCCTCCCATGGCGAGCCCTTCTCGTACTTCACCTGGGCCTACAAGATCCGTCCCGACGGCGACCCGGGCCGCAAGCTCCCCTGGGGCCCGGTCTCCGACATCCAGTGCGCCGACTTCGACGGCGAGCGCCGGACCCTGCTCCTCACCGGTACCCCGCCGCACGAACCGGCCGCCTGGAAGCGCTACCGGGGCGGCGCCACGGGCCGGCTGTGGCTGCACGGGGAGCGGCTCCTGGCCGACCTGAACGGCCACCTCCACTCCCCTCTGTTCGTCGGCGACCGGATCGCCTTCCTCTCCGACCACGAGGGCGTCGGCAACCTCTACTCCTGCGCCCACGACGGCTCCGACCTGCGTCGGCACACCGACCACGACGCCTTCTACGCCCGGCACGCCGCGAGTGACGGCACCCGGGTGGTGTACCAGTGCGCGGGCGACCTGTGGATCGTCGACGACCTGGCCGCCGGCTCCGAGCCGCGCCGGCTCGATGTCCGGCTGAGCGGGCCGCGTGCGGGACGCCGTCCGTACCAGGTCCCGGCCGCTCAGCACGTGGACGGCGTCTCGGTCGACGAGACGGGCCGCGCGAGCGCCGTCGTCGTCCGGGGCAGCCTGTACTGGCTGACCCACCGGGACGGCCCCGCCCGCACGATCACCGACACCCCCGGGGTACGGGTCCGGCTCCCGGAGATGCTCGGCTCGGGCGGCCAGGTCGCGTACGTGACGGACGCGGAGGGCGAGGACGCGATCGAGATCGCCTATCTCCCGGGGGCGACGGGACATCGTGCGCCCCGGCGACTGGCGTCGGGCGAGCTGGGGCGGGTGCTGGAGCTGGTCTCCGACCCCCAGGGCGATCGGCTGGCCATCGCCTCACACGACGGACGGCTGCTTCTGATCAGCGTGTCCGACGACGCGAGCGCCGGTGCGGGCACGGACGTTTCGGGTTCGCGCACGGAGGATTCGGGCTCGCGTACGGAGGATTCGGGTGGCGAGGTGACGGAACTCGTCCGCTCGGCGAACGGCCCGGTGCGCGATCTCGCCTTCTCCCCGGACGGGGCCTGGATCACCTGGTCCCACCCGGGCATCGGCCGCACCCTCCGCCAGATCAAGATGGCGCGCGTCTCCGGCACCGGGCAGGGCGGCCCGCTGATCGTGGACGTCACCAACGGCCGCTTCGAGGACGAGAACCCCGTCTTCACCAGGGACGGCCGCTATCTCGCGTTCCTGTCCTGGCGGGGCTTCGACCCGGTGTACGACGTGCACACCGGCGACCTGTCCTTCCCGCTCGGCTGCCGCCCCTACCTGGTCCCCCTGTCCTCCGCCACCCCCTCCCCCTTCGCCGTGAACCCGGAGGGCCGGCCCGCCGCCGGGGGCCTGGACCCCGTGGCGGAGGACGAGGGCGGCGACGGCGGAGGCGACGGCACGGTGATCGTCGAGGTCGAGGGCCTGGAGAGCCGGGTGACGCCCTTCCCGGTCACCGCCTCCAAGTACTCGGCGCTGTACCCGGTCGCGGGCGGCGGCCTGGTCTGGCTGCGCTGGCCGATCTCCGGCGCGCTGGGTGAGACCTTCGCGAACCCGGACGACACCAGCGGCCGCCCCACCCTGGAGCACTTCACCCTCGGCAAGGCGAAGAAGTCCGAACTCGTCGAGCACCTGGACTGGTTCGCGGTGAGCGGCGACGGCAGCCGGCTGGTCCTCGTGGACGAGGGCGAGCTGCGCGCGGTCCCCTCCGACGAGTCCGGGGACGGCGACTCGACGGTCTGGATCGACGCCCGCCGCATCCTGCACGAGGTCGACCCGGCCGCCGAATGGCGCCAGTCCTACGAGGAGGCGGGCCGGCTCATCCGGGCGTACTTCTGGGAGCCGGGGATGTGCGGCATCGACTGGGACGCGGTCCTCGACCAGTACCGTCCGCTGGTCGAACGGGTCGCGTCCCCGGACGAGTTCGCGGACCTCCTGCGCGAACTGCTGGGCGAACTCGGCACCTCCCACGCCTACGTCTCGGCCGCCCGCCGCAACGAGGGCCCACCGCACTACCAGCGCCGCCAGGGCCTCCTCGGCGCCAACCTGGTCCGACGGGACGATGGTTGGACGGTCAAGCGGATCCTGGCCGGCGACTCCTCCGACTCCAAGGCACGGTCACCGCTGGCCGGCACGGGCATCCGGGAGGGCGCGGTGCTCACCCACGTCGACGGCCGTCCGGTGGATCCGGTGCGGGGCCCCTATCCGCTGCTGGCGGGGGCGGGCGGTACGACGGTCGAGCTGACCTTTACCCCGGCCGAGAGCGAGGGGCACGCTCGCCGGGTGGCGGTCGTCCCGCTCGTCGACGAGCGCCCCCTTCGCTACCAGGACTGGGTGGCCAAACGCCGGGCTGTCGTACGGGAGTTGAGCGGGGGCCGCTGCGGCTATCTGCACATCCCCGACATGGGCGGCTCGGGCTGGGCCCAGTTCAACCGGGACCTGCGCATGGAGGTCTCGCGCCCCGCTCTGCTCGTGGACGTACGGGGCAACGCGGGCGGCCACATCAGCGAGTTGGTCGTGGAGAAACTGACGCGCACGATCCTCGGCTGGGATCTGACCCGCGACGCGCAGCCCGTGTCGTACGCCTCGAACGCCCCGCGCGGCCCGGTGGTTGCCCTGGCCGACGAGGCGACCTCCTCGGACGGCGACATGATCACGGCCGCCTTCAAGCTCCTGAACCTGGGCCCCGTGGTCGGCCAACGTACCTGGGGCGGAGTCGTCGGCATGACCGGCCGCCACCAACTCGGCGACGGCACGGTGATCACGGTCCCGATGAACGCGGCCTGGTTCGACGCGTACGGCTGGTCCGTGGAGAACCACGGCGTCCCCCCGGACCTGGAGATCCTCCGCACCCCGCTCGACTGGGCCGAGGGCAGACACGCCCAGCTGGCCGACGCAGTACAACTCGCCCTGACCCTCCTGGAAACCAACCCCCCATCAACTCCCCCACCCCACAAGAACATCCCGAACAGATCCCGGCCGAAGCTACCCAAGCGCTTCTGACGACTCGCAAGGGCCACTACCTGACAGGCGCCAGGGCCACTGACTTAGGGGCGCGGGGAACTGCGCGACAAGCCCCCACCGACCCGCACCCGACAACGCACCCCCAACGCAAACCAAAACGTGGGGCACCCCCTCAAAGAAAGGGCACCCCACGTTCACAGGCCGAAGCCAGCGCCAGCGTCAGGCGTCGTAGTCCTGCGCGAAGCGGTCTTCCTCCTCGCGCCGCATACGCTCGGGCTCCTCGTCCCGCATGCGCTCACCCGGCCGGCCACGCTCCTGGCCTCGCTCCTCACGCGGCCGGCCGCGGCCCTGACCCTGACCCGGCTGACCCTTCTCCCGGGCCTGCTGGGCCTTCTGCTTGGCCTGCTCCTGCCGCTGCTCCGACTTGTCCTGGAACTGGTCCTTCATACCCATGTGGGTTCACTCCTGTAGTGAGTGGGGGATGGGCCCTGAGGTGGGGCCTCGACCAGATTCACACGACCGGACACAGCGCGCATTTCGATCAACTACGGTGCGTAGCGCGGGCCTCCTCGTCCGCTGCCCCACCTGCGCCGACGAGCCCCGTCCGCATTCCCTCCAAGCGGGACGCGAACCGCCTCATCTCCCGTTGTCCCACGGTCCCGATGAGCCCGGGCAGGTACCCCCGCACCCCCTGCGTCCCGCGCAGCCACCCCTGCCCGTAGACATGGCTCGACCTGCGCTCGATCCCGGCCACGATCCTGTCCACCGCCGGACCCAGCGGATACGTCTTGTTGGACGGCCACGGCAGCCGCTGCCGCAGCTCCCGCATCACGTCCTCCTGATCGGCCCCGCGCACCATGTCGGTGTCGGTCCAGGACAGGTAACCGACCCCGACCCGCACCCCCTTGTAGCCGACCTCGGCCCGCAGACTGTGCGCGAACGCCTCCACGCCCGACTTGGACGCGCAGTACGCGGTCATCATCGGCGCCGGGGTGATCGCGGCGAGAGAGGCGATCTGGAGCAGATAGCCCCGGCTCTCCATCAGCACCGGCAGGAACGCCCGGGCGGTCACCGCCGACCCGATCAGGTTGACCTCGATCACCCGCCGCCAGGCCACCGGATCGGAGTCCATGAAGGGCCCGCCGGTGGCGACACCCGCGTTGGCGACGACGATGTCGACCTTCCCGAACCGCTCCTTGACCTCCCGGGCGACCTGGGCCATCGCCTCGTGGTCGGTGACATCGGCGTACCAGTGGCCGCTGTCGCCGTGCAGCCGCTCGGAGACCTCCTTGAGCGCGGCGGGCTCCAGCCCGACCAGTGCCACCGTCGCCCCGCGCGCGGACAGCTTGCGAGCCAGCAGCTCCCCGACACCGCGCGCGGCTCCGGTGACGACCGCGACCTGCCCTTCGAGACCGACCCTGCTCATGCGTCCTCCTTGACGTGACCGATCTGGACGTACGTGGTGACGAGTTCCCGGATCTTCCCGGTGACCGGCGCGGGCGCCTCGACCGGGGCCATGTGACCGATGCCGGGCAGCTCGGTCAGGCCCACACAGTCCGGCAGCGCGGCGACCAGCGCGCGGGCCTGCACGGGCGGGGTGAGCCGGTCGGACAGGCCCACGACCACGGCCGTCGGTGCGCGCAACTCCCGTACTCCGTGGTCGAGATCGAGCAGGTCGAGCACATGCGACCAGGCGTACCGCACCGCACGCGGGCAGGCGTGCACGATACGGGCGCACGCCTCCACCATGCCGGGGGCCGAACCGGCGCCCATCGTCCCGTACTTGAGGATCCGGCGGGCGAGCGGCGTGACCGGTCCGAGCGGGGCGCGGGAGCCGAGGAGCCGCCGGGTCAGCCAGGTCCGCGACCGGCCCGCGCGAATCGGTATCACCAGCGACTCGGCGACCAGCCGCGAGGAACCGGTGCTGCACAGCAGGACGGCCGCCGTGTGTTCCCGGAAGGCGGGCCGGGTGGCCGCGGCCAGCACCGTCATGCCGCCCATGGAGTGACCGGCGATCACCGCCTTCTCGCCCGGCGCGAGGGTCGCCCTCAGGACGGCTTCGAGGTCGTCGGCGAGAGCGTCGGTGCTGCAGGCCGGGCTCGCCGGGCTGCGTCCGTGGCCGCGCTGGTCGTAGGCGATGACCCGGTGGTCGACGGACAGGTCCCGTATCTGCGCCGCCCAGAAGGCCGTCGAGCAGGCCCAGCCGTGGGCGAGGACGACAGGTGCGGCGCCCTCGGGTCCGTGCACCTCGACGTGCAGGCGGGCACCGTCGGCGGAGGTGGCGGTCAGTTCGCGGGCGGGCACCGGCGGGGCGTACGGCCCGGAGGAGACGTGCAGGACACGGCTCACGCGCTGACCTCGGCCTTCTTCTCCGTGGGCACCCGTACGACGTGGTACTCCCCGAGGTCCACCCGCCGGGTCGCGCGCCGGAACTCCGTCGTCGTGCCCGGCCAGATGGTGGTGTTGCGGCCGCTCTCGTCCAGGTACCAGCTGGTGCAGCCGCCCGTGTTCCACACCGTGCGCTTCATGCGCTCCTGCACCCGGTCGTTCCAGGCGCGCACGGCGCCGGGCCGGGCGTCGAGGGCGACCCGGCCGCCGAGGACGTCCAACTGCCGTACGAAGTCGGCCATGTAGTTCAGCTGGGCCTCGATCATCAGGATCATCGAGGAGTTCCCGAGGCCGGTGTTGGGGCCGATGACGGTCATCCAGTTGGGGAACCCGGCGGCCGAGGCGCCGCGCAGGGCCGCCATGCCGCCCTTCCAGGACTCGGCGAGCGTACGCCCGTCCGCGCCCACCACCCGGTCGGCGATCGGCATGTCCGTGACGTGGAAGCCGGTACCGAAGACGATCGCGTCGGCCTCGGTCTCGGTGCCGTCGGCGGCGACCAGCGTCGAGCCGCGGATCGCGCTCAGTCCGCTCGCGACGAGGTCCACGTTGGGCCGTGCGAGGGCCGGGTAGTAGGTGCCGGACAGCAGGATCCGCTTGCAGCCGATGCGGTAGTCGGGCGTGAGTTTGGCGCGCAGGGCCGGGTCCTTGATGGAGCGGGCCATGTTGCGTCTGGCCAACTGCTCGACGACGCCGAGCTCGTTGGGGCGCTTGGTGAACGCCTGGACCTGCAACTCCCGGATGCCCCACAGCAGTCCGCGCCGGGCCTGCGCGGTGAAGGGCAGCGCCCGGTGCAGTGCGCGTTCCGCGCCGCTGATCGCCCGGTCGGCGCGGGGCATCACCCAGGGCGGGGTGCGCTGGAAGAGGGTGAGCCGGGAGACCTCGGGCTGGATGGCCGGGACGATCTGGATGGCGGAGGCGCCCGTGCCGACCATGGCGACCCGCTTGCCGCGCAGGTCGACGTCGTGGTCCCAGCGGGCCGAGTGGAAGACCTTGCCGGGGAACGAGTCGAGCCCCGGGATGTCCGGGATCCTCGGTTCGGACAACGGCCCGGTGGCGGAGACGACCATGTCGGCACAGAGTGAGCCGCTGCTGGTCTCGATGTCCCAGCACAGCCGCTCGGCGTTCCAGGTCATCCGCTTGACCTCGGAGTCGAGGCGCAGGTGCGGGCGCAGTCCGAAGACGTCCGTCACCTGCTCCAGGTAGGCGCGGATGTGCTCCTGCCCGGAGAAGGTGCGCGGCCAGTCGGGGTTGGGCGCGAAGGAGAACGAGTACAGATGGGACGGCACGTCACAGGCGCACCCCGGATACGTGTTGTCCCGCCAGGTCCCGCCGACACCGCCCGCCCGCTCCAGCACGACGAAGTCGGTGACGCCCTCGCGCCGCAGTCGTACGGCGGCACCCAGTCCGCCGAACCCGGACCCGATCACCGCAACCCGCACGTGTTCCCGCACGTGTTCCCGCTCGGCCATCCCGAAGCCTCCACGCATCGCCCTGAACCCTGCCAGTGAATACTGGCGCAATGGGAGAGTAGAGCAGCTCCGTACGCATGGGTAGGGGGCGGGCCAGGACTTTCACCTCAGCGGCCGCCCCCGCGGGCACCGGGAGGACGACATAGGGTGCGGGCGTGGCAGACAAGCGTGAGTACCGCATGGAGGAGCTGGCCGGGGAGGCCGGGATCACGGTGCGCACCCTGCGCTTCTACCGCGAGCGCAAGCTGATCCACCCACCGCGCCGCGAGGGCCGTATCGCCTGGTACGACGACAGCCATCTGGCCCGCCTGCGCACCATCACCGCCCTGCTGGAACGCGGCCACACCCTGAACGGCATCGCCGAACTGGCGGAGGCCTTCGACCACGGACGCGACTTCGGTGAACTCCTCGGCGTCGACACCCCCACCGAGGAGGAGCCGGTCCGCCTCACCCCGGAGGAACTCGCCGCCCGCTTCGAGGGCCAGGTCACTCCCGAGAACTTCGCCGCCGCCCTGGACCTCGGCTACCTCGGCACCGCCGGCGACGAGATCGTCCACATCAGCCGCCGCCTTCTGGACGTCTCCTCCACCCTGGTCCAGGAGGGCATCCCGCTCGCCGAGGTCCTGTCCGTGGGCGCCCGCGTCCGCGAACACGCCGACGCCCTGGCCGACCTCTTCACCGAGCTGATCCTCCGCCACGGCCCGGAGGAGAACCTCCAGCGACTGCGCCCGCTGGCCCGGAGCGTGGTGGAGGCGGAACTGTCACTTGCGTTGGACCGGCGGTTGCGGAAGCGGGGCCGCACGGGTCCGGACCAGGGCTAGACCAGGGCCAGCAGGGTGCTCCTAGCGGTCGTAGACCACGGTCACCGGAGCGTGGTCCGACCAGCGCTCGGCGTGCGTGGCGGCGCGCTCGACGTACCCCTTGACCGCCTTCGCGGCGAGACCGGGCGTCGCACAGTGGTAGTCGATCCTCCACCCTGAATTGTTCTCGAAGGCCCGCCCCCGGTACGACCACCACGTGTACGGCCCCTCCGCCTCCGGATGCAGCGCCCGTACGACGTCGACGTACCCGCCCTCCGTCGCGTCCAGAACCCGGGTCAGCCACGCCCGCTCCTCCGGGAGGAATCCGGAGCTCTTCTGGTTGGCGCGCCAGTTCTTGAGGTCGGCCTGCTGGTGGGCGATGTTCCAGTCACCGCAGATGACGACCTCCCGGCCGTCGGCGGCGGCGCGTTCGCGCAGGTCCTTGATGTGGGCCAGGAACTCGCCCATGAAGCGGACCTTCTCGTCCTGACGCACGGTGCCGACCTCACCGGAGGGCAGGTAGAGCGAGGCGACCGTGACGCCCGGCAGGTCGGCCTCGACGTAGCGGCCGCTGGTGTCGAACTCCGAGGAGCCGAAGCCGATCCGGACCCGGTCGGGCTCACGGCGGGTGTAGAGGGAGACACCGGCCCGCCCCTTCGCGACGGAGGGCGCGTGCACGACGTGCCAGCCTTCGGGGGTGCGGACGTGCTCGGGCAGCTGCTGCGGCTCGGCACGCACCTCCTGAAGACAGACGACGTCGGCGGAGGTCTCCGCGAGCCACTCCACGAACCCCTTCTTCGCGGCGGCCCGCAGCCCATTCACGTTCACGGTGGTCACAGTCAGCACCTGCGGCACCCTACCGGCAGGTCCACGCCGGACTGGACGGGGCCCGGACGTCGATCCAGTACAGATGTACGATTATGCGCGTGCATATACGCCAGGTCCCGTTCGACCACCCCGACGCAGTGAAGCTCAACGACGCCGTCCAGGCCGAATACCACGTGCGCTACGGCGACGGCGGCGACTCCACTCCGCTCGCCCCGTCGGACTTCGAACCGCCGAACGGCGTCTTTCTCATCGCCTACGACGAGGCGGACCGGCCCGTCGCCACGGGCGGTTGGCGGCGCCAGGACACCAACGGTGAGGGCAACGAGGACGGCGACGCCGAGCTCAAGCGCATGTACGTGATCGACGACATGCGCGGCCGCGGTCTCGCCCGGCGCCTGTTGGCGGCCCTGGAGGCGGACGCCCGCGCGGCCGGCCGTATCCGCATGGTCCTGGAGACGGGCATCAAGCAGCCCGAGGCCATCGCCCTGTACACCTCCTCCGGCTACGAGCCGTGCGTCAGGTTCGGCTACTACCGCGAGTACGAGGAAAGCCGCTGCTACGCCAAGAGGCTCAGCTCCTGAGGTAGGCCAGCACGGCGAGCACCCTTCGGTGCACGTCGTCCGCCGGCGGCAGGTCCAGCTTGGTCAGGATGGAGCCGATGTGCTTGCCGACGGCCGCCTCCGACACCACCAGCGCCCGCGCGATCGCGTTGTTCGACCTGCCCTCCGCGATCAGCGCCAGTACCTCCCGCTCCCGCGGGGTGAGCCGCGCGAGCGGATCCCGGCGCCTGCGCAGCAGTTGTCGTACGACTTCGGGGTCGACCACCGTGCCGCCCGCGGCGACCTCCCGCAGCGCCGCCACGAACTGCTCGACCTGCCCCACCCGGTCCTTGAGCAGATAGCCGACGCCGCTGCCGTCCCCGGAGTCGAGGAGCTCGGCGGCGTACGCCCGCTGCACGTACTGGCTGAGCACCAGCACCGGCAGCCCGGGGCGTTGCGCGCGCAGGCGCAGGGCCGCGTGCAGCCCCTCGTCCTGGAAGCCGGGCGGCATCCGGACGTCGGTCACGACGATGTCGGGCCGGTGCTCGGTGGCCGCGACGAGCAGCGCGTCCGCGTCGCCGACGGCGGCCGAGACCTCGTGACCGAAGCGGGTGAGCAGTCCGATGAGGCCCTCGCGCAGCAGCACGCTGTCCTCGGCGAGGACTATGCGCAGGCGTCGGTCTGTCGTCTCGGACGGCAAGGAATCTCCACACGCAGCAGGGTCGGTCCGCCCGATGGGCTGGACAGGGAGAGTCTGCCATCGAGCACTGACACCCGGTCGGCGAGACCGGTCAGTCCGGTGCCGCCGGCGCTGTCGGCGCCGCCGCCCCCGTCGTCGCGGATGGCGAGGGTGAGCCGCCCGCCCGCGTATCCACCGCTGACGGCGGCCCGGCCGGCCCCGCTGTGCCTGGCGACGTTCACGAGGGCCTCGCAGACGACGAAGTACGCGGCGGATTCGACGGGTTGGGGCAACCTTCCGGGCAGCTCCAGGTCCACGTCCACCGGGACCGGGCTGCGCTCGGCCGCGTCGGCGACGGCGGCTTCCAGGCCGTAGTCGGCGAGGACCTTGGGATGGATGCCGTGGATCAGTTCACGCAGCTCCGCGAGAACCTGCCCGGCCTCCTCGTGGGCCTTGGCAAGCTGGTCGGCGAGCGGTCCCGGCGGGACGTCGAGGCGGGCCAGGCCGAGGGTCATGGTGAGGGCGACCAGGCGCTGTTGGGCCCCGTCGTGCAGATCCCGCTCGATCCGCCGTCGCTCCGCCTCGAAGGCGTCCACCAACCGCACCCGGGAGCGCGCCAGTTCGGTGACCCGCTCGTTGTCCTTCGAGGTCAGCAGGGCCCGCGTCAGCTCGGCGCGGGCCCCGGCGACGATCCCCAGGGCGTAGGCGCCGGCCGCCAGCAGGACCAGCCCGAGCGCGGCGGACCCGAAGGCCCCCGGCCAGGTGTCGACCGTCCACAGCTTGGCCACCCTCGCCTCCCCGTTGACGGCGACCCACCACGGTACGGCGACCATGGCCAGCGGAACCCCGGCCGCGAAGGCGACGGCCAGCGCGTCCAGCGGCCACAGCACCAGCCCGAACAGCACGGCGTACGCCAGTTCCCGCCAGGTCGCCGGCTCCCGCAGCCGGGTCACCAGCCAGATACGCAACCCCGGCCCGTCGGGCACCCGGTGACCGTCGCCCGGTGCGGGTCCCACCCCGACCAGGCGCAGCCGCAGCCGCTCCAGGGCGGCCACGGGGATCCCGGCCAGCGCGGTCAGTACGAGCAGCGGCAGCCCGAACAGTACGACGGCCAGGGCCCCGCCGACGACGAGTCCGCCGAGGATCACGACCAGGACGACCACGCCGAGCAGCGCACCGCTGCCCAGGTAGGCGACCGCTCGCCAGGGCCACGCCGATCTCAGGTATCCGCGCCCGCCGGGGGCTGCGCTCAGTGCCTGCCACACGCTCATGGGGATCACCGTAGAAGCCGGGCGGGGGTGAGGCCATGGGCCCAGGCGGAGGCTCGGGGGTATGCCTGGCCCTACCCCAAGTGTCGGTTCTGCCGCACTGCTTCGGGGTGTGGTCGCGCGGTTGTCTTGCCCCACGTACACCGAACCAGTGGGAGCAGAGGCGGAGTTGAAATGGCGCAGATGAGACCCGACGCGATCGAACTGAGGGCCGTGAGCAGGCGGTACGGGACCGGCGGGAGCGCCGTGACCGCGCTCGACGACGTCACGCTCGCCTTCCCCACGGGCACCTTCACCGCCGTCATGGGGCCGTCCGGTTCGGGCAAGTCGACCCTGCTGCAGTGCGCCGCCGGGCTGGACCGGCCGGACTCGGGCTCGGTACGGCTCGGTGACACGGAACTGACGGCACTGAGCGAGCGCCGGCTGACCCTGCTGCGCCGCGCGCGCATCGGCTTCGTGTTCCAGGCGTTCAACCTGCTGCCGTCCCTGACCGCCGCGCAGAACGTCGCCCTGCCGCTGCGTCTGGCGGGCCGTCGGCCCTCGAAGGCCCGGGTACGGGAGGCGCTGCGCCAGGTCGGCCTCGGCGACCGCGCCGGCCACCGTCCCTCCCAGCTCTCCGGCGGCCAGCAGCAGCGCGTCGCGCTCGCCCGCGCCCTGATCACCCGCCCCGAGGTCCTGTTCGGCGACGAACCGACGGGCGCGCTGGACTCCCGGACCGGACGGGAGGTCCTGGCCCTGCTGCGGGACCTCGTCGACACCGAGGGCGGCACGGTGGTGATGGTGACCCACGACCCGGTGGCCGCGTCGTACGCGGACCGGGTGGTGTTCCTGGTGGACGGCAGGGTGAGCGGGGAGCTGCGAGGGGCGTCGGCGGGGGAGATCGCGGCGCACATGACAGAGCTGGAGGCCGCACCCCTGTCCTCGGCGGCGCCCAAGTCATCAGCGGCGCCCATGTCATCGGCGGCGCCCCAGTCCCCGGTGGCGCCCATGTCCTCGGCGGCACCCCTGTCCCCAGCGGCGCCCCAGTCCCCAGCCGCCCCCATGCACCGAGCCGGACCCGTCTCGAACGCCGCCTCGTCCGGCCCCGCCACGGAGGCCGCCCCGTGCTGAGCCTCGCCCTCCACACCCTGCGCACCCGCTGGGTGACCTTCACCGGCACGTTCCTGGCCCTGTGCCTCGGGGTCGCGCTGCTCACCGTGATGGGGCTGGCCCTCGCCTCCTCCACAGACGCCCCCGACCGGAAGCCGGAGCGGTTCGCGGCGGCGCCGGTCGTGGTGCGGGGGCAGGACACCCTGCGCGTGCCCACCCCGATCGGTGTCCGCACCGAGAAGCTGGCCCACCCCCGCCCCGTCCCGCCCCGCACCGTCGCCGCGCTGCGCGCCCTCGGCCCGGTCGTCGAGGACCGCACCTTCGCCGTACGGGCCACCGGCGCGCCCGCCGACCTGGTGGGCCACCCATGGTCGACGGCCGCGTTCGCCCCGTACGAACTGGCCGCGGGCCGCGCCCCGCGCGCCGCGGACGAGGTCGTGGCGACCGGTGACTGGACGGCCGTGGGCCGCCGGCTGCACACCGCCCACGGGACGGTCCGGGTGGTCGGCACGACCCCCGGCCTCGGCTTCGAGAACGCCCTCTTCTACTCTGACGCCCGCGCGGCCCGCCTGTCCCCGGTGAGCACCCAGCTGGTCGTGGCCGCGGACGCTGCGGCGGTACGGCGGGCGACCGCACCACCACGGCCCGTCGGTCCGAGCGTCCTCACCGGTGACGCCCGGCGGCTCGCCGACCCCCGACCCGACCAGGACCGGGAGGCGGTGACCGCGTTGAACGCGCTGTTCGGCACGGCCGGCGGGGTCGCCGGGTTCGTGTCGGTGTTCGTCGTGGCGTCCACCTTCGCCTTCGCGGTCGCCCAGCGGCGCCGTGAGTTCGGCCTGCTGCGCACGGCGGGCGCCACCCCGGGCCAGATCCGGCGGACGGTGGTCGCGGAGGCCCTCCTCATCGGTGTGCTCGCCTCGGCGGCGGGCTGCGCACTCGGCGGACATGCCGCCCCGTACCTGGCCGCACGGGTCGTGTCCGACGGTCTGGCGCCGGCCTGGTTCACCATCGGCGAGCATGTCTGGCCGTACCATCTGGCCTTCTGGACGGGCCTGTTAGTGGCGCTGAGCGGCGTGCTGGCCGCGTCCTGGCGGGCCGGCCGGACCGCCCCCACGCAGGCCCTGCGCGAGGCGTCCGTCGACACCGGCACCCTGACCCGGGGCCGCCTGCTGAGCGGTACGGTCCTGCTCCTGGCCGCCGCCGTGACCCTGGCGACGGCCCTGCTGACCGACCCGGGCGAGCTGCTGCACCGCAAGTCGTACGTCAGCCGTCCCATGCTGCTGATCACCGCGGTGGCCCTGCTCTCCCCGGTCCTGGTGCGGCCGGCGGTCCGGGTGGTCGCGTGGCTGCCGGCCCGACTGCCGGGCGCCTGCGGGCTGTTGGTGCGGGAGAACGCCGCCGCGGCCGTCCGCCGCACGGCCGCCGTCGCCGCTCCCGTCCTGGTCACGGTCGCCCTCACGGGTTCACTGCTGGGTGCCACCGCGACCCTGAACGAGGCGAAGGAGGCGGAGCTCCGGCACCGTACGACCGCCGACTTCGTGGTGACGCCCACGGCGTCCGGTACCGGCCCGGCCCTGGAGACGACCGGCACCGGACTCGCCCCGGAGACCGTACGGCGGCTGCGCGCGCTGCCCGGCGCCGAGGTCTCCGTGAGCGCGGCGAGCGCGGTGCACACGCTGGAGGACGGCGTGGCCCTGGTCAGGTCCGAGGTCCGCGCCGCCGACCCGAAGGCGCTCGCGGCGGCCGTACGCCTGCCGTTGACCGCCGGCCGGATCGCCGATCTCGACGACGACTCGATCGTGGTGAACGAGGAGTGGGCCCGGCACACCGTCGGCGAGCAGGTGACGGTGTGGCTGGGCGACGGCACCCGCAGGTCCCTGCGCATCGCCGCGGTCATGCCCACCGGCACGGGCGACAACGGCGTGTACGTCACCCCGGCGAACGCTCCGGACGCCCCCGTGGACCGGATCGACGTGAAGGTCATGCCCGGCGCGGACGCGAGCGCGGTGCGCACGCGGCTGCGGCAGGCGGTCCAGGCGTCCTCGCCCACGGGGGCCCGGGTCCTGACCCGGGAGGAATGGCTACGGGCGGTCTCGCCGCACACCGACGGCACGACCCGGCTCGGCTTTCTCCTGGTCCTCGGCCTCGCCCTGCTCTACTCCGGCCTCTCGCTGGCCAACACGCTGGTCATGGCCACCTCGGACCGGGTACGGGAGCTCGCCTCGCTCCGGCTGGCGGGAGCCACCGGCGGGCAGGTGCTGCGGCTGGTCGCGGCGGAGGCCCTGACCGTGGTGACGGTCGGCGCGGTGCTCGGCCTGCTCGTCGCCGCGCTCAACCTGCTCGGCATGAGAGCCGCCCTGGGCCTGCTCTCCGCACCGGCCCCGATCCACCTGCCCTGGCCTTCCCTCGGCACGGCGACGGCCGCGTGCGCACTGGTCGCGGTGGTCTCCGCCCTCGCCACACACAGAAGGGCCCGCCCGATCAACTGATCGGATCGGACGGGCCCTCGATTCCGCGTCACAACTTTTCCTTGTCGCAAATCTTGACAAACTTGCGCAATATTGCCAAACATTGCAGCACCGTTCAGGCATCACCGCTCATGCATCACCGTTCAGACATCGTCGTCGAGGAAACGGAGTACCGGCATGGCCCCCACCTTGACCGATGTGGCGAAGCGCGCGAACGTCGCGCTCTCCACGGCTTCCCGGGCCTTCAGCGCCCCGCAGCGACTGGGGCCGGAAAGCCTGCGCAAGGTCCTGGAGGCGGCCGACGAACTGGGGTACGAACCGCCTCTGCCACGCTCGGTCGACATGCAGTCGGACACCGCCACGGTGGCCGTGGTCGTCCCCGACATCGCCAACCCGGTGTTCGGCACCTTCGTCAAGGCCGCACAGGCCCGGGGATGGCACCGACGGCAGACGATCGTGCTGGCGGACACCGCCTTCGATCCGGACCACGAGCGAGAGGTCATCGCCCACCTCAGCGCCAGGTCCGCCGGCCTCGTCGTGTGCTCACCCCGCCTCGACGCCGAAGAGGTGCTCGCCCTGTGCGGTGACACTCCCGTCGTCCTCGTCAACCGCGAGACCACGACCGCCGACTGTGTCCTCGCCGACGCCACCGACGGGCTGCGTCAGGCCTTCGACTACCTGACCGCGCTGGGGCACCGCCACATCGCGTACGTCCAGGGATCGCAGCACTCCTGGTCCAACAGTCACCGCGTCGACCTGGCCCGGGCGCAGGCCGAGGGGTCGGGGGTGCGACTCGACGTCCTGGGCTGGCAGTCCGAGACGGTGGCCGGCGGTACCGCGGCCGCGGCCGGTGTGATCGCCTCCGGCGCGTCCGCCGTCATCGCGCACAACGACCTCGTGGCGCTCGGGGTGATCGCCGGAGCGCGTCAGCTCGGGGTACGGGTGCCGGACGACCTCAGTGTCATGGGCATCGATGACATGCCGCTCGCCGCGACCGCGCACCCGTCCTTGACCACCATCGCGGTCCCGATGGACCGAGCCGGCTCACTCAGCCTGGAACTGCTCACCCAGTCCATGTCCGGCGAGCGCCAGGAACCGCGCACGCTGCGGCTGCCCACCCAACTCGTCGTCCGCGGATCCACCGGCCCGGTCGTCGGCCACGCCCGTTCCGTCGCGAGGGAGCAGCACGCATGACCGACCAGAACCCAGTGATCGAGACCGCGAACACCGACGGCCTGACCGTGGTCGTCAGCGATCCTCATCTCCTCAGGTTCCGCGAGCAGTTCGAGGCCGCTCTGCCGGCCGAAACCACCGTGCGCTGGCTCGCCGCCGGGGACCGCGACACCCTCGTGGCCGCCCTCGGCGACGCCGATGTGCTGGTGTCGGGGGCCTGTCCCGCGGAGGTGGCCGCCGCCGGGAAGAGCCTGCGACTCGTGCACGCCGCCGGTGCGGGCATCGACGGGATCGATGTCGCCGCTCTGCCGCCGGGCACCCTCGTCGCCAACACCTTCCACCACGAGGACGCGATCGCCGAGTACATCGTGGCCTCCGCGGTGCTGCTGCGCCGCGGCTTGCTGCGCCAGGACACGGCCCTGCGCAAGGGCGTGTGGGAGCCGCCGGCGTACCCCGGACTCCTCGGCGAGGCCGTCGTGGGCTTCGTCGGCTTCGGACACATCGGTTCCCGGGCCTGGCAGCTGTTGCGCGCGTTCGGCGCGCGCGGCGTGGCCGTCACCCGCCGCGGCAGCGTGGACGCCGTGGCGGAGCGGCTGATCTGGGCCGGGGCCCTCGACGACCTGGATGCCCTGTTGGAGATGGCGGACGTCATCGTGGTGTCAGTACCTCTCACCGAACAGACCACCGGACTGATCGGCGCGGTGGAACTGGCCTCGATGGGGGAATCGAGTGTGCTGATCAACGTGGGCCGCGGCCCGGTCGTCGACGAGGACGCGCTGTTCGCGGCGCTGCGGGACGGTGTGATCGGGGGCGCGGCCCTTGATGTCTGGTACGACTACCCGTCAGGTGGTCGCACCGGCAGGCCCAGCCGGCACCCCTTCCACTCGTTGCCCGATGTGCTGATGACGCCCCACTCATCCGGGCTGTCCCGGAGCACCTTCGCCCGGCGTTCGGACGACATCACCACCAACATCCGTCGACTCGCCGCCGGTCAGGGGCTCGACAACATCGTGGCGGTGGCGCGATGAGCAAGCCGGACACCATCGTCGCCGCGGACGTCATCGTCACGAGCCCCGGCCGCAATTTCGTGGCTCTCAAGATCACCACCGAACAGGGGCTGACCGGCTGGGGCGACGCCACCCTCAACGGCCGTGAACTCGCCGTCGCCTCCTACCTGCGTGACCATGTCGCGCCGCTCCTCGTGGGCCGGGACCCCGCACGGATCGAGGACACCTGGCAGTACCTGTACCGCGGTGTCTACTGGCGGCGCGGCCCGGTCACCATGACCGCCGTCGGCGCGGTGGACCTGGCCCTCTGGGACATCAAGGGCAAGGTCACCGGGCAGCCCGTGCACCAGCTCCTCGGCGGCCCGGTCCGTGACCGCGTCCTGACGTACACGCACGCCACCGGTTGGGACGTGCCGGAACTGCTGGAGTCCGTGGACGCACAGCGCGAGCGCGGCTTCCTGGCGGTCCGGGCGCAGTCGGGCGTGCCCGGTCTGGACACGGTCTACGGGGTGAACAGGACGGCCGTGGGGGCGAGTTACGAACCCGCCGGGCGGGGCGCCACGCCGAGCGTGGAGGTCTGGGACACGGCCGCCTACCTGCGACACGCGCCCGCCGCGCTCACCGCGGTCCGGGAGCACGTCGGCCCCGAACTGCACCTTCTCCACGACGCCCACCACCGGCTCACCCCGAACGAGGCCGCGCGCCTCGGGAAGGCGCTGGAGGAGGTGGACCTGTTCTGGCTCGAGGACGTCACTCCGGCGGAGAACCAGGAAGTGCTGCGGCACACCCGCCGGCACACCACGACTCCGCTCGCGATCGGCGAGGTGTTCAACACCGTCTGGGAATGCCAGTCGCTCATCACCGAGCAGCTGATCGACTACGTACGGACGTGTGTCACACACGCCGGCGGGATCAGCCATCTGCGGCGCATCGCCGCGCTGGCCGAGGTCTGGCAGGTCAAACTCGGGCCGCACGGGCCCTCCGACGTCTCCCCGGTGGCGCTCGCGGCGTCACTGCACGTCGGCCTGTCCACGCCCAACTTCGCCATTCAGGAGTACATGGGTTACGACCCTCTGGTGCACGAGGTGTTCCGGCACGACTGGAGGTACGCCGACGGGTATCTGCATCCGGGCGACGCCCCCGGCCTCGGCGTCGAGGTCGACGAGGCCCTGGCCGCGCGCTTCCCGTACGAACCCGCCTACCTGCCGGTGGCCCGCCGCCGCGACGGCTCGATGACGGACTGGTGAGATGACGACCACGACCTCGCTGCCCCGCCTGGGATCCGGCACCGTCCCGGAGCACGCGCTGCTTCACCGTCGCGCGGTCACCGAGACCGGCATCGTGCACCTCGGGCTGGGCAACTTCCATCGCGCTCATCAGGCCGTCTACACCGCCGCCGCGTTGGCACACACCGACGGCCCCTGGGGAATCCTCGGCGTGGCGAGCCGTTCCGCCGCCGTCGCCGACGCGCTGCGCGCACAGGCCCACCGTTACTCCGTGGTCGAGATATCCCCGGAAGGAGAGCGGCTCACCGTACCGGCCGTGCACACCGGCGTGCTCGTCGCGGCGCACGACCCGGACGCCGTCGTCACCGCCATCGCGGCCCCGCGCACCCGGATCGTCTCCCTCACGGTGACCGAGCACGGCTACACCTTCTCGCCGCGCACCGGACACCTCGATCTCGACCACGACGGCGTACGGGCCGATCTGCGCGGTGACGCTTCCCCGCGCACCCCGATCGGCCAGGTGGTCCGCGGCCTGCAACGCCGCCTGCGCTCGTCCACGGCCCCAGTGACCGTGCTGAGCTGCGACAACCTGGCAGCCAACGGTTCCCAGGTCGCGCGGCTGGTAAGGGAGTTCGTCCAGGAACTGCCTCCGGCCGAGCGGGACGAGCTGGCCCCGTGGCTGGACGAGAGCGTGGCGTTCCCGAACACCATGGTGGACCGGATCGTGCCGGCCACCACGGACACCTACCGGGCTACGGTCGCCGAGCGGTTCGGGGTACGGGACGAGGTCCCCGTCCCCGCCGAGCCGTTCAGCATGTGGGTCATGCAGGACCGTTTCGCCGCGGGACGGCCCGGCTGGGAGCACGGCGGGGCTCTCTTCGCCGACGACGTCGAGCCGTACGAGCTGCTCAAGCTCCGCCTGCTGAACGGCACCCACTCGCTCATCGCCTACCTCGGCGCGCTCGACGGCAGGGCGACCATCCCCGAGGCGATCGCGCGGCCCCATATCTCCGAGGCCGCGCACCGGGTGCTGCACGGCGAGTACCTCCCCAGCCTGACCGTCCCCGACGACATCGACCTCGACGCGTATGTCGCGCAGCTCTTCGGCCGCTGGGCCAACTCGGCGCTGGGCCATCGCACCCGGCAGGTGGGCTCCGACGGCTCCGTCAAGCTCCGCCAGCGCGTTCCGGAACCGGCACTCCTCCATCTGCGGGCCGGGCGGATGCCTCATCACCTCGCCCTGACCGTCGCCGCGTATCTGTGCTGCATGGCCCCACCACCGGGTCTCGACGCGGGGCCGCAGTCCGCCGCCATGGCGGACCCGGCTCGCGGCCGTCTCCAGGAGATCACCGAAAGCAGCGCATCCGTCCCCGACTTCGTGACCGCTGTGATCGACACCGGTCTGCTGGGGGACGGTCTCGCCGAACACCCCGTCTTCGCCGAGCGGGTCGCCGAGCTCATCGGTGTCCTCGTACGGCATGGGACGGTCGCGGCGGCGGGCGCCGCGGCAGAAGCCACGGACTCGGATCCGCCGCCAGGCGTCTGAGCCCGCCCCACCTCCCCTCACAAGAATGTGAGACCGTGTCAGTTTCCGCTCCCCACACGACCGGATCGACCAGAGCCGCCGTTCTCCACGCCCCGCAGGACCTGCGTGTCGAGGAGATACCGCTGCGGAATCCGGGCCTGGGCGAAGTCCTCGTGGAGATCGATGCCGTAGGCGTCTGCGGCTCGGACATGCACTACTTCGCCGGCGGCAGGAACGGCCAGAACACCCTGCGCGGGCCGACCGTGCTGGGCCACGAGGCCTCCGGGATCGTCACCGAAGCCGGGCCCGGCACCGACATGAGGCCCGGCACGCCGGTCGCGATCGAACCGGCCGTCGGCTGCGGGGCCTGCGCGACCTGCCGCGCGGGCCGGTACAACCTCTGTCCGGCCGGCACCTGCTTCGGGTCACCGCCGACACACGGACTGATGGCCGGACAGGTCATCGTCCCCGTCCGCGCCGTCCATCCGCTGCCCTGCGGGCTCCCTCTCGAACTCGGCGCGCTGATAGAGCCGTTGGCCGTCGCCGTATGGGCCGTACGCCGGGCCCGGATCGCCTTCGGCCACCGGGTACTGGTGACGGGAGCCGGACCGATCGGCATCCTCGTCGCCCAGGTGGCGCGTGCCGCCGGTGCCGTCGAGGTGATCGTGACCGATGTCAACGACGCCAGGCTGGCGCAGGCACGCGACCTTGGTGCCACGTAGGTGGTGAACACCGCCGACGAGGAGCTCCAACTCTCCGGTCTGGACCGGCTGGTGGAGTGCTCGGCTCATCCCGCCGCGCTCTGGCAGGGCATCCAGGCCCTGCGACCCGCCGCCCGTGCGACCGTCGTCGGCCAGGCCGCCCCGTCGGTGGACGGCCTGCCCCTGGCGCATCTGCAGCGCTGGGAGATCGACCTCGTCACCGCGTTCCGCTACGCGCACGCCTTCCCCACCGCGCTCGCCCTGGCCGCCGACGGCCGGGTCGACCTCGCTCCCCTGCTCACCGGGCGTTTCTCCCTCGACGGCGCCACCGACGCGCTGCGCGCACCGGTCACGGACCCGACCCACCTCAAGGTCGTCGTCCGTCCCAGCGGCACGACCGCCTGAACCACGGCCCCACAACGGCCGGACCCACAGGGAATCGCGAGGCCGGAGACATCACTCTCCGGTACCGCTCCGCTGTTCCTCTTCTCCCCTCTCAGAGCCGCACCTCGACGTCCCCCGCCGTTCTGAGGCCATCCCCATCCAAGGAGGCATGGATGATGGACACTCCCACCGAATCCCTGACAAACGATCCGACTCCGCCCTCGGCACCCACCAAGAGCGTCACCGCGGACCCCGGCGCAGTCCGCCGGGCCGCCTGGGCCGGGCTCGTCGGCACCGCCCTCGAGCAGTACGTGCCGAAGTCACCGGTCGGCGAGGTCTTCCGGCACGGCCGCAAGCCCATGCTGCTCGTCCTGTTCATGAACGTCGGAATCAGCGCGCAGTCGTACACCTACCAGGTCTTCATGGCCTCGTACCTGGTCTCCACGGTCGGCGTGGACGCCTCGTTCGTGCCGAAGGTACTCATGATCGGCGCTGCCTGCGGCGGTCTGGGTGCGATCGGATTCGGCATCCTCTCCGATCGCGTCGGGCGCAGGCCCGTGTACTCCGCGATCCTCGCGGCGCTGGTGCTGCTGCCAGGTCCGTCGTTCATCGCGCTCAACACCGGGTCGCCGATCGCCATCACGGTGACGATGATCTTGGGCTTCGTCCTGGCCGCACAGGGCGCCGTCGGCGTGCAGATGAGCTACTTCCCCGAACTCTTCGGCAGCCGCTACCGGTACGCCGGCGTCACCCTGGGCCGCGAGTTCTCCTCTGTCCTCGGCGGCGGCGTCGCCCCGCTGATCTGCGCCTCCTTGCTCACCGCCTTCTCCGGATCATGGATCCCCGTCGCGGCCTACATGACCCTGATGATGGTCATCAGCCTGGTCGCCGCACGTCTGGCGCCGGAGACCCGCAACCGCGACCTGCTCTGTGTCACGGACGCGACGTCCCGGCCGTCGGCCACCACCTCGGTCACCACCGAATCGAGTACGTCATGAACATCGCCGCCCCTGACGCACCGAGTGCGCCGTTCTGAAACGACGAGATCCCGCCCAACTCGATGAGCTGGACGGGATCTCGTGATCCGCATGGTGATCGTTCCCGGGGACAAGGATCGGTTCCCGATCTCAGGAGTGGCGGTGATATGCCTTGTTGGCGATGCGCCAGCCGTCGTCGGCGCGGATCAGCAGGAAGATGTCCGTGAACGTGTCTGCGCCGTGCGAGAGCGTCATGGTGGCGGTCGCAACGGTGCCGTGGACGTCGATGGTGTCGATGCGGCGGGTACGGGTCGGTTCGTCCGGGGCCGGCTGGCCCTGGAAGAGGGTGCAGTAGTCGTCCACGGGCCAGGAGACGAATGCGCCGTCTCGGATCCCTTCTATGCGGGCGGTGGGAAGGAACGCGTCGCGGAAGTGGGTGGGGTCGCCGGTGGAGTGTCCGCGGATGTAGGCGCGGAGCGGTTTGAGCACGGCCTTCTCCACGTCGGGGACCGTGGCGGCGACGGCGATGTCGGCCTCGGGGGCGGCAGGAGTGTCGACCAGGCCGGCCGCACTCCGCAAAGGGGTGTCCGACGCGGCGGCCAGCAGCGCCATGTCCTTGACCAACGCACCGATCGTGAATTCGGCCATGGCAGCGGTTGGCTCATCGAGGAGGAAGTGTCGCTTTCGGGCCACGAGCCCTCCGAGCTGGCCGAGTTCGAGGATGTCCAGCGTCTGGGTTCGGGGCAGGCCGAGGGCGTCGGCCTGCCGCAGTGAGTCACGCAGTGCGAGGACGGCGCCGGCGAGGCTGTTGTTGGCGATCAGCTTGAGCGCGGCGGCGGTGGAGGCGTCGTCCGCGCGCCGGACGGTGCCCAGCGTTTCCAGAACCGGTCGGACTCGGTCGAGTGCGTTCTGGTCTGCGGCGGCGAGGATCTGCAGGGTGCCGGCGACTGCAGCCGGCACCGAGCCGAGCAGGGGCGCGTGGACGTAGGACGGGCCGAGTTGCCGGTCCAGTATCGATGCTTCGGCGGGGGCGATGGTGCTGGTGTTGAGCACGATCGTGTCCGTTCGCAGTGAGTCACGGACGTCGTCGAGGACTTGCCGGCAGGCCGGGCCGTCGAACAGTGCCAGGAGTACGAGGTCGGCCTGCGCCACGGCCTCGTTCGGGTCGCCGGTCATCTTGACGGTGCTCGATGTGCGCCCCGAGCGGGTCCAGCCGACGACGTCCCAGTCCTGGGCGGCCAGGCGTGTCGCGATGGCGCCGCCCATGCGCCCCAGACCGAGGACGGCGATCGTGTGCGGTGTGGTCATGCGCGCCACAGTGGTGCACCTCGATGGGAGCGACAAGCGCAGATCTCGCATGCCCGCCCTGCGGGGCCCGCATACCGACTGGGCATACTGCCGCCATGGATCTGACCGTGTGGCGGGCCTTCGTGACTGTGTGCCGGGTCGGATCGCTGTCGGCGGCGGCAGCCGAGCTCAATCACACGCAGTCGGCGGTCTCCCGGCAGATCGCCGGGCTGGAGCGGCAGCTCGGCGTGCCTCTGGTGGAGCGCCATGCGCGTGGTGTGCGTCCGACGCCGGCCGGTGAGGTGTTCCGGCGCCATGCCCTGGCCACGCTCAATGAGGCCGACCGCGCCGTTCGCGCTGTACGAGACGTTCGCGACGGGGTGTGTGATCGTCCCCTGGCCATCGCCGTCTCTCGCCGCGGGGATCGTCCCTGAGGCCGTCCGGGGCCTGCTGAGGCAGGCCGGATCCATCCGGTGGAGCCTGCTCCCCGGTCTGAGCGCACAGCTGCACGGCCGCGTGATCGCGGGCGATCTCGACATCGCCGTCGTCACCGACGCTCCGCCGGGGCTGGCCGTCGCCCCGCGGGTCGAACGCCGGTTCCTCGGGCTGGACGAGATGGTCGTCGTCATGCCGGTCGGCCATCCGCAGGCCGGGCACGGGCCGGTCCGCATTCAGGGTCTGGCCGACCAGACCTGGGCCGAGGACAACGACGGCTCGGCGGCGCTCCTTCGCCAGCACGCCGCCCGCGCCGGGGTCAGCGCCCGCATCGACCTCACCGCGGCTGATCTTCCCGGCAAGCTGGCCCTGGTCGCCACTGGTCATGCCATCGCGTTGATCCCCGGAGTACTGACGAGCGCGCTGCGGGCCGATGTCACCGCAGTCGGCCTTGTGGATCCCCCGACCCGCGGTATCTACACGATCACACCGCGCCGCGATGCCCACCCCTGCGCAGCGTCTCTGCACGACCAGCTCGCCATGGCGTTCGCCGCGTCCCGTCCAGCTCAAGCCGCCCACCAGCCGACCGGGACGGGCACCCACCATCCCCACGCGCCCGCTGGCCAACCCCCCACGGAGTAAAATCCCGCACCCCCCGATATCCGCACCCGGACTTCCGGACCAGTCAAGAAGCGCGGGCATCACCAGCCCGGAAAGCATCAACTGATGTGAGTCCAAAGCGACTTGGCCGCCGAACGCTATCTGGTCGTCCAGTCCGCCCTAAGCCACCAAGTCGCCCGCCTCGAAAAGGAACTGGGCGCGAGACTCTTCGAACGCACCAGCCGCCGGGTACGGTTGACGCCGGCCGGTGCGGCCTTCCTTCCCGCAGCCCGGGAGTGTCTGGACGCCGCCGAGCGCGCGGCCAACGAAGTCGCCGCGGCTGTCGGCGAGGTACGCGGACGGCTCGCCGTGGGCGTCATCCCGTCCGTCGCCGCAGTCGACATCCCTGACGCCCTGCGCGACTTCCACCAGCAGTACCCGAACGTGCGCATCAGCCTGAGCGTGGGCGTGTGCGGGCTCACGCCAGGGGGGTGAGCGCGTCCTCCAACGCCGCCCGCGCGCCGCGAGTTGCTGTACTTCGCTGCTGTACGGCACGCAAAAGCCCCTGCCGGATCTCCCCGGCAGGGGCTTCGAGTTGCGATGTGTGGACCTGTGGGGATTTGAACCCCAGACCCCCTCGATGCGAACGAGGTGCGCTACCAGACTGCGCCACAGGCCCTTGCAACGAGTGAAACTCTAGCATCCCCGTCCGGGTGCTTGGAAATCCGTTCCCCGGCTGGTCAGGGAGGGCACTGTGACCACACGTGCCCGGCCCTCGGAGCTCACTCGTTGGCGGCCCGGGGCCGGTCACCGTCCTCGTACTGGTCGAAGAGCGGGGTGCGGCCGCGTTCGCGGGCGCGGCGGGCGGAGGCGGCGCGGCGGGCGTCACTGCGACCGTCCGCCGACCTGTCGTCCGCGTCGGCGGGGTCCTCCTCCGATCCACCGTCCCGGGCGACGGGCTCCGCCTCCTGGTCGGGCGTGACGGTGCTGGAGCGCGCCGAGCTCCACGCGTCCGGCGCGCCCAGGTCCACGTCGGAGGTGGCCCGGGGGGCGACGGGGGCGGTCACGTATGTCGGCAACGGCACCGGTACCGGGTCCCAGCTGTCCCCCTGGCCCGGGCGCTGCTGCCGCTCACGCTGCTGGTCGACCCACTCGGCGTGGTCGGTCTGCTCGACGAGCGCACGCCGGTCCGCGGCGAGCGCCGACATTCCGTGGTCGGACGCCGGCTCCGGGCCTTCCTCCGGCACGTCGGAGTCGACGCCCTCTTCGACGGCTGCCCGCCGACGCGGCTGGCGGGCGCGCTCACGCAGTCGCTGCGCGGCGGCCTCGGCCGTGCGCCGGTCCATCTGGTAGGCGAAGCGCCGCCGTTCCTGGGAACGCAGGTACGCGATGTACGTGCTGAGCAGTACGGCGGGAACACCGGGCGCCCACAGGTACTTGAGCCCTCCGACCGCGGCGACGACCGCGCCCAGCGTGAAGGCGAGGAAGAGCATGACCGTGGTACGCCGACGTCGCGCGAGCGCCTTCGTACGCTGGGCGCGCGCCGCGGCCGCCTCCGCGGCGGGCGTACGCCGGGGGGCCGGCACTCGCTTGGGCGCCGAGGCGACCGATTCCTCCCGTACGGAATCGGGCCCGGATTCGCGGACGGGCTCCCGAACGGGTTCACGGACAGGTTCCCGTACGGGCTCCCGCACCGGTTCTCGTGCCGGTTCTCGTGCCGATTCCCGCACCGATTCGCGCGCTTGTTCCGCGCGCCCCGGGCTCTGCGCCTGGACCACCGCCTGCGCCTGCGGGCGGGCCGGAGGCATGGCGAAGGCACGGACGTCCACCGAGTCGGTGGCGACGCCCGCGCCGACGGCGCCTGGCTCCCCCTCCTCGGTGGAGCGCGCCCGCAGGTCCTTGGCGTATCGGCGCTCCATCCCCGCCCGTCCGGACAGCAACCGGATGGCTGTGCTGAAGCGTTCCGTCGGACGGGCCTCGTTCAGCTCGTCCTGCCTACGGAGCCACATCGGCACCAAGTAGGCGGCCCAGGCCCCGACAATGACTGCGTAGATGAGGCCGCTGCTGCTCACGCCTCACACGGTAGAGGGGTTTGCGTGAGGCCATCCGCCAATTGAGTCGGTGTGTCGCACGATCTGGCTGATATTTCGAGCTTTTTTTGTGAACGATGCGATCAGTAGGCCACCGAGGTAGCGAAATCAACGCCCCAAGGCGGTCATCCACCGATCATTTTCGAACATATATTCAATTTCCCGGGATATGGACCTCTGCGCATTAGGTACGGACCACTGGTCGGCGACCAGCGACTCGCGACCAGCGACTACGCGGGATTGTCGTGGGGCGTGCTCCTGGAGCGTGCCCGCTGCCAGCGCCTGAGCAAACCGTCCGGCACCTCTTCCGAGGTGAGCGCGAACACGAGATGGTCGCGCCACGCGCCGTCGATGTGGAGATAGCGCGGGCGCAGCCCCTCATCGCGGAATCCGAGTTTCTCCACCACCCGGCGACTGGGCACGTTCTCGGGGCGAATGCAGACCTCGATGCGGTGCAGACCCACGGCCCGGAAACAGTGGTCCACGACGAGCGCCACGGAGGTCGGCATCACCCCGCGGCCGGCCACCGACTCGTCCACCCAGTACCCGATGTGTCCCGAGCACATCGAGCCCCAGGTGATTCCGGCGACCGTCAACTGCCCGACCAGCCGCCCCTGGTACTCGATGACGAACGGCAGCATCCGTCCGGCGTGCGCCTCGGCCCGCAGATGCCGGACCATCTGCCGATAGGTCGGCCGGTGCGCGATCGGGCCGCTCGGAGTGGGCGGCGGAATGGTCGCCTCCCACGGCCGCAGCCAGTCCCGGTTGCGCCGGTTGACCTCGCGCCAGGCCCGCTGGTCGCGCATTCTTATCGGCCGGAGGACGACATCGCCGTCCGCCAGTACGACGGGCCAGGATGGGCTGTTCAGCTCGCACCCCCACTGCCGGAGCCGGGTCTTGGGTGGTCCCCGCCGCGGATCTGGTCGACGGCGTGCGTCAACAGGGGCTCCAGGACGGCGAGACCGTCCTTCACCCCGCCGGAGGAACCCGGCAGATTGACGATCAGTGTCCGTCCCGCCACTCCCGCCAGGCCACGGGAGAGCGCCGCCGTCGGTACCTTCTCCCGGCCGAAGGCCCTGATGGCCTCCGCGATGCCCGGTACCTCGTGGTCGATCACCCGGCGGGTCGCCTCGGGTGTGCGGTCGGTGGGCGAGATGCCGGTGCCGCCGGTGGTGACGACCACGTCGTACCCGGCGTCGACGGCGGCGCGCAGGACGGCTTCCACGGGGTCGCCGTCAGGGACGACCTGGGGTCCGTCGACGGCGAAGCCGAAGCTCCGCAGGCCGTCGGCGATCAGCGGGCCGCCCTTGTCCTCGTACACCCCGGCCGCGGCCCGGTTGGAGGCGGTGACCACAAGAGCTCGATACGTCATGCCCGGCTCCAGTCGCCCGACTTGCCGCCCGTCTTCTCCTCGACCCGTACGTCCGTGATGACCGCTCCTTTGTCGACCGCCTTGATCATGTCGATCACGGTGAGGGCGGCGACGGAGACCGCGGTGAGGGCCTCCATCTCGACGCCCGTGCGGTCCGTCGTCTTCACCGTGGCCAGGATCTCCACGGCGTCGTCCGCGACCTTCAGGTCCAGTTTCACACCGGACACCGACAACGGGTGGCACAGCGGGATGAGGTCCGGGGTGCGTTTGGCGCCCATGATGCCCGCGATCCGCGCGGTGGCGAGGGCGTCGCCCTTGGGAACGCCCTCGCCCCGCAGCAGCTCGATCACGCGGGGCGAGACCAGGACGCGGCCGCTGGCGCTGGCGGTGCGCGCGGTCACGTCCTTCGCGGAGACATCGACCATGCGGGCCGCGCCCGCCTCGTCGATGTGGGTCAGTCGGTCCTGCGCTGAGGGTCCGGGGGTCTCCCCCCGGGAAGGCGTTGTCATGCTGTGTGGCGCTCCCGGTCCGGGCCCGGCGCGCGGGCCTGCTGTGCGCGACACGGTACCGCCAAGTCGAACCGTCGAGCGGCGCGGACCCCGCGGCTCAGCCGAGCAGCACGACCTCGACCTCGGTGCCCGGCTCGACGGACTCCACGTCCTCGGGGACGACGATCAGCGCGTCCGCGTGTGCCAGGGCCGCGACCAGGTGCGATCCGGCGCCGCCGACCAGGGTCACCGCGCCGTCGGCGTACATGCCGCGCAGGAACTGCCGACGGCCCTTCGGCGAGGTCAGCGCCTTGTCGGCGGTCAGCTTCGCGCGGGTGCGCGGCCGGTGCACGTCGTCGAGGCCCATCAGGGTGCGGATCGCGGGGCGCACGAACAGCTCGAAGGAGACGTACGACGACACGGGGTTGCCGGGCAGCGCGAGCAGCGGGGTGTGGTCGGGGCCGATGGAGCCGAAGCCCTGGGGCTTGCCGGGCTGCATGGCGAGCTTGCGGAAGTCGATGCCGCTGCCGGCCTCGTCCTCGTCGCCGACGTACGACAGGGCCTCCTTGACGACGTCGTACGCCCCGACGCTGACCCCGCCCGTGGTGACCATGAGGTCGGCGCGCACGAGCTGGTCCTCGATGGTGGAGCGGAGTGTCTCGGCGTCGTCGGCGACGGCGCCCACCCGGTAGGAGATGGCACCGGCGTCGCGGGCGGCGGCGGTGAGGGCGAAGCTGTTGGAGTCGTAGATCTCACCGCTGCCGAGTGCCTCGCCGGGCTGGACGAGTTCGCTGCCGGTGGACATGATCACCACGCGCGGACGGGGGCGCACCCGGACGGTGGCGCGCCCGATGGCGGCGAGCAGGGCGATCTGCGGCGGCCCGAGGACGGTGCCCGCCTCCAGGGCGCGGTCTCCGGCCTTCACGTCACTGCCCTTGGCGCGCACATGAGCGCGTGCCTCGGCTGGGCGGTACACGTGTACGTGTCCCTCGGCGCCCTGGGGGGCCAGGGCGCGGGCGCGCATCGCGGTCACCGGGCCCTCGCCGAGGCCGCCGTCGGTCCACTCGACGGGGACGACGGTCTCGGCGCCGGGCGGCAGCGGGGCGCCGGTCATGATCCGGGCGGTCTGGCCGGGGCCGACGTGGAGCAGCGCGGCCTGGCCCGCGGCCACGTCCCCGATGACCTCGAGGACGGCCGGATACTCCTCGCTCGCACCCGCGACATCCGCGACCCGCACCGCGTACCCGTCCATGGAGCTGTTGTCGAACGGCGGCAGGGACACCGGCACCGTGACGTCCTCGACCAGGACGCAGCCCTGGGCGTCGAGGAGTTGCAGCTCGATGGGTTCGAGGGGGCGGACGGTCGCGAGGATGTCCTCCAGGTGCTCGTCCACCGACCAGAGGTGGTCAGGGCCGGCGGTGCGGGGGGCGGCGCTGCTCAACGTTGCTACATCTCCTCGGCTACGTAACTGCGAAGCCAGGTCCGGAAGTCCGGGCCCAGGTCTTCACGTTCGCACGCGAGTCTGACAATGGCACGCAGGTAGTCGCCGCGGTCGCCGGTGTCATAGCGGCGGCCCTTGAAGACGACGCCGTGCACCGGGCCGCCGATCTTCTCGTCCGAGGCGAGCTGCTGGAGGGCGTCGGTGAGCTGGATCTCGCCACCACGACCGGGCTCGGTCTTGCGCAGAATGTCGAAGACGTGCGGGTCGAGGACATAGCGGCCGATCACCGCGTAGTTCGACGGGGCGTCCGCCGGGTCCGGCTTCTCCACCAGGCCGGTGACCTTGACGGTGTCGGCGTCGTTGGTGGGCTCGACGGCCGCGCTGCCATAGAGGTGGATCTGCTCGGGCGCGACCTCCATGAGCGCGATGACGCTGCCGCCGCGCTGCTCCTGGACCTCGACCATCCGCTTGAGCAGCGGGTCGCGCGGGTCGATCAGGTCGTCGCCGAGGAGGACCGCGAAGGGCTCCTGGCCCACGTGGGGGGCGGCGCACAGGACGGCGTGACCGAGGCCCCTGGGGTCGCCCTGGCGAACGTAGTGCATGGTCGCGAGGTCGCTGGACTCCTGCACCCTGGCGAGGCGACTCGCGTCACCCTTCTTCTGAAGGGCCGATTCCAGCTCGTAGTTGCGGTCGAAGTGGTCCTCCAGGGGGCGCTTGTTGCGGCCTGTGATCATGAGGACGTCGTCCAGGCCGGCGGACACGGCCTCCTCGACCACGTACTGGATCGCGGGCTTGTCGACGACCGGCAGCATCTCCTTGGGAGTGGCCTTGGTGGCCGGCAGGAACCGGGTGCCGAGACCTGCTGCTGGGATGACAGCCTTGCTGATCCGAGGGTGCGACTGAGTCATGCGGCAACCTTATCCGGTGCCTTAGATCGGAATCTGAGGCTCCGGTGAATTAGCTCTCATATGAGCACATTGAAAGGGTACGGGTGCAGCCTTTGAGCCACAGCGGACGTCCGGCCGAGCCTGACAAGCGAACGTTGCGGCAGGAGTTCCTCACGGTGAGGAACAGGTTGACGGCCGATGACGTGCGGGAAGCGGCCACCGCGCTGGCCGGCAGGGCACTGGACCTGCCCGAGTTGGCGGGGGCGCGCACGGTGGCGGCGTACGTCTCCGTGGGTAGCGAACCCGGCACGCTCACGCTGCTGGACGCGCTGCGCGCGCGGGGCGTGCGAGTCCTGCTCCCGGCGCTGCTGCCCGACAATGACCTCGACTGGGGCGCGTACACCGGTGAGGGTTCACTCCAACGCGTCCGACACGGCGGGCGGATGGCCCTGTTCGAGCCCGCCGGGGAGTATCTGGGCCCGGACGCCGTGACCGGCGCCGACGTGGTACTGCTGCCGGGGCTGGCGGTCGACGCGCGCGGGATGCGTCTGGGGCGCGGCGGGGGCTCGTACGACCGCGTCCTCGCCCGTCTGGAGCGCGCGGGCGCGCACCCCGCGCTGGTGGTGCTGCTGTACGACTCCGAGGTCGTGGAGCGCGTGCCGGCCGAGGCACACGACCAACCGGTGCGGGCGGTGGTGACGCCGTCGGGCGTGCGCCGCTTCCCGTCGGACTGATCGGACTGAGAGGCCCGGCTCCGAAAGGGGCCGGGCCTTCGACAGCTCAGGGTTTCGACAGCTCGCCGCTGCGGCGGCTCACGGCCTCAGCGGCTCACGGCCTCAGCACCAGCGAGTCGCTCGTGCTGTCGTCGACCGCCTTGTCGGAGTAGGACCAGTCCAGCAGCTCACCATCGGCCCACTTGCCCGTCTGGTCGGTGTAGTGGGCGCTGAAGGCGTGCCCGGAGGCGCCGGTGAGGTTGATCCACTTCGACTTGTCGAGGTCGTCGAGGTTGACCACCATCCGCATCGACGGCACCCACACGACCTCGTATCCACCGGCGGCGTTCCAGCCGGTGGCGTTGACCGCCGCCTCGCCGCCGCTGAGCTTCCACGGGCCGCGGTTGAGCATGTACTTGAGGAAACCGGGGCCATCGGTGCCGAGGGTCTGGTTCTTCAGGAACAGGCGGTGCAGCCGGCCCCAGCTCCAGGTGTCGATGTCCTTGCCGAGCTTGGCGGTCAGTTCCCAACGGGCGTCGATCAGGGCGCGCCTGAACAGTTGGTCGCGGTTGTTCGCCTCGGGGCGGGTGCCCGACTTGGGCGTCTTCCACCAGTCGCTGTTCTCGTCGTCCATGAGGTTGCGCACCACCTCGAACCACCGGTCGCCGCCGTCCGGCTGGGCCTGGTCGGCGTCGCGCTCGCCGCACTCGCGGACCTTCTCGGTCTCGTCGACGGGCCCGGTGGTGTTGACCGGGTCCACCCACAGGCACTGGCCCTCGACCCGCAGCTCCTTGGGCAGCTTGTTGCCGAAGGAGAGCTTGAGGATGTTGCGCCAGACCGAGTTGAAGTAGGCGGCCGCCGCCGAGTCGGCGTCCTGGGTGTAGTCCCAGCCCTCCAGGAGCTCCTGGGCCTCGCGGACGTTCTTGTCGCCGACGTCGATCTTCAGCAGCTTGGGCACGAGCAGCTTGGCGATCTCACTGCTGTTGTCCAGCTGCATCTGCCGCATGTCGTCGGTGGAGATCTTGCCGCCGCCCTTGATCTTCTGCTCGATCAGGTCGGTGATCCGCTGGCTGCGCGTGCCGTAGCCCCAGTCCGTGGTGAGCGTGTAGGGGTACTTGTCCTTGTCGACCACGGCCTGGTTGGCGGTGACGATGTAGCCGCGTTCCGGGTTGTACTCGTAGGGCAGCTCGTCCTTCTTGATGTAGCCGGTCCACTTGTACTTGGGGTCCCAGCCGGGCGCCGGGATGGAGCCGTCGTCGCCCTTCGCGCGCGTGGGGATCTTCCCGGGCAGCGTGTAGCCGATGTTGTCCTTGGTGTCGGCGTAGACCAGGTTCTGCGACGGCACGTCGAACAGCGCGCCGGCCTCGCGGAACTCGTTCCAGTCGGTGGCTCTGTCCATTGCGAAGACGGCGTCCATGGAGGTGCCCGGGTCCAGCGCGGTCCAGCGCAGGGCGATGCCGTAGCCTTCGCCGCGGTCGGGGGCCGCGGTGTCGACCGTAGCCTTCTTGCCTACCTTCACCAGCTCGTTGTCACGGTCGGACAGCAAGGGCATTCCGTCGCTGGTCTGCCGGACGACGATCTTCTTGGAAGAGCCGCCCGCGACCTTGATGGTCTCCTCGCGTGTGGTGAAGGGCTTCACCTTGCCGCCGTAGAGGTAGCCGTCGCCGGAGAGCTTCTCCAGGTAGAGGTCGGTGACGTCGACGCCGGAGTTGGTCATGCCCCAGGCGATGTTCTGGTTGTGGCCGATGACCACGCCGGGCATGCCCGCGAAGGTGTAGCCGGTGGCGTCGTACTGACACTTGCTGGAGATCGCGCGGCAGTGCAGGCCCATCTGGTACCAGACGGACGGCAAGGAGGCGGACAGGTGCGGGTCGTTGGCGAGCAGCGGCTTGCCGTTGATGGTGTGCTCCCCGCGCACCACCCAGGAGTTCGAGCCGATGCCGTTGCCGTTCACGCCGACGGCCGTGGGGACGTCGTCCAGGACGTTCTGGAGGCCCGTCAGCTGACCTTGCAGGGCGGAACCGGCCGTCCCCGAGGTGCCGCTCGTGCCGCCCGTGCCCGTGCCGGTACTGGTGCCGGTACCCGTGCCGGTGCCGGTCCCCGTGCCCGTCCCGGACGCGTCGTCGTCGCCGCCGTCGAACGTGCCGGTGAGCTCGTCGTACTGGCCCTGCTGGACGATCGTCTGGTTGCGGCTGTAGGGGTACTGCGGGTACAGGTCGGCGATCTGCTTGGGGCCGAGGCGGCTGGTCATCAGGGCGCGGTCGATCTCGTCCTGCATGTTCCCGCGCAGGTCCCAGGCCATCGCCTTCAGCCATGCGACGGAGTCGACCGGGGTCCACTTCGCGGGCTTGTAGTCGTTGGTGAAGCCGAGCGCCGCGTACTCCAGGGAGATGTCCTCGCCGCTCTTGCCCTGGAGGTAGGCGTTGACCCCCTTGGCGTAGGCCTGGAGGTACTTCTTCGTGGAGGCCGACAGGGTCTTGTCGTACTCCTGCTTCGCCACCCGGTCCCAGCCCAGCGTGCGCAGGAACTCGTCGTTGTCGACCTGGTCCTTGCCGAACATCTCCGAGAGCCGCCCGGAGGTCATGTGCCGGCGCACGTCCATCTCGTAGAACCGGTCCTGCGCCTGGACGTAGCCCTGCGCCATGAACAGGTCCGCGTCGGAGGAGGCGTAGATCTGCGGGATGCCGTACCCGTCCCGCTTGACGTCGACGGGTCCGGACAGGCCGTCCAGGGTACTCGAGCCCTTGGTCTGCGGGAACGAGGCGCGAACCGTACTGACGGACCAGTACGCCCCGTAGGCCACGCCTCCGATGATGGCCAGCACGAGGACAAAGCCGAGCAAACGGGCTTTGCGCCCCTTCTTCCTGCCGGACTTGCCGGGCTTCTGACCCGATGAGGCGGTGGTGTTGGGGGGCATCGCTGTCCTTGCTGTCCTAACGCGAGCGGCAGGCGGGCGTATCCATTTGACTGAGCGCTGGAGCAACCATAGGCGCAGGGCCCGGTGCCACTTGACGCGGAGTCGGGAACTCGGAAGCACACGCGTTCGATCTCGCCACTCCGAGTGTCAAGAAATCGTCAAGAGTTAGGTAAGGTAACGAAGTACTTGGATGCGAAACGATTCTCCTTCGTGTCCGATGTACGTGAGCCCGCGAGAATGACGCCGCGGGCCAGGGAAGGGAACGGCCGCTGACTGTCCACCACCTCAACCAGCTCCTGCTCGTCTGCTCGCTCGTTCTGCTCGTCGCCGTGGCAGCGGTTCGGATCTCCTCGCGCAGCGGGCTCCCCAGCCTGCTCGTTTACCTGGGGATCGGCGTCGCCATGGGCCAGGACGGCGTCGGCGACATCCACTTCGACAGCGCCGCGATGACCCAGGTCATCGGATACGCGGCCCTCGTCGTGATCCTGGCCGAGGGTGGCCTCGGCACGAAGTGGAAGGAGATCAAGCCGGCCCTGCCCGCCGCCTCCACGCTGGCGCTGGCCGGGGTCGCGGTGAGCGTCGGGGTGACGGCGACGGCCGCGCACTACCTGGTCGGGCTGGAGTGGCGGCAGGCGCTCATCATCGGAGCGGTGGTGTCCTCGACGGACGCGGCGGCGGTCTTCTCGGTGCTGCGCAAGATCCCTCTCCCCGCGCGCGTGACGGGCACGCTGGAGGCCGAGTCAGGCTTCAACGACGCCCCGGTGGTCATCCTGGTGGCCTCCTTCTCCACCGCGGGCCCGTTCGAACACTGGTACGTGCTGCTCGGGAAGATCGCTCTGGAGCTGGCCATCGGCGCCGCCATCGGCATCGCGGTGGGCTGGCTGGGCTCCTGGGGCCTCAGGCACGTCGCCCTGCCCGCCTCCGGCCTCTACCCGATCGCCGTGATGGCGATCGCCGTCACGGCGTACGCCGCGGGCGCGATGGCCCACGGCAGCGGCTTCCTCGCGGTCTATCTCGCCTCGATGGTGCTGGGCAACGCGAGGCTGCCGCACTGGCCCGCCACCCGCGGGTTCGCCGACGGGCTCGGCTGGATCGCCCAGATCGGCATGTTCGTCCTGCTCGGCCTGCTGGTCACCCCGCACGAACTGGGCGACGACATCTGGCCGGCGCTCATCATCGGGCTGGTGCTGACGATGGTGGCCCGCCCGCTGAGCATCGCGCTCTGCCTGACGCCGTTCCGGGTGCCCTGGCAGGAGCAGACCCTCATGTCCTGGGCCGGACTGCGCGGAGCGGTGCCCATCATCCTGGCGACCATCCCGATGGTGCAGGGCGTCGACGCCAGCCGCCGCATCTTCAACATCGTCTTCGTCCTGGTCGTCGTCTACACCCTGGTCCAGGGACCGACCCTGCCCTGGCTCGCCGGCAAGCTGCGCCTGGGCGGCGACCCGGACGCCGCCGCCGACCTGGGCATCGAGTCGGCGCCCCTGGAGCGGCTGCGCGGGCACCTGCTGTCCGTGGAGATCCCCAAGGGCTCGAAGATGCACGGCGTCGAGGTCAACGAGCTGCGCCTGCCGACCGGGGCCGCGGTCACCCTGGTCGTCCGCGAGGGAAAATCGTTCGTACCGCTGCCCACGACGGTGCTGCGGCACGGGGACGAGCTCCTCGTGGTCGCCACCAACCCCGTCCGGGACGCCGCGGAACGGCGGCTGCGCGCGGTCGGCCACGGCGGCAAGCTGGCCGGATGGCTGGGCACGGACGGCATCGACACAGGCCGTTAAGGTCGTGTTTCATACGGTTCACACCCCAGGCAATCACAGGCACACGACCCCATGGTGCTCGTTTTCACAGGCCCGCCAGCCTTGATCCCTGTAAGCTGAAGGCGCACTTTGATCGAACCAACTCTGCCTGACGCAGAGCTGGCGCGACCGTATGGCGGCCGGGACGCTCCTGACAGCGGGCTTTGGCATCTACCGCAGTCCGCGCAAGAGGACAGCTCTCGGCGCCTCGCCCCCCAGGGGGCCACGCCACCAGGCGGCAGAAAGGCACGGGCCGTGGCATCCACGGTCACCTCCCGCCCCGGATACGGACAGCTGCTGCGCACCCGCGGCGCCTGGACGTTCCTGCTTCCCGGCTTCGCGGCACGCCAGCCGTTCGCGATGCTCACCGTCTCCATCGTGCTGCTCGTGCAGCACACCACCGGCTCGTACGGGGCGGCGGGCGCCGCCGCGGCCGTCACCGGTGTCTCCATGGCCCTGTTCGCGCCCTACGGCGGTCGCCTCGCCGACCGCCACGGACAGCGCGCGGTGCTCATCCCGGGCGTCGTGGTTCACGCGCTGTCGGGCCTGACCCTGACCGCGCTCGCGCTGTCCCACGCCCCCCTGTGGGCGCTGCTCTCGGCAGCCGTGCCGACGGGCGCCTCGACGCCCCAGATCGGCCCCATGGTGCGGGCCCGCTGGGCCGCGAAGCTCCAGGACTCGCCCCTGATGTCCACCGCGGCGGCCTTCGAGTCGGTCACGGACGAACTGACCTTCGTCGTCGGCCCGCTGCTGGCCACCGCGCTGTGCACGGCGGTGGATCCCGCCGCGGGCCTGGTGACGGAGGCCTCACTGACGCTGCTGGGCGGCCTCCTGTTCGCCGCGCAGAAGAGCACCCAGCCCACTGTCGCCGCCGACGGGCACGCGCGCGTGGAGCACATCTCGGCCCTGCGCATCCCCGGAGTGCGGGTCCTGATCGTGGCGTTCCTCGGCATCGGCTCCGTCTTCGGCGGCATGCAGGTCTCGCTGGCCGCGTTCAGCGAGTCGATCGGCGAACCCGGTCTGAACGGCGCCCTGTACGGCGTCTTCGCCGCCGGCAACATGCTCTCCGGCCTGGTCTGCGGCGCCATCGCATGGAAGGTGGCCCCGCGCCGCCGTCTGCTCGTCGGGTACGCCGCCCTCGCGCTGACCGCGTCCGGCCTGTGGGCCGCGCACTCGGTGCCCGTACTGGCCGGCTTGGGCCTGCTCGTCGGCATGTGCATCGCGCCCGCTCTGATCACCGGCTACACCCTGGTCGAGGAGCTGGTCCCGGCCGGCGCCCGCACCGAGGCGTTCACCTGGCTGACCGGGGCGGTCGCACTCGGCCAGGCGGCGGCCGTCACGATCGCCGGACAGCTGGAGGACCGCTTCTGGGGCGGCGCCGGATTCCTGGTCCCGACGGGCGGCACGCTGCTCGCCCTCGCGACCCTGCTGGCACTGCGTTCACGACTCGCGGCACGGCCCCACAGCCGGACCGTGGCACGTGGCGTGGGTCACCGAGTGCCGGTGGCAGTGGACTGATCCTCAGGAATACGCCACTATGGACCATCGTTAGCACTCATTGACTGAGAGTGCCAGGAGGAAGACAAGTGCCGACCTACCAGTACCAGTGCACCGAATGTGGCGAGGGCCTCGAGGCGGTGCAGAAGTTCACCGACGACGCACTCACCGAGTGCCCCAACTGCCAGGGCCGCCTCAAGAAGGTGTTCTCCGCGGTCGGCATCGTCTTCAAGGGCTCCGGCTTCTACCGCAACGACAGCCGCAGCTCCTCGTCGAGCAGCGCGCCGTCGTCCTCGAAGTCGGCGGCGTCCGCTTCGTCGTCGGAGTCGAAGTCCTCCGACTCGAAGTCGTCCTCGGACTCGAAGTCCTCGGAGTCGAAGTCCTCGAGCTCGAAGTCCTCGAGCTCAAGCACGGGCAGCTCGTCCAGCAGCAGCTCCGCCGCGTAGGACCAAGCCCTCCCCGCCGCGTAGGACCCTTTTCTTACGGGACCCTGTCGTCTTATGACGGCGGGGTCTTCGGCGTTTCCGGGGGCGGTTAGGGTGCGGGCATGGCGAACAAGGCGAACGCGGAAATCGGTGTGATCGGCGGCTCCGGCTTCTACTCGTTCCTCGACGACGTGACCGAGATCCAGGTGGACACCCCCTACGGGCCGCCCAGCGACTCCCTCTTCCTCGGCGAGGTCGCCGGCCGACAGGTCGCCTTCCTGCCCCGGCACGGACGCGGCCACCATCTTCCGCCGCACCGCATCAACTACCGGGCCAACCTCTGGGCACTGCGGTCCGTCGGTGCCCGCCAGGTCCTCGGCCCGTGCGCGGTGGGCGGCCTGCGCCCCGAGTACGGGCCCGGCACGCTGCTGGTGCCGGACCAACTGGCCGACCGTACGAAGTCCCGGACGGGCACGTACTTCGACGGGCTGCCGCTGCCGGGCGGCGCGGTGCCGAACGTGGTGCACGTGTCCCTGGCCGATCCCTACTGCCCGGTCGGGCGGGCGGCCGCGCTGAAGGCGGCACACGGGCGGGACTGGGAAGCGGTGGACGGCGGCACGCTGGTCGTGATCGAGGGGCCGCGTTTCTCGACCCGCGCCGAATCGGTGTGGCACCAGGCGCAGGGCTGGTCGGTGGTCGGCATGACCGGACACCCCGAGGCGGCGCTCGCCCGTGAACTGGAGCTCTGCTACACCTCGTTGGCCCTGGTCACCGATCTCGACGCGGGCGCCGAGACGGGCGAGGGCGTCTCCCACGACGAGGTGCTGCGGGTGTTCGCGGCGAACGTGGACCGGATGCGAGGCGTGCTGTTCGACGCCGTGGCCGCGCTGCCCCCGACCGAGGAGCGGGACTGCCTGTGCGCGAACGCGCTGGGCGGGATGGATCCGGGGTTCGCGCTGCCGTAGGGGTTCTGGCCCGCCTCACCGTTGTGGGGGGGGGGGCGGCGGGGGCGGTGAGGCGGGCGGGGGCTGGGCCGGCGGGGCGGAACGTCCCGTTCGGGTGAGGGAGTTGTCCACAACTCGGCAGTAGCCCACTGGCCTCAACAGGAATCGGCGCGAAGCCGCATCGTGGCATCGCAAGCCGATCCCTCGTCGCAGGTGGTGGTCCCATGTCCTTCACACCCTCGCCCTCGCCCTCGCCCTCGTCTTCCCTCTCCCCTTCCCCCGCTCCCGTTTTCCCACGGCCGCTCGGCGTGGAAGCTCCCCCGACCTGCGAGGTGCCGCACTTCGCCCCCGTGCGCATCCGCGGCGGGCGTTATCAACTGCAGCGACTCGTACGGCATCGACGGCGCGCAGTGGCGGTCGGCCTCTCCGTCACGGCGGCCGCGGTCCTGGCCGCGGGACCCACGGGCCCCCAGGAAACGGAACGGCCCCGGGGGCTTCCCGCGGCAGATCCCGTACGGGAACACCGTGCCGTCCAGCTCGTGACGGCACCGGTGCGGATCGCCGACGCGGCCACGGTCCGGCTGTTGCGGCCCGGTGACCGGGTGGACGTCATCGCCGCCGAGCAGACGGCGGCAGGCGGTGACGCCCATGTGATCGCGCGCGGAGCACGGGTGACGAAGGTGCCGGAGGCGCTGGAGACACCGGGCGGCGCGGCCGAGGGCGGGGCGCTCGTCGTGCTGTCGGTACCGCGCTCAACCGCCGCGCGTCTCGCCGGCGCGAGCACGACGGCACGGCTGGCGGTGACACTGTGCTGACCCACACGATGCGCACCCCGCGCACACACGTCCCACCACTACAGCCGTCACGTCCCTCGTTGGAGCCACCCACATGGACAGGGTCGCCTCGTCCTCGCGTAGGTTGCGGAGCTGTTTGTTCCATTACCGGTTCGTATGAGGAGTGTCCCCGAGTTGAGCGAGAAGAAGCCAAGCGTCTTGCAGGGGTTCAAGGCCTTCCTGATGCGCGGGAACGTCGTCGACCTGGCGGTGGCGGTAGTCATCGGCGCCGCCTTCACCAACATCGTCAACTCCGTGGTGAAGGGCCTGATCAACCCGCTGGTGGGAGCGGTCGGCACCAAGAACCTCGACAGCTACAGCTCTTGCCTCCAAGCCCCCTGCAAGGTGGCCGCGGACGGCACGGTGCTGCGCGGTATCCCGATCATGTGGGGCACCGTCCTCGGCGCCGCCCTGACCTTCGTGATCACCGCGGCCGTCGTCTACTTCCTGATGGTCCTGCCGATGTCGAAGTACCTGGCCCGGCAGGAGGCCCGCAGGAAGGCGAAGGAGGGCACCCACGAGGTCATCGAGGTGAGCGAGCTGGAGGTGCTCAAGGAGATACGCGACGCGCTGGTCGCACAGCGGCGGCAGGACGGCTCAGGCTACGACAAGCGGTAGCGACCGCGGTCCGCGATGCCCGGCGGGTTCAGAGGTGGTGGGGCGGCTTCTCGTCGAGGAAGCGCTTCAGGTCGGCCGCGCTGTCGGCCGCGCCACCGGGCCGCTCGCCCCATCCCCGGTCCGTGTCGTCCGAGGACTGCTGGTCCAGCGGGTCGTCGAAGATCAGCGCGTGCTTCGGCTCACGCGGCTCGGGATCGGGGGCGGTGGTCATGCCTCCAGAGTACGGCCCTGCAGCCGACCCACCGCTGGTGAAGTCATCCACAAGCGATTCCGGTGCCGATCTGCTGTGCTGGACCCATGACGTCCGGTTCTCCTCCCGCGCCCTCCCCCAAGGCCGCACCCGAAGGCAGCGGACCGCTGCGAAGGCTCACCGCTCGTGGCCGCGACGAGACCCACCGAGTGGCCTCGCCGCTGGAGCTCCTGTTCGACCTGTGTTTCGTCGTGGCGATCGCCCAGGCAGGCATCCAGCTGGTGCACGCCGTGGCCGAGGCGCACGCGGGCGAGGGCATCCTCAACTACGCGATGGTCTTCTTCGCCATCTGGTGGGCCTGGATGAACTTCACCTGGTTCGCCTCGGCGTACAACAACGACGACGCCCTCTACCGGGTCGTCACCCTGGTACAGATCGCCGGCGTCCTGGTCCTGGCGGCCGGGATCTCCCGGGCGTTCGCGGACCACGAGTTCCTGGCCGTCTGGCTGGGCTACGTGATCATGCGGCTCGCCATGACGGCGCAGTGGCTGCGGGTGGCGCTGTCGAGCGAGGGCCCGGAGCGGACGATGGCCCTGCGGTATGCCGGCGGCGTACTGCTCTGCCAGGTCGGCTGGCTGGGTCTGTTGGTCCTGCCCGAGGGCGCCCGGCCCTGGGTGTTCCTGGTGATGGCGTTGCTGGAGATGTGTGTGCCGCCGTACGCCGAGAAGGTCCACCCCACGTCCTGGCATCCGCACCACATCGCGGAGCGGTACGGACTGTTCACGATCATCGTGCTCGGCGAAACGATCGCCGCGGCCACGGTCGCCGTGAAGTCGGGCATCGACGAGAACGACGCGCTGGACGAGCTGCTGCCGATCGCCGCGGGTGGTCTGCTGATCATCTTCGCCGCCTGGTGGATCTACTTCGTGGTGCCGATCCACGGGCATCTGCGCTCCAACAAGCAGGCGTTCTTGTGGGGGTATGGCCACTACGTGGTCTTCGCGTCGGCCGCGGCGATCGGCGCGGGGCTGGAGGTAGCGGTCGAGCAGGCGGTCGGCAAGGCGCACATCTCCACGCTGGCCGCGGCGGCCGCGGTGACCCTTCCGACGGCGCTCTATCTGCTCACCGTGTGGGTGCTGCACTCCCGGTACTACAAGGTGGGCATCGCCCAGCAACTGGTGCTGCCGTCCACGGCACTTCTGGTGATCGCCAGTTCCTTCCTGGGCGCATGGGCGGTGTTCGTGGCGGGCATCGTGGCGGCGCTGGCGGTGGTGGTCGGCACGACGCTCACGGCACGTACGACCGCCCGGGAGGCCGGCGCGGCTCGGGCTGCGCGGGAGGCTGGGGACGCGCGGGTCGTCTGATCGTCCTCGGGCGTCCGACCGGCGTGGGGCGTCCGACCGGCGTGGGGCGTCCGAGCACGCGGAGGGGGCTTGCCCGGCACGGGATGCCTCATGGCGTCGGTGGACGGGGCAGCGGGACGGGTGTCGGTGGACGTAGCAGCCAAACGGACGTCGGCGGGCGCGGGAGCGCTGGGGCCCCTGGTGGCTGGACGAGACTGAGGTCCATGACTGTTGACGCATTGACGGACATCGCCGGTGTACGGGTGGGGCACGCCACGCGTGCCGGCAGGGGCTGGCTCACCGGCACCACGGTCGTGCTCGCGCCGGAGGGCGGGGCCGTGGCCGCCGTGGACGTGCGCGGCGGCGGGCCCGGCACCAAGGAGACCGACGCCCTGGACCCGCGCAACCTCGTGCAGAAGGTCGACGCGATCGTGCTGACCGGTGGCAGCGCGTACGGCCTCGACGCGGCGTCCGGGGTGATGGCCTGGCTGGAGGAGCAGGGGCGAGGCGTACCGGTCGGGGTGGACCCGGCGCAGGTCGTGCCGGTGGTGCCCGCGGCCTGTGTCTTCGACCTGGGCCGGGGCGGCGACTTCCGGGCCAGGCCGGACGCGGCCATGGGGCGCGCCGCGGTCGAGGCGGCCGCGGCGAGCGAGCTCGGCGCACGGGTGCCGGAGGGATGTGTGGGCGCGGGTACGGGCGCCACGGTCGGGCCGCTCAAGGGCGGTGTCGGCACCGCGAGTACGGTGCTCGGCTCGGGCATCACGGTGGCCGCGCTGGTGGTGGCCAACGCGGCGGGATCGGTGACGGATCCGGAAACGGGGGTTCTGTACGGGGAGTTGTTCCAGGGACGGGTGGAGTACCCGGAGGCAGGCGTCCATGACCATGCCCTCCGTCGCCTCGCCGACGTCGCGGAGAAGAACCCGCAGCCCCCGCTCAACACCGTGCTCGCGGTGGTCGCCACCGACGCCGACCTGTCGAAGGCCCAGGCGCAGAAGCTGGCCGGCTCCGCGCACGACGGCATCGCCCGCGCCGTGCGACCGGCGCATCTGCTCCACGACGGCGACACGGTGTTCGCGCTGGCGACCGGCGCCCGCCCGCTCGGCACCGATCACCCCCGCGCACTCAACGACATCCTCGCGGCGGGTGCGGACGCGGTGACCCGCGCGATCGTCCGCGCCGTGCACGCCGCCACGTCGGTGCACGCGCCGGGCGGGACGTGGCCGTCGTACGGGGAGTTGTACGGGGAGTCATAGGTGGGCGTGCAGCGGGCCGGACGGGAGCCGCCGGCCGGTAAATGGCGCGTGATTGTCCCGGTTGTGTCACGCGATGGCGTTCATCGCGACCGGAGGGAACCCGACCGGTCCGCGATCCCTTCTTTCTTCACACACTGGAGCGGATCACCCACCGCACAAGAACCTGGAGCAGCCCGTGAAAACGCCGGACACAGCGAAGCGGCGCGCACTCGGGGCCTGTGCCGCCTTGATGGTCGGCGCCCTCACCCTCACCGCCTGCGGCAGCGACGCCAAGAACGACGACAAGGGGAGCGACGGCTCCGGCAAGACGTCGTCCGCGAAGATACTCATCTCGGCCAAGAACGGCTCGACCGAAGCGTCGATCAACTCGACCGGCGTGCGGGTCAGCGACGGCACACTGACCGACGTGAAGATGACGGTGGCGGGGGCGGGGACGGCCGTACCGGGAACGATCTCCGTGAACGGCAGCGCCTGGAAGCCGAAGGAGCAGCTGGAGCGCGGGACGAAGTACGAGATATCGGCGACCGCGAAGGACACGAACGGCAAGTCCACCGCCGCCGAGTCGGCGTTCACGACCGTCTCCAAGGCGAACAGCTTCATCGGGACGTACACGCCGGACGACGGGTCGACCGTCGGTGTCGGGATGCCGGTGTCGTTCAACTTCGACAAGGCCATCAGCGACAAGAAGGCCGTGCAGTCGCACATCACGGTGACGTCGAGCGGTGGGCAGAAGGTGGTCGGGCACTGGTTCGACGCCCAGCGGCTCGACTTCCGGCCCGAGGAGTACTGGAAGGCCGGCACCAAGGTCACGATGAAGATCGACCTGGACGGGGTCGAGGGCGCGAACGGCGTCCAGGGTGTGCAGAAGAAGACCGTCAGCTTCACGATCGGGCGCTCGCAGGTGTCCACGGTCGACGTCAGCACGCAGACCATGACGGTCGTCCGGGACGGCAGCACGTTGAAGTCGGTGCCGATCTCGGCGGGCAGCCCCGAGTTCACCACGTACAACGGGCAGATGGTGATCTCCGAGAAGTACCGGAAGATCCGGATGGACAGCAGGACGGTCGACCTCGCCAACGCCTACGACATCTCTGACGTGCCGGACGCGATGCGGCTGACCACGTCGGGCACCTTCATCCACGGCAACTACTGGTACAACAAGGCCGATCCGCCCTTCGGCCGCCAGGGCACCAGCCACGGCTGTGTGGGCCTCCAGGACGTGCGGGGCGCGCAGGGCGACACCCCTGCCAAGTGGTTCTTCGACAACTCGCTCATCGGGGACGTCGTGATCGTCAAGCACTCCCCCGACAAGTCGGTGGCCCCCGACAACGGGTTGAACGGCTGGAATGTGCCGTGGAGCGAGTGGGTCGCGGGCAGCGCCACGTGATCACTGCCAGCGTGCGTAAGTAGCCTCTGAACTGCGGTTTTTGACGATTCATCGGGCCGCTTGGGAACTTTCCCCGCGGCTCGGGCGTTTTCCGGGCGTACGTTTTCTCGGTTCCCGGACATGATGTCCGACCGAGGGGCTACGGTATGCACCCACAAGGTGACATGCAGCAACGCCGGGAGAAACCTTGAGCGTTCCGTACGAGACGGCAGCGTACGAACCACCCGAGTCGCCCGAGTCTCCGGAGGAGCATCTCGCGCGGCTCCTCGGCCGTGCCCTGAACTCCTTCGAGCTGCCGGACGAGACGATACAGCGACTGGACTGCGCGCTGGCGCACGACAGTTCACTGCACTCCGCGCACCACAGCGCGGGGCTGCACCGTGAGACGTATCGGCACACCTGGCTGCTCGACGACGGCTCGGCGCTCACACTGTGGGAGCTCGTCCACAACACGGCGCTGGGCAGCGTCCCGCAGCACGAGGTGTATGTCGACGAGGAGGAGCTGCGCACGGCGACCGCGCGGCTGCCGCTGCCGCCGGACGCACCAGACTTCGAACTGCCGGTGACGGTGCAGGTGTCGCCGGTCCCCGCGCCCCTGCACGCGTACGCGCAGGACGACTCGGCGGACCACGCGCGGCGGCTGCTGCGGCGGGCGGAGAACGCGGACCGGCCGGACACCGAGGCGGCCGCGTTGCTGGCCACGGCATGCGCCCACCAGATCACGCAGGCCTTCGGGCGCCCGGGCCGGGCGGGCCGTGCCGGGTTGTGCTTCTCGCTCTACGAGCACGCGTTCCTGCTGCGCGACGGCGAGGAGGTCTCCCTCTGGGAGGTCGAGCACACCGCCACACCGGACGGCCGGCACATGTGCGAGGTGTATGCGAGCGAGGACGCGGCCAGGGACGCGATGGAGCGCCGGGCGGCGCAGGTCTTCTGAGCCTTGCGTCAACGGTCGGCGGTGTCAGCGGCCGGCGGTGTCAGCGGCCGGCCCTATCAGCTGCTCAGCCGCGTCAGTGGTCGGCGCTGAGTCGTCGTACCAGGCCCGCGAACTCGTCCTGTTCCACCGGGGTCAGTTCGACCGCTTCACGCTGCGGGCCGACCTGCGGCTGATGGGGCGGCTCGGACCGGGCCTGCGCGCGCAACATGGCGGCCTCGTCGCGACCGCGGCGCAGCATCACGGCCAGCCCGATCCCCCAGGCGACGGTCACCAGGACGAGGAAGGTCATACCGAGCAACTGGTAGACGGAGACGTGCTGAGGCATGCGCTCCAGTAGACACCACGGTCCGGGACCGAGGTCCCGGACCGTGATGTATCTCGCATGTGCCGTGAACAACTCACAGCGTCCCAAAGGGACAGAGCGCGGAGCGGCGAGGGGCAGGGCTGGTTACGCCGCCACCGGCTGCTTCCGCTCCGCCGACGCCGCGGCCGTCTCCGCCGTGTCCGGAGCCACGGCACCCGGCGCCGACTTGCGCAGGCTCTTCAGTACGACGACCAGGGCGGTCGTGACACCCACGCCGGCCGCGATGGCCACCAGGTAGAGGAACGGGTTGCCGATCAGCGGGACCACGAAGATGCCGCCGTGCGGGGCCCGCAGGGTGGCGCCGAAGGCCATCGACAGGGCGCCGGTGACCGCGCCGCCCACCATCGAGGACGGGATGACCCGCAGCGGGTCGGCCGCGGCGAACGGGATCGCGCCCTCCGAGATGAAGGAGGCGCCCAGCACCCAGGCGGCCTTGCCGTTCTCGCGCTCGGTCTCGGTGAAGAGCTTGCCGCGCACGGTCGTGGCCAGCGCCATCGCGAGCGGCGGGACCATACCGGCCGCCATCACGGCCGCCATGATCTTCATCGCGGAGTCGCTGGGGCTCGAGACCGCGATACCGGCGGTGGCGAAGGTGTACGCGACCTTGTTGACCGGGCCGCCGAGGTCGAAGCACATCATCAGGCCGAGCAGCAGGCCGAGCAGGACGGCGTTGGTGCCGGTGAGACCGTTGAGCCAGTCGGTCATGCCCTTCTGCGCGGACGCGATGGGCTTGCCGATCACGACGAACATCAGGAACCCGACGATCGCCGAGGAGATCAGCGGGATCACCACCACCGGCATGATGCCGCGCATGGCCGCCGGGATGTTGACCTTCTGGATGGCCAGCACCACGCCACCGGCGATCAGACCGGCCACCAGACCGCCGAGGAAGCCCGCGTTGATGGTCAGCGAGATCGCGCCGCCGACAAAGCCGGGCACGATACCGGGACGGTCCGCCATGCCGTAGGCGATGTAGCCGGCCAGGACCGGGACGAGGAAGCCGAAGGCGACGCCGCCGATCTGGAAGAGCAGGGCGCCCCAGCTGTCCGCCTGGGTCCACACGAAGTGGTCCATGACCGACGGCGCACTGTTGATCTTGTATCCGCCGATCGCGAACCCGAGGGCGATCAGCAGACCGCCCGCCGCGACGAACGGGACCATGTAACTGACGCCGGACATCAGCCACTTGCGCAGCTTGGTGCCGTAGCCCTCGGAGGAGTCGCCGCCCCGCTCGACGGGGGCCCCGGGAGCGGAGCCCGCGGTGACCTCACCGCGCTCGGCCTTCCCGCGTACCTCGGTGATGAGCGCGCCGGGCCTGTTGATGCCCGCCTTCACACCGACGTCCACGGTGGGCTTGCCGGCGAAACGGTCCTTTTCCCGTACGGGCACGTCGTGGGCGAAGATCACGGCGTCCGCCGCCGCGATCACCGCCGGGTCGAGCCGGGTGAAGCCGGCCGAGCCCTGGGGCTCGACGACGATTTCGACGCCCGCCGCGCGGCCCGCCTTCTCCAGTGACTCGGCCGCCATGTACGTGTGGGCGATACCGGTCGGACAGGAGGTGACGGCGACGATACGGAAGGGACGCTCCTCGGAAGCCGCCACGGCTCCGTCAGTCCCGGCAACCCCGTCAGTCCCGTCAGTCCCGGCGTCGGCGGTGTCAGTTGTACCCGTGGCGGCGCCGGCGGAGGCCGCCGTCGGCGCCGCCACGGAGTCTTCGGAGACGCTCTCGGCGGCAGCCGCGGGCTCGTCCCCGCGGATCAGCGCCGCCGCGGCCTCCGCGTCGCCCGCCGAGCGCAGTGCGTCGGTGAACTCGGCGTTCATCAACTGCCGGGCCAGCGAGGACAGGATCGTCAGGTGGGCGTCGTCCGCGCCAGCCGGCGCGGCGATCAGGAAGATCAGGTCGGCGGGGCCGTCCGCCGCGCCGAAGTCGACGCCTGCGGCGCTGCGTCCGAAGGCGAGCGTCGGCTCGGTGACGTGTTCGCTGCGGCAGTGCGGGATGCCTATGCCGCCGTCGAGGCCGGTCGGCATCTGTGCCTCTCGGGCCGCCACGTCTGCCAGGAAGCCCTCCAGGTCGGTCACCCGGCCCAGGGTCACCATGCGCTCGGCGAGGGCACGGGCCGCCGCTTCCTTGGACTGGGCGGACAGGTCGAGGTCGACCAGGTCCGCGGTGATCATCTCGCTCATCGCGGGCTCCTTCGCACGCGTATCGCCCGGGGGGTGGAGTGGGCGGGGGTGGGAACGGGGGTGCAGTGGGGGTGTGTGGGGCTGGGGGCGGAGAGGGGGCTGGGGAGCAGACCCCGCCTCCGGTCGTCGACCGCGGCGAGTAACGGGGAGTCCCGCCGTTCGAGGGCCGGTCGGGTGAGGGCCGGTCGGGTGAGGGGCGGTCGGGTGAGGGGCGGTCGGGTGAGGGGCGGTCCGGGGAAGACCGGTCCGGTGCGGACCCGTCCAGCGGGGGCACACCAAGTGGCCGTAGCGGTAAGGGCGTTCATGACACCGGCTCCTTCAGTACACGATCCACCGGCACCTCGGCCGTGACGGTCACCGCCGCCGGGTCCAGGTCGCCCGGTGTCGGCATCACACTGCCGGGCAGCTGCACCGCGGCCGCCCCGTGGGCGACCGCCGAGGCGAGGGCCTCCGGTCCGCTGCCGCCGGCGATCAGGAAGCCGGCGAGGGAGGAGTCACCGGCGCCCACATTGCTGCGTACGGCCTCGACGTGTGCGCTGCCGAACCAGGTGCCGGCGCTGTTGACGAGCAGCTGCCCGTCGGCGCCCAGGCTGGCGAGCACGGCGCCCGCGCCCATCGCACGCAGCTCCTCGGCCGCCTTCACCGCGTCGCCCACCGTGGACAGGGGGCGCCCGACGGCCTCCGAGAGCTCTTCGGCGTTCGGCTTCACCACGTCGGGCCGCTCACGCAGCGCGGCGAGCAGCGCGGGCCCGGAGGTGTCCAGGGCGATACGCGCACCGACGGCGTGCGCCCGCGCGACCAGCTCGGCGTACCACTCCGGCGCGAGTCCCCGCGGCAGGCTTCCGCAGCAGGCGATCCAGTCCGCGTCGCGCGACTGGACGCGCACCGTCTCCAGGAGCAGCTCCCGCTCCTGAGCCGACAGTTCGGGGCCCGGTGCGTTGATCTTCGTGAGGACGCCGTCGGACTCCGCGAGCGCGATGTTCGAGCGGGTGGCTCCGGCGACCGGGACCGGCGCGACCTCGATGCCCTGCGCGTCCAGCAGGTCGGCGACGAGCGCGCCCGGCGCACCACCAAGGGGTAGCACGGCGACCGTGCGCTGCCCGGCGGCCGAGACGGCGCGCGAGACGTTCACGCCCTTGCCACCCGGGTCCATGCGCTCGCCGGTGGCGCGGATGACCTCGCCACGGTCCAGCGAGGGGACCTCATAGGTGCGGTCCAGGGACGGGTTCGGAGTGACGGTGAGGATCATGCGCGCACTACTTCCGTGCCGCCGCGCTCGATCGCGGTGGCGTCTTCGGGGCTCAGCCCGCTGTCGGTGATCAGCAGGTCCACATCGCTCAGGGCGCCGAAACGGGCGAAGTGCTCCTCGCCGTGCTTGGCGGAGTCGGCGAGCAGCACCACACGGCGGGCCGCGGCCATCGCCGCCCGCTTCACCGCGGCCTCGGCGAGATCGGGGGTGGTCAGGCCATGGTCGGCGGAGAAGCCGTTGGCCGCCACGAGAAGGACATCGGCCCGGATCTCGCCGTACGCCCGCAGCGCCCAGGCGTCCACGGCGGCGCGCGTACGGTGCCGTACGCGCCCCCCGACGAGGTGGAGTTGGATGCCGGGGTGGTCCGCGAGGCGGGCCGCGATCGGCAGGCTGTGCGTGACGACGGTGAGCGAGACCTCCAGCGGGATGGCGGCGGCCACGCGGGCGATCGTCGTCCCGGCGTCGAGGACCATCGTGCCCTCGGTCGGCAACTCCGCGAGGGCGGCCTTGGCGATGCGGTCCTTCTCGTCGGCCGCCGTCGTCTCGCGCTCGGCGAGGTCCGGCTCGAAGTCGAGACGGCCGGCCGGGATGGCGCCGCCGTGCACCCGGCGCAGGAGGCCGGCCCGGTCGAGGGCCTTCAGATCCCGGCGGATCGTCTCCGCCGTGACCTGGAACTCCTCGGCCAGTGACACCACGTCCACCCGCCCGCCGTCACGGGCGAGCCGGAGAATCTCCTGCTGCCGTTCCGGTGCGTACATGTCCGTTCGCCTCCGACCTATGCCCGAACTTGTGGTTTCGCTCGGGAGGCTACGCCCAGATTTCCGGAAAGTAAACAGGTTCGGACGTTATTCGGGCATGAACGGACTTCGGACGCGAACGGACATCGAGCGTGAACGGACGTCGGGCATGACCGGACGTCGAGCGTGAACGCACGTCGCCTGTCTCCGAGCGCGGGCGCAACACAAGGGCCCGGCACCTCCCCAGGCGCCGGGCCCTTTTCCCACCGCCGCTCAGGACACGAGCTCGGGCTCCTTCTCGTCCATCGCCCCGAGCTCCGGTCCGGCCCCCTCCACATGCTGGGCGGGCCGCTTCGGCAGGGCGAACATCAGCAGGAAGATGACGCCCATCACCGCGGCCACCCACCACAGCGCGTTCTGGAAACCCTCCACGAAGGCCGGGCCCACCTGGGTCTGCCGCAGATCGTCGGCGATCACTCCGAAGAAGACCACGGAGACCAGGCCGAGCCCCAGCGCGTTACCCATCTGCTGCACGGTGTTGATGAGTCCCGAGGCCGAACCGGCGTGCTCGCGCGGCACCTCCGACAGCACCGCGTCCGTCAGCGGGGCGACGATCAGGCCCATGCCGACGCCCATCACGATCAGCGGCAGCGCCATCTGCCAGGACGCGATGCCGAGGCCGTACCGCTCGGACTCCCAGATGTAGAGGAGGACGCCCAGCCCCATCACCAGCGCGCCCGCCTGGAGCACCTTGCGGCCGAAGCGCGGGACGAGTTGCTGCACGGACAGACCCGCCGCCGTCGACACGGCGATCGAGAACGGGACGCCGGTCAGGCCGGCCCGCAGCGGGGTCCAGCCGAGCCCCGTCTGCATGTACAGGGTCCACACCAGGAAGAAGATGCCGAGGCCGACACCGAAGACGGTCTGCACGGCGATGCCGGCGGCGAAGCTCTTGACGCGGAACAGGGAGAGCTCGATCAGCGGGGAACCGTCCCGCGCCGTCTTGCGCCGCTCGTACGCCACCAGCGCGCCGAGCACCACGAGCGAGCCGCCCATCGACACGTATCCCCACAGCGGCCAGCCCAGCTCCTCGCCGCGGGTGAGCGGGTAGACCAGCATCAGCAGGCCCAGCGTCACCAGCGCGACGCCCACCAGGTCCAGCTTCAGCGCCTTCGGGGCCTTGGACTCGGTGATGAAACGGCTGCCGAGAATCAGGCCCGCGATGCCGACCGGCAGGTTGATGAGGAAGATGGGCCGCCATTCGAGCCCGAAGAGGTTCCACTCGGTGAGCAGTGCGCCCAGCAGCGGGCCGGAGACCGCGCCCAGGCCGACGATCGCGCCGAAGAGCCCGAAGACCTTGCCCCGCTCGTGCGCCGGGAAGGTGGCGTGCACGATCGACAGGACCTGAGGCACCATCAGCGCCGCCATGCCGCCCTGCAGGATGCGGGAGGCGACCAGCATCTCCGGGTTCGCGGCGAAGCCGCACAGCGCGGAGGCGACGGTGAAGCCGCCTATGCCGATCAGGAACAGCCGCTTGCGCCCGTGGATGTCGCCGAGCCGCCCGCCGGTGATCAGGCCTGCGGCGAAGGCCAGCGCGTATCCGGCGGTGATCCACTGGATCTGGCTGAAGGAGGCGCCGGCGTCCGCCTGGATCGACGGGATGGCGATGTTGACGATCGTGACGTCGACAAGGTCCATGAAGGCCGCGGTCATCACGATGGCGAGGGCGAACCAGCGACGCCGGTCGCCCGCCGCCCTGGGGGTGGGCTCGGTGGAGGTCATGTCCTACAAGCTATGGCCGCATTAGGCCAGATCGTGTCCTAGTTCTGCGGCATCCTCGGATTCATGACGACGGACACTCCGGCCCGGCTCCTCCACCTCCTCTCCCTCCTCCAGACGCCCCGCGAATGGCCCGGCGGCGAGCTCTCCGAGCGCCTCGGTGTGTCCCGGCGTACGGTCCGGCGGGACATCGACCGGCTGCGCGAGCTCGGCTATCCCGTGCAGGCGAACAAGGGCGCCGACGGCGGCTACCGGCTCGTCGCGGGCAAGGCGATGCCGCCGCTCGTGCTCGACGACGAGGAGGCGGTGGCGATCGCGGTGGGACTGCGGGCCGGTGCCGGGCACGCGCTGGAAGGCGTGGACGAGGCGTCCGTGCGGGCGCTGGCCAAGCTGGAACAGGTGTTGCCGTCCCGGCTGCGGCATCGCGTCGCCACACTCCAGGCGGCGACGACTCCGCTCACCAGCGGGGACGGAGCGAGCATCGCACCCGAGACCCTGACCGTGATGGCCTCCACGGTGGCCGGGCGGGAGCGGCTGCGGTTCGCCTACCGCGCGCGGGACGGCGCGGACTCGCGCCGCATGGTCGAGCCGTACCGGCTGGTCTCCACCGGGCGCCGCTGGTACCTCGTCGCCTACGACCTCGATCGCGCCGACTGGCGTACGTTCCGCGTCGACCGGGTCGGTTCCCCCTTCGCCACCGGCGCCCGCTTCACACCGCGGGAGCTGCCGACGGGCGACGCGGCTGAGTACCTCCGGCAGTCGATGCGCGGGCGCCAGGAGATGTACGACTTCACGGTGACGTTCGACGCGCCGGCCGAGGCGGTCGCCGCCCGGCTGCCGGGGTGGCTCGAGGCCCTCCCGGAGGTGATCGACGGGGAGCGGTGCCGCCTGCGCGGGTCCGCGGGCGACGCGGTGGAGTGGCTGGCGGTGCGGTTGGCGATGCTCGGCTTCGACTTCACCGTGCAGGAGCCGGAGGAACTGGTGCGGTGCGTACGGGAGTTGGGTGGGCGGTTGGTTCGGGCGGGGGGTACGGGGAGGCTGGTGCCGGGGGTGAGTGAAGGGAGCGCGTGAGCGGGTGGGCTTCGCCGGGTGCCCGGTTCGGTGGACCCGCCGCCCTACCCCGCACCTCACGTCACCCCAGCCGCCTCACCCCGCCGCCCCGCCCGGGGAGATGTCTGCCGCCGCTCGGGCGATCTCCATCCAGGTCTCGGCCGTGTGCCGTTCCATGAGGGAGACGGATGCCGCCGCAGGAGACGGCTGGGTGGGGCTGCCCACGTTCGGCACGCTATGCCCATGTGACAGAATCTGCCCTCCGGCGGGCCACCCCGGGGTTCAGGTTCGGGGTGTCCCGCCGGTCCGGTATGCCGGGGGCGGAGCGGCATGAAGAGAGCCGGACCCCGGCGCCCGGGGGGAGGGCGCCGAAGCCCGGCTCGGGGAGAGTCCCGGCGCCGGGGGGAGTGCGACGGGACTTGGCTCGGGAGTCCGGGACACCTGGTCCCCGACTCGAACTCCTGGACCCTGAAGTCTTGTTCCCGGGGTCCAGCAGGTTGAAGCGGCGTTACACGCCATGTTTACGCCGACTTTCGCCACCCGGCGCGCGCCGGGTCACGAGTGCCGTACGCCAGGCGTCACGGGTGCTGCGCGGGAGGCGCCACTGGTGGTGCCCCCGCGAGCCGCGAGAGGCGTCACGCCGCCGCGTCGAAGCCTGTGCCCCGCGCCAGCTTCTTCAGCTCCAGCAGGGCGTGCTTCTCGATCTGGCGGATCCGCTCTCGCGTCAGGCCGTGCTCCTTGCCGACCTCGGTCAGCGTGCGTTCCCGGCCGTCGACGATGCCGTACCGCATCTTGATGATGGAGGCCGTGCGCTGGTCGAGGCGGCCGATGAGGTCGTCCAACTCCTCGCTGCGCAGCAGGGTCAGGACGGACTGCTCCGGGGAGACCGCCGACGTGTCCTCCAGGAGGTCGCCGAACTGGGTGTCTCCGTCGTCGTCCACCGGCATGTTCAGGGAGACCGGGTCGCGGGCCCAGTCCAGGACGTCCACCACGCGGTTCGGGTTGGACCCGAGCTCGGCGGCGATCTCCGCGGGCTCCGGGTCGCGGCCGTGCTCGCGGTTGAACTCGCGCTGCACACGCCGGATCCGGCCCAGCTCCTCGACCAGGTGGACGGGCAGCCGGATGGTGCGCGACTGGTCCGCTATGGAGCGGGTGATCGCCTGACGGATCCACCAGGTCGCGTACGTCGAGAACTTGAAGCCCTTGCGGTAGTCGAACTTCTCGACCGCGCGCACCAGGCCGGCGTTGCCCTCCTGGATCAGGTCGAGGAGAGGCAGCCCACTGCGGGGGTAGCGGCGGGCCACCGCGACGACCAGACGGAGGTTGGAGCGGATGAAGACGTCCTTGGCACGCTCACTCTCGTCGACCAGGGCCTGAAGCTCCTCACGGGAGGCTTCCGCCTTGGCGTCCTCGAATCCGTCGAGGACCTGTCGCGCGAACACACCCGCCTCGATGATCTGAGACAGCTCGACTTCCTTGGCGGCGTCGAGCAGCGGAGTGCGCGCGATCTCGTCGAGGTACATGCCGACCAGGTCGCGGTCGGCGATCTCGCCGCCATGGGCGCGAACACTGCTTGCCGCGTCGGTCCGGCCGGAGGCGGACTGACGACGGGCGACGGCACGGGTTGCCATGCGTGCTCCCTTGCGATGGTGAGTCAGCTGGTGGTCCTTAGACGCTCGGCACTCTCCTCGGGTGCCCAGCATCCGATGGAAACAACGACTGGAATCCGGACAGAATTCCCAGCCCACCCCTCCATTTTTCTGATCATGCAGTATCCTGCCCGGCCACAGGGGGAGGTCCGATGTCGTCGGAACGTACAGAGGTGCAGGTCAGGCCGGGAGTCGAGAGTGACCTCGATGCCCTCACCGATCTCTACAACCACTATGTACGTGAGACTCCCATCACATTCGACACCTCGATCTTCACTCCGGAGGAGCGCCGCCCCTGGCTGCTCTCCCACCCTGAAGACGGCCCGCACCGGTTGATGGTTGCCACGGAGACGGGTTCCCAAGGAACCTCACAGGAGATCCTCGGCTACGTCACATCCAGCGCGTTCCGCCCCAAGCCCGCGTACGCGACCTCGGTGGAGGTCACCGTCTACCTCGCTCCCCGCGCGCGCGGGCGCGGGGTCGGCACGCTGCTCTACAAGTCCCTGTTCGCGGCCCTCGCCCACGAGGACGTACATCGCGCCTACGCGGGCATCGCCCTGCCCAACGAGGCGTCCACACGTCTGCACGAGCGCTTCGGCTTCCGGCATGTGGGCACGTACCGCGAGGTGGGCCGCAAGTTCGGCCGCTACTGGGACGTGGCCTGGTTCGAGAAGGAGTTGTAGTCCCGTACGCGGGTCAGCCGAACTGCACCGACCGCTTGGCCATGCCCATCCAGAAGCCGTCGATCACGGACTTCTGCGCGTCGAGCTCGCCGACGACGTCCGCCGCGCCCATGGTCACGAAGAGGGGGGCGAAGTGCTCGGTGCGCGGGTGGGCGTAGCGGCCGGCCGGGGCCTTGTGGAGGAAGTCCAGCAGGGCGTCCCAGTCGCGGGACTCCAGGGCGTGGCGGCCCCAGTCGTCGAACTCCGAGGACCAGGTGGGCACTCCCGGCCCCGTGTGCCGCAGCGCGGCCAGGTTGTGGGTGAAGAAGCCGGAGCCGACGATCAGTACGCCCTCCTCGCGCAGCGGCGCGAGCTTGCGGCCGATCTCCATGAGCCTCACCGGATCGAGGGTCGGCATGGAGATCTGCAGGACGGGGATGTCGGCCTTGGGGAACATCTCGACCAGCGGGACGTACGCGCCGTGGTCGAGGCCGCGGTCCGGGATGTCCTGCACGGGTATGCCGGGCGCCCGCAGCAGCTTGCGTACGGACTCGGCGAGTTCGGGGGCGCCGGGGGCGTCGTAGGTCACCCGGTAGTAGTGCTCGGGAAAGCCCCAGAAGTCGTAGACCAGGGGCACCGGCTGGACGGCTCCGAGGGCGAGCGGGGCCTCTTCCCAGTGGGCGGAGACCATGAGGATCGCCTTGGGGCGGGGCAGGCCGGCGGACCAGGCGGCGAGTTCGCCGGGCCAGATCGGGTCGTCCGCGAGCGGCGGGGCGCCATGACTGAGATAGAGGGCCGGCATGCGCTGCCCAGGGACGGCGGAGGTGCTCTCCTCGATGGCGGCGGACATGACTGCGACTCCCTCCGGAAGAGCAGAAGCTTGAAACCTCAAGCTGTGACTTTGATAAGTGTACGCCTCACTTGTTTAACATTCAAGGAGACTTCTCGTACAGTGGAGTACATGAACACGGCATCCACATCCGCGCACGCTGACGAGCCCCGCTGGCTCACCGACGAGGAGCAGCGCGTCTGGCGTGCCTATGTGCACGCCACCACTCTTCTCGAAGACCACATGGACCGCCAGCTCCAACGGGACGCCGGCATGCCGCACGTCTACTACGGCCTTCTCGTCAAACTCGCCGAGGCTCCGCAGCGGCGGCTGCGCATGACCGAGCTGGCCATGGACGCGAAGATCACCCGCTCCCGCCTCTCGCACGCCATCGCCCGTCTGGAGAAGAACGGCTGGGTGCGCCGCGAGGACTGCCCCGACGACAAGCGGGGCCAGTTCGCGGTCCTCACGGACCAGGGCCGACAGATGCTGGGCGAGGCCGCGCCGGGCCATGTGACGGTCGTACGGAACGCGGTGTTCGACCGGCTCACCCCGGACCAGCAGAAGTCCCTCGGCGAGATCATGGAGATCATCGCCGAGGGACTCCAGCCGAACGAAGCGGGTGCGGACCTGCCCTGGCTGCGCTGAGCGCGACCAGGGCAGGTCCTGTGGGGCGTACGGGGCGTCCCCTTCCCCGTACGTACCCATGATCCGAAGGGGTACCAGGTGACGGGCGCCGTCAGTGCGCGACCACCGGCACCGGCAGCTCGTCCTCGGCACCCTCGTCGGAGCCGGTCACCGAAGTGGCCTCCGGGCGGCCGGTGTTGATGAAGGTGGCGGCGATCGTGGCGGCGGCCACGAGGATGCCCACGGCGAACCAGATCGCGTTGGTGTAGCCGTGCACCTGGCCCTCCAGCAGGACCAGCTGCTGCTGGGCCTTGGAACCGGCGCCGCCGATGTGGTCCTTGATGTACGAGGTCGTCGCCGAGGCGGCGATCGTGTTCAGCAGGGCGGTACCGATCGCGCCGCCCACCTGCTGCGAGGTGTTGACCATCGCGGAGGCGACACCGGAGTCACGCGGCTCGACACCGAGGGTGGCCAGGGACATGGCCGGCATGAACGCCGTACCCATGCCGAGGCCGAGCAGCACCATCGCCGGCAGGATCGTGCTGGCGTAGGAGGAACCGATCTCCAGCCGGGTCAGGATCAGCATGCCGAGGCCGGCGACCAGGAAGCCCGGAGCCATCAGCAGACGCGGGGCGACCCGGGTCATCAGGCGGGTGCCGATCTGCGTGGAGCCCACCATCATGCCGCCGATCATCGGCAGGAAGGCGAAGCCGGTCTTGACCGGCGAGTAGCCCTTCACGATCTGCAGGTAGTAGGTCAGGAAGAGGAACAGGCCGAACATCGCGATGATCGCGAGGCCGAGGGAGAGGTAGACGCCTCCGCGGTTGCGCTCGGTGATGACGCGCAGCGGCAGCAGCGGGGCCTTGACCTTGGACTCGGTGATGACGAACGCGGCGAGCAGCACCGCCGAGGCGATGAAGAGGCCGATCGTCACGGAGTCGCCCCAGCCTTCGGACTCGGCACGGGTGAAGGCGTAGACCAGCGTGACCAGACCGAGGACGGAGAGGATGACGCCGGGGATGTCGAGCGGCGAGCGGTTGCGGCCGCCGGCCGGCTCACGGATGACGAAGTACGCGCCCGCGGCCGCGATGATCGCGAACGGGATGTTGACGAAGAACGTCCAGCGCCAGTCGAGGTACTCGGTGAGCACGCCGCCGAGGATGAAGCCCACGGCGCCGCCGCCACCGGCGATCGCGCCGTAGATGCCGAACGCCTTGGCGCGCTCCTTGGGCTCCGTGAACATCACGGCGAGCAGGGAGAGCGCGGCGGGCGCGAGCAGCGCGCCGAACGCGCCTTGCAGGGCGCGAGCGCCGAGCATCATCGCCTCGTTGGTGGCCGCGCCACCGAGCGCGGAGGCGCCGGCGAAACCGATCAGACCGGCGACGAAGGTGCGCTTACGGCCCCACAGGTCGGCGATACGACCGCCGAAGAGCAGCAGACCGCCGAAGGCGAGGGCGTAGGCCGTGATGACCCACTGCCGGTTGCCGTCGGATATGCCCAGGTCCTGCTGGGCGGACGGCAGGGCGATGTTCACGATGGTCGCGTCGAGGACGACCATCAGCTGGGCGAGCGCGATGAACGTCAGCGCTTTCCAGCGGTTGGCGTCCGGACCGCTGGGAGCCTTTACGGCTGTTTCAGACATGGGGGTACCCACTTCGGGACTTCGGGACGGAAAAAGGTGTCGTAAGGGACGGCTCGTCGGTGGCGACTGCCGGAATCTGTAAGGCGACTACCGGTCTGTACGTGTGACTGCCGGAGTCTGTAAACGAGTTGCTGGAGTCTGTAGGCGAGTTGCCGGATCTGTAGGCGAGTTGCCGGACGGGTTGCGTGTAGTGACTGGCTCTGAGGTCAGAACTGATCGGTCAGGCTTGGCGGAGGTCCTCCATGGTCACGGCCGTGCCCGGCAGGTCGGAGCGGGCCGGAGTCCGCAGTCCGTCCAGGAACAGCTGCAGATGACGGTGTACGTAGCGGTCGGCGTTGACGCACCCGGTCCCGGCCGGGGGCCGGCTGAGCTGGGCCACGGCGACCATCAGATCGCCGACACCCACGTCGGTGCGCATCTGTCCGGCCGCCTTGGCGCGGTCCATGAGCTCGTCGACGATCTGCTCGAGTCGCTCGCGTGCCGCCTCCAGGTCGGGGTGGTTCTGGTCGAAGGTGCTGAGGACCATCGGGCACAGCGCGCTGATCCGCTCGTCGGCGGAGACGTGCACGAAACGCTCCAGCGCCCCGAAGGCGTCGGCGAGTTCCGCGAGCGCCAGCTCGGCCGCTTCCGAGGTGCGGTCCATGACCGAGCAGACGACCTCGCGGACGAGGGCGTCCCGGTCCGGGAAGTTGCGGTACACCGTGGCGTTGCCGACGCCGGCCCGGCGGGCGATCTCATCGAGCGGCGCGTCGGGGCCGAACTCGGTGAACATCTCCCGGGCGGCGCTGACGATCCGCTCCCGGTTGCGCAGGGCGTCGGCACGCGGCCGGGTCGCCTTGTGCTGCACGGGGGGCGCGGTCTGCACGGTGCTCTCCTCAGGTTGGACAAGTGACGTTATGTGACGACTGTGACGAACGGGTAAAGATCCGGGGACAGAGTCCCCGTTTCGCTCGAACACATGGCTAAACGGGGAAGTGGTCCCCGGTTATTTCCCGCCTCGACGTCGATTTACTGTGACCTGAGTCACATCCAGCCCTGGAGCTGATCCCAGCCGCCTCGGGGCCCCGCCTCGAAGCCGATCCCAGCTGGTCGCGAGGCGAGAAACCCACGTTCGGTCTCCTCCAGCGCGCGCCCGCGAACCCCTCACCACAGGGTGATCGAAAGGGCGCAGCCTTCAGTTCGGCGGCTGCCGAGGACCGAAGGGGCCACGCGATGCAGCCGCTGCCTGGGAGACGGCAGGGAGGGACGGGCACGTCTCCGAAGCCGCTCCGGCGCCGGATACGCCCGTACCGCGTGGCCGCCCTGGTCTCCGTGACCGCGCTGACCCTCGCCGTCAGCACCTCGGCCGGCACCGGACACCTCCCCACGAGCCCCACGACGGCCGGGGCCGGCCCGAGCACCCTTACCCGCTCGGCCGCCCAGGGCCCCTGCATGATCAGCGGCAGCCCGACGGTCCAGATGTCGGAGGGCATCCCGACCCCGAGCGGCTACTCCCGCTCCCTCGGCACCGTCCACGCCCTCACCCTGATGGTCGACTTCTCCGACGCACCCGGCTCGGGCAGCGCGCGGAGCCGGTTCCAGGAGTTCTTCCCGAAGACCCAGGAATGGTTTCGCACCAGCTCCTACGGCCGCCTCGACTACCGAACCGAGACACCGATCCCCGACTGGCTGCGCATGCCGAAGTCGTTCCGGTCCTACGGCATAGAGCGCGGCGCGCCCTTCGACCCCGGCTACCAACAGCTGGTCCAGGACATCGTGACCGCGGCCGATCCCAGCGTGGACTTCCGGTCGTACGACTTCCTGAACGTGCTGATGACGCCCAACGCCGGGCCCTCCGCACTGGACACGGTCCTGTCGGTCACCTTCGCCGGCAACACGGAGGCCCCCGTCGCCGACGGCGTCCCGGTGGCGAACGCCTCCTTCGTGTACTCCCGTCAGGACGACGGCTCCGGCTCCTACGACAAGAACGGCTACCGCGTCCTCCCGCACGAGAACGGCCATGTCTTCGGCCTGCCCGACCTGTACACCCAGGAGGGCGGGGGCGCGGTCGGCCACTGGGACATCATGAGCGAGGACTGGGGGGCCAACAACGACCTGCTGGGCTGGCACAAGTGGAAGCTCGGCTGGCTGGACGCCGCCCAGATGAGCTGCGTGACGACACCGGGCACGACCGAGCACACCCTCACGCCGCTGGCCCGGACCGGCGGCGCCAAGCTGCTCTTCGTCCCGCTCGGCAGCCACACCGGGTACGCCGTCGAACTGCGCACCCGCGAGGGCAACGACGAGACCGTGTGCCGGCCGGGCGTACTGATCTACAAGGTCGACGCGGACGTGGACACCGGCCAGGGCCCTGTCAGGGTGCGCGACTCCCACCGCGGCAGCGGCGGCTGCACCCGCAGCCCGAACGTCCACGCCGAACTCTCCGACGCGCCGTACTCCCCCGGCGAGGACTTCCGGGACCCGAGGAGAGGCATCCGGATCTCGGTGGCGGGGGCGGACCTCTCCGGCAACTACCGATTGCTGGTGACGCGGCGTTGAGCACCGAGGAGACGGTCCCGGGGGTAACGGGCCCGCGGGGACCGCGGGTGACGCGGCCGTCGCGCGGACGGCACCGCCGGGAATGACCGGCTCCTGGTGACCCGCCATCGCGCGCGGAGGCCCCCGGATTACGGTAGGCCTGCCGCGACCGCCGTACCGGAGAACCGATGCCCGCTGAGACACCTGCCGAGCCCCCCGTCGAAACCGACACGGGGGCGCGCGCCAAGACGGCCACGGGGGCGCGCACCGAGACGTCCACGGATGGCACCCCGGTACCGGCCGAGGCGGTCGCGCCGCTGATCCGGGGCATCGGCCTGCTGCGTCAACTCACCGAAGCCGGGGGGACGTTGAGCCCGAGCGGGCTCGAACGTGCCACCGGTCTCGCCCGCTCCACGGTGGACCGGATCACCTCCACCCTCGCGCGCATGGAGTACGTCCGTCTCGACGGCCGGGACGTGGTCCTCGCCCCGCGTCTCATGGAACTGGGCAACGCCTACCTGGCCGCCCTGCGGCTGCCCGCCCTCCTGGACGCCCGCGCGGACGCGCTCGCCGACGAACTGGACGAGTCGGTGTCGCTGGCGGTCGGCGACCGCGACGGCATCCGCTTCATCCACCAGGCCACCCGCCGCCGCGCCATGTCCCTGAGCTTCCGCATCGGCGACCTGCTCCCGGCCGAACGCACCGCCCCCGGCCCGCTGTTCGCGTCGGAATGGACGACGCGGCAGTGGCAGGAGTGGCGGGCACGCCGGGCCGCGGACCCGCAGGACCGGGGCTTCTCGGCCGTACCGCCGCGCGAACACGCCTCACCGGACGGCGACTTCGAACGCCGGGCCGCCCGTACCCGGCAGGACGGCTGGGCGTTGGACGACCAGTTGATCGAACCGGGACTGGTCGCGGTCTCGGTACCCGTACGGGATCCGGGTACGGGCCGGATCGCCTGCGTGGCGAGCGTGGTGAGCCACACCAGCCGGCACACGGCGACCCACCTGCACGACACGCTGCTCCCCCGGCTGCGTACGGCGGTGGCGGAGATGGAGGGTGCGCTGCGGGAGGCTGCGGCGGCTTCCACCTCCGCTTCGGGGTCGGCGCCAGCAGCGGTTTCAGCTTCAGCTTCGGCCCACCTCCTCCGGGCGTCGAAGCAGGAGCTGGGCCGGGAGTTCATCGAGTCGCTGGCCCGCGGGCTGACCGTACTGACGGCGTTCGGCGAGGACAGAACGGCGTTGACCCTGACGGAGGTGGCGAAGGCGACCGGCCTGGCGCGCGCGACCGCACGCCGGGCGCTGATCACGTACGAACACCTGGGCCTGGTGACCGCGGGCCCGCACCGCACGTTCGCCCTCACCCCCCGCGTCCTGTCCCTCGGCTTCCCACCCCTCTCCCGCACCTCCCTCCCCCGCATCGCGGGCCCCCACCTGGCGGACCTGGCCGCCCGGCTCCACGAATCCACGTCGCTGGCGGTCCTCTCCCCGACGGGCGAGGAGATCCAGTACACGGCCCGGGCAGCCGCGCACCGGGTGATGAGCGTGGACATCACGGTCGGCACGCGGCTGCCGGCGCCGGCGACGTCGCTGGGCCAGGTACTGCTGGCGCAGCGGGGGCCGGCGCCTTCCGGGGTGCTGGAGGAAGTCCGCCGACAGGGCTACGCCCTCCTCGACGAGGAGTGGGAGGAGGGCCTGCGCTCGATCGCGGTACCGGTCCACGACCGCACGGGAACCGTGGTCGCCGCCGCCAACGTGGCCCTGCACGCGGCCCGCCGCACGGCGCGGGAATGCGTCGAGGACATCCTTCCCGAGCTGAGGGCCACGGCGAAGCGGATCGAAGGGGAGCTGGGGGTGGCGGGGAGGTTCGTGCGGGTGGCGTTGCACTGAGGGGTGGTTGCGGTGGTTGCGGTGGTTACGGCGAGGGAGGACACCCCGCCTCCCTGCTCACCCCACGTAGGGCCGGGCGGCACGCCCCTCCCGAAGGGTGAGCCCCCACCAGGCGAGCTGATCCAGCAGCACGGTGGCGGCCTTGCCCGCCCCGTCCTCGTCCAGCGGCCGCCCGCGATCGTCGAACCTCTCCCAGGCCATGTGGAAGCTGACGGTGTCCCTGAGGGTGACGGCATGCAACTCGGCGAAGACCTGCCGTAGTTGCTCCACCGCCCGCTGGCCGCCGGCCATTCCCCCGTACGAGACGAACCCGACCGGCTTGGCCCGCCACTCGCTGTACACGTAGTCGATGGCCAGCTTCAGGGACGCCGGGTACCCGTGGTTGTACTCGGGGGTGACGACCACGAACCCGTCGAGCCCCTCGATACGCCGAGCAAGCCTCGGTACGTCACCGGGGCGGTCGTCGGGGCGATCACCGGACTGCTCGAAACTCAGCCTCAGTTCGTCGACGAGGGCGGGCTCGGCCAGATCGATCACATGGATCTCCATGTCCTGACGCCCACCGGCCTCGGCAACGAACCAGTCGGCGACCTTGTCGGCGAACCTCCCGGCCCGGACACTGCCGATGAGGACGCCGATCTTGAGCGGATGTGCGCGGTGTGTAGGCATGCGAGGACCATAGAAACTCAACCAAACTTGAGGTCAACCCCGGTCTACTGGTCCCGTTCCTTCTGGTCGCGGCGCGCCGGCTGGCGGAGGAGAAGCCGCGGGTCCGGGACGGTGCGCGGGCTCGGCAGCATGACCGTGTCGGCTTCCATGAACGATGCCGGTGCCGGTGCCGGTGCGGAGTCCGGGGCCGGTTTCGCCGTCGGCGGCTGTTGCCGCAGGCCCGCGAACGGATTGCGCCAGAAGTGGGAACGCGGGGTTCGCCAGTTGTAGCGCAGGGCGAGAAGCCGTAGCCCGAAGGCGAACAGCGAGGTGCCGATGGCGGTGCCGACGTTCAGGAGTCCGGTGTCGTACAGAAGAGCGGCCGAGGTCGCGCCGGCGAGGGCGGGCAGTGCGTACAGATCGCGGTTCCAGCGGAGCAGCGTGGGCTGTTCGAGGGCGAGGAGATGGGCGAGCACGCCGCCGCCGACGGCACTGGCGCTGCCGAGCGTGACGGCGGCGGGAAGGTTGAAGCCGTGGGAGAGCGCCTTGATCGTGCCGGTGACGCTGAAGAGTCCGAGCGCCGCCGCGTCGGGGACATCGAACAGCCTGCCCTCGTGCACTTTGTCGTCGTGGCGCAGCCGGTGGCCGAAATACACGATCACCGCCGCGGCGCAGGGCGTGAAGAAGTAGCCGCGATCGGTGAAGGCGACGGGGGTGACCTGGAGCACCAGATCACGGAAGAGGCCGCCGCCGAGGCCGGCCGCCTCGCTGAGGATGACCGTCCCGAAGATGTCGTAGTCCTTGCGTACCGCGAGGAACGCTCCTGAGAGGGCGAAGGCGAAGATCCCTAAGAGATCCATCACGTACTGGACAGCGCCGCTCAGTTCCTCGATTGGCATCGGTGCAGGCCTCCCTGAAAGCTGGTGAGCACGCGCGCCATCGAAGGCTGTTGGGCACGCGAACGATGTTTCGAAGGTGCCGTCCACATGGACGGTTCGGTGAGAGCGGCTCCCGATCCGTCGGGCGGCCTCCACATGAGCGGACTACACGGCTCCGTAGCCTGCTGCACACCGGGAATCACCTTGCACCATGCGCCGCCATCGCCGCAGCGTATCCACTCATACGGTTCATATGGCCTCGTTTCCTGTCCTTTGCCGAATGACCTCTGCTCTCCTTGGACCGGGCGGACGTCGGCTGCGAGGAACGCAACCGTGCGGCGGATCCGGGCTCGTCGCCGTCGAGGTACGGCGTGGACGGCGTGGACGGTACCCGCGCAGTAGGCGTCGAGAGCACGGAGAAGAAGCTGGCGCTTGTCACCAAAGGCGCCGTACAGGCTGCGCGGCTGAGCCGCCCGGTCGCTTCGAGCAGGTCGAAGCGTTCCGCAGGCCCGCCGCCCCACCCACTCCCCTACCGACGACCCACACAGCCGCGCATCCGCTAGGCTGTCCCTGGTCGGTCGTGGTACGTCGCGCTGTCTGCTCATGTAACACTGGGAAGCCTTCGCACCATGTCTGACCAGCGGGCTTGTACTCCTCTACGCCTCGTCGAAGATCCACACCCTGGATTTTCAACAAGGTCTTCCACAAGCCCCTGCCTTCGTAGCTCAGGGGATAGAGCACCGCTCTCCTAAAGCGGGTGTCGCAGGTTCGAATCCTGCCGGGGGCACCAGGCAAAAGGCCCCGGACCGATCATGGTCCGGGGCCTTTGACATGCACAATTGACATCAACGAGGGCGGTCACTGAGCCCGGTATCGGGCAACCGTGTAGGCGCCTGGGCCCGTCAGGGAACCGGTGGCGGATTCGTCGGTGATCTCAACAACATCGAAGCCGACAAGCGCGGCGTGCAACTCCAGTTCGCGTGGGCCGAGGACGCGGCGGCGGATCACGTCGTGGGCCTCCTCGCCCGAGTCGAAGGTCCAGTGGCGGTGCGTGCTGTTGATCTGCGTCAGCAGATCCCACTCGTAGCTGATGGTCACTGTGGCAGTCCCCTGTCCAGTCTCGACGCGGGCCGACTGCGGACGCGGGCGCTCAATCGGGGCCACCGGGGAGCACAGGACGAGGATGGTCCCTGGACGCGAGTGCGCGGCGAAGGTCTGGAATGCGGCCCGGACGTCGTGGTTGTCGTGCGCATAGGCGAGCGAGTTGCCCAGGCACACCAGGACGTCGGCGGTACGGCCGAGTCGGACGGTGCGCATGTCACCGAGCCGGACGTCGAGCTCGGGCCGCGTCCGGTGTGCGTAGTCGATCAGGCCTGGCTGGAGATCCACACCGATGCAGTCGAAGTGCTTGGCCAGCAGCTCCAAGTCCCTCCCGGTGCCGCAGCCGAAGTCCAGCAGGGTTCGGGCGTCCGGACTGTGCCTGCCGATCAGTGCCCGGCAGACGTCGGCACTGTCGCTGTCGGACTGCACGCTGTCGTACAGCGCCGGGTCCCGGTAGAAGAGGTTCGACTCTTCCAGGAGTTCGGGTCCGGCGATGTCCGGGCTGTTCATGCAAGGCTCCGCAGTCCGACTTCCAGGGCGAGGGTGTCGCACAGCAGGTCGGGCACCACGGGTGCGCGCTCGGCGTGGTCGCGGGCCCGAGCCAGGGCGTCGGGGTCAACGTAACCGAGGTCGACCAGCAGTGACTCGCGCAGCATGCCGTCCAGGAGGGGTAATCCGTAGGTGCGTAGGCCGGTTTCCATGACCGCGCGGAAGTTCTCGGGCTCGGTCGGGGCAGCGACGGACTCGGGAAGCCCGGCGCGCCGCAGGCGATCGCGGAACATTGCCTTGACGCGTTTGTGCTCATGAGGCAGCTGTTCCATGAAGCGGACCACTTTGGGATGCACGAGTGGGGCGACGGGCCAGATTCCGAGCCGCAGGTAGGCAGGATTGTGCAGGCCGAAGGCCACGTCGGCGCAGCCGGCACTCGTATAGTCGCTGCATGGTGACTGCGACTGTCCGTGAGTGGTACGACGAGGAAGGGTGGGGGGTACTCGACTCTCCCGAGACACCCGGCGGTTGCTGGGGCCACTACGCCGACATCCAGACAAAGGGCTTCCATACGCTGTCGCCCGGGCAACGTGTGGATCTCCAATGGGAAGCCCCTGGCTTCAAGCAAGACGGCTATGCCTACCGGGCAGTGAACATAGTGCCCCGGCCAGCCTGACATCCACATCTGACATCAACAACGGCAGACAGCAGCGGCTACGAGCGGCCCCTGACGACCATGCCTTCCAGGCATCCGAAGCTCCTGAAGCCCCGTTGATCGAACTCCTGGAGCGGGTGTCGCAGGTTCGAATCCTGCCGGGGACACAGGAAAAGGGCCGGCTCAGGAGGGGTTTCCTCCCAGGCTGGCCCTTCGTCGTGTTCGGGGCGTGCCACTAGAGTCCACGCGGAGTCCACATCCCCTTGGGTAGAGAGTCGGTGTCTCTCGCTGTTGGATATGGACGTGCCGAAGAGCGATCACTACGCGAGAACCAGCATGCGACTGGTCCTATGGGGCTGCCTTGCCGGGTTGGCCGTGGCCTTGGCTATCCCGGTGTACATAGTGGTGGCCGTGCTCCTGGGCGGGATGCCGACCCCTTGAAAGCTATCGGCCGCTCAATTGCACGCCCTCTTGCGGTGCAGGTGGCGGATGGAGCGGCCTGCGCAGTCGTTGTCTCAATGCGTGCTCGTGAGCTGCACTTGCACAACAAATGATCTATGCGAAGCTTCGGCGTCCGAGGCCGAAGGAGGGGTCATGGGGATTGAGCTGGAACTGCACTTGGGGCGACCCACTCGAAAGGGGGCGTCGAAGGACACCTTGCTTCGGGGCTCTTACGAGCACGGTGAAGCGCTGGCGAGGGTGCTGAGCACCCTCGACCGGCATGGCTCGGGCAAGCTCGGCTGGGTAGATCCCTACGGCGACACGCTGTTCAACGAGCAGGAAGCTCAAGTCGCCCGTCAGGAAGTCGTCGCCCTGACACGGGGGTGTACTGACGACCAGCAGAAAGCGGCTCTGCTCGACCTTGCCGAGATCCTCGAAGCGTGTGCGGCGACGCCGGGCAGCTACTTGTGGTTTATGGGTGACTAGCCATACCTGATCATTGCTCTTGTGGTTGGCCGGGGTGAGTTGACGGATGTGGCGTGGGAGCGGACAGGACCGCTACTGCCGCGTGTTGATGGTCGTGGGCGGCCGTGGCGGGATCAACGCCAAGTGGTGAACGGCGTGCTCCGGCGGTTGCGGACAGGGGCACCTGGCGTGATCTGCCCGAGCGATATGGCCCGTGGCAGACCGTCTACGAGCGCTTCGCCCACTGGGAGACGGACGGAACCTGGGCGAAGCTGCTGGAGCATGTGCAAGTCGCGCGAATTCAGCGCGCCTTCGTCACGACAACCCAATGCCACGAACGCATTTCATGCCGGGTGTCGAACTCAGCGAAGGTCGTCCAGCCTCTCCGCCACCGACCTCCTCCGTGGTACTTAGCCCGGCAGGAGCATGTGCAGAGCGGTCCCTGCGCGTTCTTGCAGCTTGAGGTACAAGCCTCGTAGGGGTTGAACTCGCGGCCGACCATGATCTGCTCATTCCTGGCCAGCAGCTCACCAGCCAGCCGCAGGAAGTGCTGGTTGGGCACAGTCCAGCATCCTCGCTTCTCCTGCCAGAGGGGACGGGTACTGGTAGGCATGTAGACCCCGATCCTCTGTTGCTGTTGCCAGCTGGTGTGTTGGGGAAGCCAGACGCCGAGCAGTCCCTCGGCTGGGAGCGCGAGCGAGGCTAGATGGTTGTCACGCCATGCCGGGAGCCACTCCGGGGGCTCGAGGAAGTTCTGCGGGGGGAGCGTGAACCGCTCTGCGCGCTTGGGTTGGGGCCCGCTTTTGCCGAGGTTCGTGGTCACTTCGCTGGCTGGCTTGCCGGATGCGTAGCACTGGAACGGGCTGAAGTGGGCCCGACGGTGGGAATCCACGTTGCCGGTCGCGTCGACGTGCACGGTCTGCCCACAGTTACGGCATATGACTTCAACGCCCACTCTGGCAGTTGTCCTTCAAGTAAGGAATCGGAGGGTGAAAACCACGCAGCAGGTCGTGACCGGGGCGGCGCGGAGGCTGCGGAGCATCGCCTCGCCGCCGCACTCGAAGGCGTCCTGACCCGCTCGGGCAGCCAGTCAGCCGGCGTTGGTGTCCGTCCACTTGCCGCTGAAGAATGAGCTGCCGCCGCGCCACCGTCACCTCCCTGAGCGGGAAGGTACGGATTTTCAGACGGTGCCGGACCTTGGGGGCTGCAATTCACCCGGACACGACGGGCCCCGCTCGCGGCTGTGCGCGGGGCGTCCTCCTCGGCGCGGGCTGGTCAGTATGCGCCGCTGCCCCGTAGCTCACTCACGACCTGCTCCCGCAGCTCCGGGCAGTACGCCTTCACGCCCATCAACAGCAGTTCGTTCGCCTCTTGCTTCTGCGTGCCCCAGTCCGGCCCGTACGGGTACAGACCGCCCTCGTCGAACATCCACTTCGCGCTGTGCCCCGCGCCCAGAGCGTCGCACCACTCCTGTGGAAAGTCGATGAGGTCACCGTCGGATGGCTGTCGCTCGGCCCAGCTGCGCCACGACTCAAGGTGCACGGCGTCGAGGAACGTGACTTCCTTGCTGACACTCGGCGACGCCTTCGGCTTGGCAGGCGTCTTGTCGTCGCTGGTATTGCCACAGGCAGCAAGCGAAGCGAGCACGGCAGCGGCCAGTAGCACGGTATTGGTGATGCGGCGCATCGTGTTCCCCAGGGTGTGTGAAGTCGGTACGGGGCGTGCACGGTTGAACGAACCAAGGCCCACCGTCACGGGTCGGTGGGGGCTTGGTCGAAGAGATCAGTAGTTGGCGTTGGCGATGAGGTCGCCATCCTGGCCGTAGACGCTGACGAGCCCGTTCTTGGACTCGTAGCAGGACGTGAACGCAGAGGCGATGAGCTTCGCGTCCCCCTGGTTGTCGCTCATAAGCCCGCCAGTGAAGTCGGTGTAGACCTCAGCCGAGTCCAGGATGTCGTTTCGCTTGTCCGCGCCGGTCACCTTCGTCACGTGCTGGACGGCCTTCTTCTCCGTGGCCGTACCGGACTTGGCAACGCAGGCCTTGAACTGCTCCGCCTGCGTCTTCGTCTTCTGCGCGGGCGTCGCCTCGGCCTTGTCGGACTCCGGCGTGCGGCCGGCGGCGACGGCCTTGTCCTTGGCGCCGGTGTCGGTGGAGTCGCCGTTTCCGCCGCCGGCCTCGGCGACGATGCCGATCAGAACGAAGAGGGCAACGACGCCGAGGCAGCCGAAGCCGACGATCTTCCCTGCGTTCGACTTCTTCGGCGGCTGCGGCTGGAACGGCGGAGTGCCGTAGCCCTGCTGCTGCGGGCCGCCCCAACCGGGCTGGGGCTGCTGCGGGTACTGCTGCTGGCTCATGGTCCCCCCAGGGGATGTAGATGCACCTTGCGGGTGCGTGTGACGTGTGAAACTGGAATGTGCGTCAGGCGGCCCAGGCGGCGAGGGCGCCTGTAGCCCACAGCGGGACCAGGCGCGGGAGTTCGGTGCGCGGGACGGTGCCGCGCACGCAGCGCAGGCCAAGTTTGGCCAGGGAGTCGGCGGCCTCGTTGAGGGGGTGACCGGCGTGGGCCTTCTCGTGGACGAAGGTCAAGTGAGGGGTGTACTCGGCGAGCAACTGCAGCTTGACCAGGGTGGGCTGGCGGCCCTGGGCGCGCAGGTGGGTGTCGTAGCCCTCGGGCATGTTCGTCCCACCCTGCTGCCAGCTGTGCAGGTGCCGCAGCGCCTGCAGGTTGTCCACGCGGACCTCGATGGGTCGGCCGGGGTGTGCGTGGAGGACCGTCTTGAGGCCCCAGTACACGGCGCGCAGTTCGGTGACGACCACGCCGGAGCGGGGTCGTACGAGGTGCTTCGGGTAGAGGTGGGCGCGCAGACCGGTGGGGCCGGTGGTGGCGAGGTAGCCGGAGGCCACCCGGTCCGGGCCGACCGAGGCGTCCGTGGCCAGCACGATCGGCCCGGCGACGGCCTTGACCCTTTCGTTCACGCACACCTGGCGGCAAGCAAACGTGGCGGGGCGCGGTGCGTGGGCGAGGGGAGAACGACGACCCATGACAGTTGTTGCCTCCTTGACTTCGCGACGGGACAGCGGGAAAGAGGGCGAGCAGCGCGTGACGCCCGTCGAACTGGTCGTGTGGGTCAGGCGCCATCAATGCGTTGCAATGCCCCCTGGAATCCGCCAGATCGCGGAGGAGCTCCGGTGCTGCTGGTGGGTCAGATAGCAGCCGGGGCCTTCTTGTACCAGTCCGTGATCACCTTGGTCAGGTGCACGACGTTCTGCTGACGCATGATCGGGGCGGAGGCATTCGGCTCGAAGTCCTCGTTCGCGTCCGTGGTGCGCCAGATGCTGTCCTCGGTGACGGGGGCGGTCATGTGCCGGTCGAGCCGCTTGAAGAACTCCTGGATGTCACCGTCCTCGGCTCCGTCCTCCTTCAGGTTGCGGTAGACGCCGCCCAGGACGCGGAGCATGCCCACCGAGCCCAGAAGCGAGGACTCTCGCAGCCTCATGGCCTTGGTGGGGGGAGCCGGCGGCTCGTTCTTCTTCTTGACGGAGAGCGAGGGATCGTAGTTGTCCACGTCCTCCTCAGTGATCTCCGCGAGCGCGGTGAAAGCAATGGAGATGACATCCAAGAAGCCGCGGACGCTCTCGATAACCTCGTTGTCGGTCAGCGACTCGACCTTCTTGCTGACACGGCCACCGGGACCGGCGATGACGGCCCGCGTGATGTCGGCGACGTGCTTGGCGCCCATCAGGTTGCGGTTGATCAGCGTCATCCGGTCCCGCTCGATGTCGACCTTGCCCAGGAAGAGGGGGTGGACGACGATGTCGCTGAGCGTGCGGTTGGCGATGCGCGAGGTGTCGAAGCGGGCCCGGACGGCACCGGAGATCCCCTTGGCGTTGTCCGCGACGTCGACGAACATCTGCTGGCCGCTGACGCCGTCGGGCTCCACGTAGATGTCGATGCCGACGAACTCGTCCTTGAGTCGCTGCATTCGGCCGATCAGCGCCTCGCGGTCCTGCTCCAGCTTCGCCTTCTTGGCCTCGTTGGCGCGGTGGATCTCCCGGTCGATGCGGGAGACCTCGTCCGTGATGCGCTTCTTCTCCAGGTGGACCCCGAGGATGCGGTGCTGGCCGTCGATCGTGATCAGGCGTCCGATGCCGCCGATGGACCACGGGACAGTGAGGTAGCCGACCGAGCCGTCTTCGCTGATCGGCTCGAAGCGGCAGCCGCCGGTGTCGCGGATGAGGAGGGCCGGAGCCACCCACCTGGGGTTGTCGGCGAGGTACTGGCCGAAGCCCTTGGCGTGAGTGATGTCCACCTTGCGGTTGTCCGGGTCCGGCTTGGCGGGGTCCGGGATGGTGAGGACGACCGAGAGGTCGGCGAGCGGAATGCGCGTCGTGTAGACGGTCCGGCCGCCCTGGCTGGTGCGGATCGCCAGGTAAGTGGACTCCTCACGCACCAGGGAGAGGCGCGAGGAGTCGACAGTGATGGTCATGGCTGACTTCCTTTCCGAGCAGGTAGCCCTCGGGGGCAGTGGGAGAGGCAGGCGGCGCGTGACGCCCGCTGGGATCGGCAGGGATCTGAAGAGATCGGATGCGCGGCACGGACTCAGCAGAGCGCCTCGGGCCGCCGCTTCCACTCGGAAGCAGGACTAGATAAGCATGACACTGAAAGCATCGTCAAACAACTTGCCGGACTTGACGACCGCTGTAATGTGTTAACCGTCCACTATCCGACTGGCCCGAGAGGTGCGGAACCCCACGCCATGCCCCAGCAGCCACCAGCCCAACTTGCGCCCTCCGCGCACGTGACAGCCGCCGAGATCTCCCGCATCGCAGGGGTCACGCGCGCCACCGTCAGCAACTGGCGCCGCCGCCACGACGACTTCCCGGCCCCCAGCGGAGGCACGGAAACCAGCCCGCTCTACGACCTGCCGGCCGTCCAGGCATGGCTGCGGGGACGTGGGCACACCTCCACCGCCTCGCCGACCGAGGAGTTGCGTACGGCGCTACGGCTACTGGGACCCGGCTCGGGTGTGGCCGCGCGACTGTTCCCACTGGTGGCTGCCGCGTCCCGCCGCACGCCGGAGGAGCTCGCCGAACTCGCCGCCTTGCCCGACGACCAGCTGATCGCCCGAGCGGAGAAGACCGCGGGCGAGCTCCCGGTAGCCGTACCGGAGGCCGACCCGGTCCGCTACGGCCTGGACGACGCGGGCGCGGTCCGCGCGCTGCTGGGTTGCGTCCGTGAGGCGGGGGCACAGGCCGCCGTCGACGTCCTCGCCGAACGCGAACTGGACGAGGGCGCCGCCAGCGGCGTTTACCAGACCCCGGAGGGCCTGGCCCTGCTCATGGCACGGCTCCTGCCCGCCGGCGCGTCCGGCGTCCTCGACCCCGCCTGCGGCAGCGGTACGCTCCTCTCCGCCGCCGCCCGGCAGGGCGCACAGGAGCTGTACGGGCAGGACTCGCTCCCCGTCCAGGGCCAGCGCACCGCGGTCCGGCTGCTGCTCGCCGCGCCCGAGGCCGAGACGGCGATCCGCGTCGGCGACAGCCTGCGCGCCGACGCCTTCCCCGACGTCACGGTGGACGCCGTCCTGTGCAACCCGCCGTTCGCCGACCGCGATTGGGGTCACGACGAGCTGGCCTACGACCCGAGGTGGTCGTACGGACTCCCGCCGCGCTTCGAATCCGAACTGGCCTGGGTGCAACACGCCCTCGCGCACCTGGAGCCCGGCGGTTACGCGGTCATGCTGCTGCCGCCCGCGCTCGCCTTCCGCTCCTCCGGCCGCCGCGTCCGCGCGGAACTCATCCGCAGCGGGGCCCTGCGCGCCGTTGTCTCACTTCCGGCGCGTGCCGCGTATCCGCTCCACATCGGCCTGCAGATCTGGGTGTTCCAACGCCCCGAGCCGGGCGGCACGGATCGTACGACGGTGCTGTTCGTCGACGGGGAGGGCGAGCAGCGGGACGGCGCCACGGGCACGCCGTCCGCCCCCGACACGGCCACGGCCGGCGTCGGCACCCGCGGCGGCTCACGCCCCCGCCGATCCGGCTCTTCCTCTTCCGCCGCCTCCTCTGCCCCCGCCTCTTCCGCCTCTGCCTCCGCCTCCTCCTTCGACTGGGCGGGGCTGACCGACCGGGTCCTCGCCCAGTGGGCCGCGTTCACCCCCGCCCCCGACACCTACGCCGACGAGCCCGGCGTCGCCCGCGCGGTGCCGCTCGTCGACCTCCTCGACGACGTCGTCGACGTCACCCCGGCCCGCCACGTCCGGGCGACCGCGGCCGACATCGACCCGGCCGCACTGGCCCGCCGCGTCCACGACCTGCACGAGCAACTGGCCGAGCAGGTAGCCGCCCTGGCGGCCGCCTCCGCGTCCGGCGGGTGGCAGCCGTCCGGGGCCTCGGCCCGCGAGTGGCGTACGGCGACCATCTCCGACCTGGCACGCGGCGGGGCCCTGACCGTGCTCCGGGCGGCGGCGCCCGGCACGCGAGGCTCCAAGGGTCCCGCCGCTCCCACCGTGGACCGGCCGGTCATCACCGCCAAGGACATCTCCGCCGGAAACCCCCCGTCCAGCGGGGCCGTTGACATCCACGCCGACACAGCGCAACCCGTCGCCGCCGGGGACGTCCTCGTACGCGGCGTCGCGGGCGGCGGCGACGCGGCCGCGATGACCCGGGTCGCGGACGACCGGGACGCCGGAGCCCTGCTCGGGCCACAGGTCCATCTCCTGCGCCCCGACCCGGCCCGTCTCGACCCGTGGTTCCTGGCCGGATTCCTCGGCGCCGAGGACAACATCGCCTCCGCGTCCACCGGCAGCACCCTCGTGCACGTCACACCGGGCCGCCTGCGCGTACCGCTGCTGCCCCTGGAGGAACAGCGGCGCTACGGCGAGGCCTTTCGCCGTGTGTACGAGCTGCGCGCGGCCGTCCGCCGAACCGCCGACCTCGCCGCCGACACCGCGGCCACCCTGACCACCGGCCTCACCGCCGGCGTACTCCTGCCACCGGACACCCCGGGCACCCCGGGCACCCCGGACAGTCGTTCCGCCTGAAACGCCCGACACGTCCCACCGCACACGACCACACTGGATCCCTGCCGTCCCACGCCCGGACGGTGCTCTTCGAAAGGAAGCCGGGACCTCTTGAACAGCAGCAAGCACACGGAGCTGGCGAATCACGCCTGGTCCGTCGCCGATCTCCTGCGCGGCGACTACAAGCAGTCCGACTACGGCAAGGTCATCCTGCCGTTCACCGTCCTGCGCCGCCTGGAGTGCGTCCTGGAGCCGACGCGCGAGAAGGTCGTCGAGACCGTCGCCAAGTTCGCGGGCCAGGAGATCGACACCGGCCACTTCCTGCGCAAGGCCTCTGGCCACTCCTTCTACAACAAGAGCGACCTGACGCTGCGGAAGATCGCGGCCGACCCACAGAACGCGGCGAAGAACCTGCAGATCTATGTCGGCGCCTTCTCCGACAACGCCCGCGAGGTCCTCGACAAGTACGAGTTCAACCAGCAGGTCAAGAAGCTCGACGGCGCCAACCTGCTCTACCAGGTCATCGGCAAGTTCACCGACCTCGACCTGCACCCCGATGTCGTGCCCAACCACAACATGGGCTACATCTTCGAGGAGTTGATCCGCCGCTTCGCCGAGCAGTCGAACGAGACCGCGGGTGAGCACTTCACCCCGCGCGAGGTCATCAAACTGATGGTCAACCTGCTGGTGGCGCCTGACGCGGACGCCCTCAGCCTGCCGGGTGTCGTCCGCACGGTCATGGACCCGGCCTGCGGCACGGGCGGCATGCTCAGCGCCGCCGACGACCGCATCAAGGCCCTCAACCCGGACGCGACGGTCGAGGTGTACGGGCAGGAGCTCAACCCCGAGTCCTGGGCGATCTGCCGGTCCGACCTCATGATCAAGGGCCAGGACCCGGAGAACATCCGCTTCGGCAACTCCTTCTCCGACGACGGCCACGCCCGCCGCAGGTTCGACTACATCCTCGCCAATCCGCCGTTCGGCGTGGAGTGGAAGAAGGTCAAGGAGGAGGTCGAGTACGAGCACAAGTCGCTCGGCGATGCCGGCCGCTTCGGCGCGGGTCTGCCGCGCATCAACGACGGCTCGCTGCTCTTCCTCCAGCACATGATCTCGAAGATGAAGCCGGTGGACGTCAACGGCGGGGGCGGCTCCCGCATCGCCATCGTCTTCAACGGCTCCCCGCTGTTCACGGGCGCGGCCGAGTCCGGCGAGTCCAACATCCGCCGCTGGATTCTGGAGAACGACTGGCTGGAGGCCATCGTCGCCCTCCCCGACCAGCTCTTCTACAACACCGGCATCTCCACGTACTTCTGGATCCTCACCAACCGCAAGGACGCTGACCACAAGGGCAAGGTCGTCCTGCTCGACGCGCGCGACCAGTGGCAGAAGATGCGCAAGTCGCTCGGCGACAAACGCAAGGAACTCGGCGACGGGACGAACGGCCGGCCCAACCACATCGGCGACATCACCCGCCTGTACGCGGAGGCCCTCCAGGTCGCGAAGGCTCCCCAGCACCCGCTGCACGGCAAGGCCAAGGTCTTCGCCAACGAGGACTTCGGCTACCAGCGCATCACCGTCGAACGGCCGCTGAAGCTGCGCTTCGAGGTCACGGAGGAGACGTTGGCCGCACTGGCGGAGGCCAAGCCGGTCGCGAAGCTGGAGCGGAGTGAGGAGTTCGTCGCGGCGGTGAGTACGTTGCTCGGCTCGTCCTGGACGACGAAGTCCGAGGCGTTCATCGCACTCAAGGACGCGGTGGTCGCGGCTGGCCTGACCTGGCCGTCGGGCGCGCCGTTCGCGAAGGCGGTACGGGAGACGATCGGCGTCCGGGACCCGGAGGGCGAGATCCAGAAGGTCAAGGGCGTGGCGGAGCCGGACACGGACCTGCGGGACTACGAAAACGTGCCGCTCGGCGAGGACGTCGAAGAGTACCTCAAGCGCGAGGTGCTGCCGCACGTCCCGGACGCGTGGATCGACCACACGAAGACGAAGATCGGCTACGAGATCCCGTTCACGCGGCACTTCTACATGTACAAGCCGCCCAGGCCGCTGGCCGAGATCGATGCGGAGTTGAAGTCGTTTGAGGCGGAGATCCAGACCCTGCTGGGTGAGGTGACCAAATGACGTTTCCCGCCAACTGGCAGACTCGCCGAGCTCGCTTCTCCTTCTCGCGTCGCGACGTACGAGGCGCTGACGCCCCCTTGGCCTCCGCAACCAAAGATGGCGTCAGTCTGCGAAGCGACCTGGACTTCTCAGTGTGGAACCCGGACTCCAACGTCAGTAACTACAAGCTCGTCGAGCCAGACGACTTCGTCATCGGCCTGCGGTCCTTCCAACACGGGATTTCACACTCCGCCGTGCGGGGCATCGTGAGCCCGGCATACACGGTTCTGCGGTCAGCAGGCGACTTGGATCCGAGATTCTTCAAGCACTATTTCCGATCCAGCCTGCTCATCTCCCATCTGGCGAACGTCACCCAGGGGATCCGGCAAGGTCAGGCAATTGACATTGAGGCCTTCCAGAACCTTCCGATGCCTGTACCCCCGCTAGAGGAGCAGCGCCGCATCGCCGACTTCCTCAACGCCGAGACCGCCCGCATCGACCTGTTGGTACGGAAGCGTCAAGCACAGCATTCGCTGATTGACGAGCGAGCTTATGCGCATGTCTCCGAGACTCTAATCCCGGGCATCCTGACCCACCCGCTCGAGCGAGGCCCGTGGCCGTGGCTCCCGGCTGTCTCCTCGGTCCACCCCCTGGTGCGGCTCGGCTACATCTGCCGCATTCAGAATGGCCTCACAGTCGACGGGAAGCGCGACGTGACGGGAGACGTGCTGACGCGCCCGTACCTTCGTGTGGCCAACGTCCAAGCCGGATACGTCAATCTCGACTCGGTCGCCGAGATCACTGTCCCCCGAGCAGTCGCCAGCCGCAGCACACTCCGTCCCGGTGACGTCCTCATGACCGAAGGCGGCGACCTCGACAAACTCGGCCGCGGGACGGTGTGGAACGGCGAGCTCCCGAATTGCCTGCACCAGAACCACATCTTCGCGCTCCGCGTGGACGAGTCCCGCCTGGACGGACACTACCTGGCTCTGATGACACAGACTGTGCACGGGCGTTGCTACTTCGAGAGCACGGGCAGCCGCACCACGAACTTGGCATCAACCAACAGCAGCAAGATCTTGAGTTTCCCTGTCCCGCTCCCACCCGTCGCCAAGCAACAAGCCCTGGTCCGAGAGGTGAATACGAAGCTGGACTGCGTCCGGCGCGCGAAGGAGAGACTCACGACTCAGCTCGACCTTCTTTCTGAACGCCGCCAGGCCCTGATCACCGCTGCCGTGACCGGGCAGTTCGACGTAGCCACCGCCAGCGGACGCAACGTAACGGACGGAGTGAGCGCATAGCCATGAGCCCCATCCACACGGAGTCCGCCTTCGGTGACGCCATCGTCGCCGCCATGGTCGAGCGCGGCTGGCGCGAAGCGCGTCCGCAGGACTACCGGGCCGATCTCGGCCTGGACACCAACGAGTTGTTCACCTTCATCGGGGCGACCCAGCCCGAGGAGTGGAGCGAGCTGCTCACCGTCTACGGCGGCGACCCGAACGAGGCGCAGCGCGGGTTCGCCGGTCGCCTCGACCAGGCCATCGCCACCAACGGGCTCCTCGACGTGCTTCGCAACGGCGTCAAGGACCGCGGTGTCCTCCTCCGCGTCGCGTACTTCAAGCCGAACCTCGTCGCCCACGACTCCGTGCTCGACGGCTACCGGGCCAACCGCCTCACCGTCGTCCGCGAGCTCGAGTACGCGACGAAGCAGGCCGACTGGGGCAACCGGCTCGACCTCGCCCTCTTCCTCAATGGAATCCCGGTCGCCACGGCCGAGTTGAAGAACCCGCTGACGAAGCAAGGGGTGGAGCAGGCCAAGGAGCAGTACCGCACCGACCGCGACCCGACCGAGCTGATCTTCACGCGCCGGGTCGTCGCGAACTTCGCCGTGGACCCGGACCTGGTATTCGTCGCCACCCAGCTCAAGGGCAAGAACACCCGCTTCCTCCCGTTCAACACCGGCTCCAGCGGCCCCGGCCAGCCGGGCGGCGCCGGCAATCCGGCCCCGACCGCCTACGGCACGTACGCGACCTCCTACCTCTGGGAACACGTCTGGCAGCCGGACAACTGGCTGGACCTGCTCCAGCGGTTCGTGCACCTGCACAAGAGCAAGTCGCCCGGCGGCGGCACCACCAAGACGATGGTCTTCCCCAGGTTCCAGCAGTGGGACGCGGTCAAGAAGCTCACCACGCACGCCGCAACGAACGGCGCGGGACACGACTACCTGGTCATGGCCTCGGCCGGCTCGGGCAAGTCGAACACCATCGGCTGGCTCGCACACCGCCTCAGCGACCTGCACACCCCTACCGACCCGTCGGCGCTCGACCCCGAGGCCGTGGCCAAGGGCCTAAGGCCGGGCGTGCCGGTCTTCGACAAGGTCATCGTCATCACCGACCGCCGCAACCTGGACGCGCAACTCCGGGAAACGGTCGGCAATTTCGAGCAGACCGCGGGCCTGGTCGTGAAGATCGACGAGAAGCACGGGGCGAAGGGCGAGCAGCTCGCCCAGGCCCTCTCCCGCGACACCGGGAAGATCGTCACCGTCACCCTGCACTCCTTCCCGGCGCTGCTCGACTACCTCCAGCGCAACCCCACCGAGATCCAGGGCAGCCGCTTCGCGATCATCGTGGACGAGGCGCACTCCTCGCAGTCCGGCGACGCAGCCACCGCCGTACGGTCAGCCCTACGTGACCTCGGCCTGGATTCCGATTCGGACGACGCGGGCGCGACCACGGTCAAGGCCCCGGCCGCCGCCACCCTCGACGAGCAGCTCAAGAAGAGGGCCGAGCAGCGTTCCCGCGCCGCGAACCTCTCCTACTTCGCGTTCACCGCCACGCCGAAGGCCAAGACCCTCGAACTCTTCGGCACGCTCCAGGACATCGACGGCAAGGCGACGTACCGGCCCTTCCACACGTACTCGATGCGGCAGGCGATCGAGGAGGGCTTCATCCTCGACCCGCTGCGCAACTACGTCACGTACAACACGTACTGGAAGCTGGTGAACCAGAACCCTGACGAGCGGGAGGTCGACCCGTCGAAGGCGAACGGCCTGCTCGCCCGGTACGCGCTGACCCATGACTCGACGGTCGCGCAGCACGCGCAGGTGATCGTGGAGCACTTCGTGGCGCACAGCCGGGGCCGTCTCGGCGGGCGGGCCAAGTCGATGGTGGTGACCGCCTCGCGGCAGTCCGCCGTGCAGATGGCGCGCGCCATCAAGAGCTACGTCAAGGACCGGGACTACGACACCAAGTACCCGGACCTGGGTGTCCTCGTCGCCTTCTCCGGCTCGCTCACCGTCGACGGCGAGGAGACCACCGAGCCGAAGGAGAACGGCGGGCTGTCGGAGAGCGCGCTGCCGAAGGCGTTCGCGTACACGCGCGCCGATGACAAGGCCGCGCGAGCCGGCGGGGCGGGACAGCGGGAGTACAAGATCCTGGTCGTCGCGGAGAAGTATCAGACCGGGTTCGACCAGCCGCTCCTGACGACGATGTACGTCAACAAGACGCTGACCGGCATCTCCGCCGTCCAGACCCTGTCCCGGCTGAACCGGACCGCCGAGCGCAAGACCCAGGCCGACCTGGCGGTACTGGACTTCGTCAACGACGCCGACGACATACAGGAGTCCTTCCGCCCGTACTTCGAGGAGGCGATGACCCTCCCCTCCGACCCCAACCTGCTCTACACCGCGCAGAGCCGGGTCATGCAGGCGCCGATCCTGTCCGGGCAGGAGATGGACGAGTTCGCCGCCGCGTACTTCGCCGCCAAGGAGAAGGCGGCAGGCTCACAGTCCAAGTGGGAGAAGCTGCACGCCGAGTTGTACCGGCTGCTCTCCCCCGCCGTCGCCCGCTTCACGCCCCTGCTCGAAAGCGACGACGAGGACGACCAGGAGACGGCCGAGGGCTTCCGCGCCGACCTCAACGACTACGTCAGGAAGTACGGCTTCCTCGCGCAGATCGTCCCCTACCGGGATGCCGAGCTGGAGCGGTTGCACCTCTACGGCCGCTACCTCCTCAACCGGCTGCCGCGCCGCGCGGACGGCGGCGTGGACATAGGCGAGATCGACCTCAGCCACATGCGCGTGGAGAAGACCGGCGAGTACGACGTCTCCCTCACTGCCGAGGGTCCGACAACGATGCAGGGCTTCGGCGACGGCTCAGGCGGCGCGAAGGAAGCGGAGAAGTCGCTGCTCTCGCAGTTGATCGACAAGTTCAACGAACGCTTTGGCACCGAGTTCACCGAGCAGGACGTCATCCGGCCGTTCGAGGAGGCCAAGGCCGACCCGAAGGTACGGGCGGCGGCCGTCGTCAACGACGAGGACAACTTCGGGCTCGTCTTCGACAACGTCTTCGCGGACAAGATGGCCGACCACATCGACACCATCGCGGGCATGGGCCGCCAGTACTTCGGCCCCGACAAGGGCTTCAAGTCCAGCCTGGACCGCAGCGCCCGCAAGGCCGCGTGGCGGATGATCCGCCGCGAGGAGGGGCTGGACGACGACGTCTGATCCGTACGCCCCGGCTGGACATGCTGACCGGGGCACCCCTTGGCCTCGATTCGTCTGCGGCCTGACACCTGTGGTTGATGTGGCGTGATTTGTCCGGATTATCGTCGGTTCGCCGGCAGGCAGCGCCCGTAAACGAATGCACGAGGTTCATGCCGTTCTTGTCCGATGCAAGCCATAGGTTGTTGTGGGAAAAGAGGGGGAGACGATGACTGACGACCGCAGGGCACTCGTTCCGGTGTGGACACTGGCGACCGGTGACGTCCGGGTGCCCGCATTGGCCGGAGACGAGCCGATGACGGCTGAGCGCCTGGCTGAACTGCGCGGTGTGCTGGCCGCCCTGGCCGACGCGCCGATTGCCACGCTGGAGATGCATCCGCTGCCCGCCAAGCTCGCCCGCAGCCGAGGCATCCCGCTCGATGCCGCGAGTCCCCTGGCGCAGCACCTGTCACAGTTCATCACGCAATCGACGCGAAGTTCCCTTACGGCGGCCAGGGCGACCGCTGCCGGCGAAAACCTGTATCGCATGGTGGTTCCGGCGAAGGTTGCTGCCCAGTTCGGTCAGGGCATGGTTCGCCCGATGGCGTCGAAGGCGGCGGCCGGTGGCATCCACAGTGCACTCATGAACTCGACGGGCATCGCCGCCAATGCGACGTTCGTGCCAGTCGGTAAAGCGGCCGCAGCAGGCGCAGTCGGTGGAGCCGGTGCAACAGCAGGCGTCGCGGCCGCCGGCAGCGCGGCGCTCACCGTGGCCGCGCCGCTCGTGCTCATGGCCGTAGCGGTGGGGGTAAGCGCGCATGCCGACTACAAGCGCCAGCAGGCTATCGAACACATCACAGAACTGCTGGAGCAACTGCACGAGCAGAAGCTCGAAGACGAGCACAGCGAACTCGACGGCTGCCGCGATGCCATCGACAAAGCCACCGCCATTCTGCTCGACCAGGGCAAACTCGGTATCTCGCTAGGACTGGACTCGGCGGTACATGCCATCAACACGGCTCTGGGCGCCGCTGACCGCCGCCTTGCCCGGTGGCAGACCGCACTCGACAAGCTGCCTGACGACAAGCCCGTCGAGATCAGCACGCTGACCAAGTCGTTCCTCGGCGTCGACGAGCATGGCGGCACGTTCCGAGCCCACCTCGAACTCGCCGCCTTGGCCATTGCGCTGAAGCGGCGGGTCGTCGTCCTGCAGGCGGTCGAGCATGCCCAGGACAACCCTGACAACATGTTCGAGAACTTCACCCGCGAGCTCAAGCGCGACCAACAGCGCCTCGACGAGCTGGAGTCGAGCATCGCCGGTGTGCTGGTGCACCTTTCGGCGCTGGAGCTGGCAGGCCCGCAGGGTTTGCGGCCCGTCTTCACGACCGGTGAAGTCGATCGCCTGATGCGCGCGGCAGACCGCATTCGCAAGCTGGGCGACGGCGTCATGGTCAACAGCCGCACGACAGACGTGGCGATCGAGATTGCCCGCAACAAGGACGGCTCGGTGATCGTGTTCCCCGCGCTGCCCATGCAAGCGTAGGCGCACTCGCCTCAGCAAGGACGGCCCCGCATTACGATCCGCCATAGACAAGCTGCGTACCGTCGAGGACATGGCGACGCAGACGGTGTCCGTGTGACGTGTGGGTGGAGTACGACCCCGGACGTGGGCCCAGCCGCCTGTGCGACTGGGCTCGGGGCTACGAACGTACGGCTCAGATGGTCTGGGCGGCGGCCAGCCGGACGAGCCCGGCCCACGTCTCGGGAGTGATCGTCAGAACCGGTCCGGATCGGACCTTCGAGTCACGGATGTGTATGCCGTTGACGGCGGCTGCGACCTCGACACACTCACCACCCCCGCCGCTGCTGTAGCTACTCGTGAACCAGGCCGACACCGGCACAGTCGACTCGGTGAGCTGAACACTCATTTCTCTCCCAGCAGTTCCTCGATGAAGGCCAGCGACTCACAGGGGGTGAGTGCCTGTGACCGGAGAATGCCATATCGGGCTTCGAGCTCACGGATCTTTCCGGCGCTGGTGTACAGACGACTGTCGTCCTGGACCTCGGTACGCGATTCGTCGCCCGTCGGCGTTGTCGATCAGATTGAAGGGTCCGCCCAGCCCAGCATGGTCCTCTCGGTCGGTGGGCATCACCTGAATCTCCACGTTGCGGTTCTGCCCCACGAGCAGGATCTGCTCCAACTGTTCGCGGAGTGTTGCCAGTCCACCGATCGGCTTGCGCAGCACCACTTCCTCGATGATGAAGCTCAGAAGGGGGGCTGGGCGACGAGTGAAGATTTCCTGCCGCGCCATCCGTGCCGCCAACCGCTGTTCAATGACGTCGTCATCCAGCAGGGGGCGCTGCATCTGGAAGACGGCCCTCGCATACTCCGTTGTCTGTAACAGGCCCGGCACCGCAAGAGCCGCGTACACAGACAGGCCGACCGCGCTCGCCTCCAACCGCGCCATGTCCCGGAAGAACGCCGGATACTGTGCCCGCCCCACCTCCTCCTTCAGTGCCTTGAGGACGCCCCCGGCGTCCAGCACCTCGTCCGCGCGGTCGATGAACCTGGGGGAGGGGATCCGTCGGCCCTGCTCGAAGGAGGCGATCGACTGGCCCGCGTAGCCCGTGAGCTTCCCGAACTCCGGCCGTTCCAGGCCCGCCCGTACCCGCAGCAGCTTCAACTGCCGCCCGAACGCCATCACCACGCCGGACCCCGGCTCGTCCTCCGGCCTCGGCCCGCCGTCTTCCCGCTCGCCCTCGCTCTGCTCCACCGACTCCACCGAATTCATGGGCTCCACCGCCTCCCCGGCCCGGTTCCCCGGCCCAACTCGCCCGCCCCGAGCCGGTCACGCGGCGCGCCTCGTACAGACCCCACCCCGCCGCGTACAACCGGAACGCGACGGCGCGTCACCACTGGTCGCGCTACGCCACCACCGGGAGCGTTGAGGGCATGATCAGTGAGACCGCTCCCCCCGACCGCGTCCCCCGACCCACCAGCCCCACAGGCCACTTCGCGATGCGGTTCAGCTCCACTCCGCGCGGTGCGCGGCTCGCCCGGCGGCTTGCCGGGGAGCGGCTCGACGCGTGGGGCATCCCCTACGACTGCGACACGCACCACGCGCTGACGCTGATCGTCGCCGAGCTCGCCGCCAACGCCGTCCGGCACGGCCGGGTCCCCGGCCGCGACTTCCAGCTCTCGTTCGCCCGCAACGCCACGACCGTACGGATCGAGGTCACCGACACCCGCACCGAAGGCGTACCGGTCGTGGCGACGCCCGCGGACCTCGGCGACACCGGCCGCGGCCTGCTCCTGGTGGAGCACCTCGCCAACCGCTGGGACTGGCACCCGCGCCCCGACGGCACCGGCAAGACGGTCTGGGCGGAGTACGTCCTGCCGGCGGGAGGCCGACCGGTCGCCGCACCCTCCTGCCCGTCGTCCATCGCCGAGCCCGTACCCGTGGAGCAGCGCGATCCCTGGACGGCAGATCGACGCAGCGGTCACACTTGACCCCTGACCGTGACTGTTCATCACGCACACCGGGGGCAAGGTGCCGCAGGAGGCGATCTCCGACCGTTACGAACTCCTGGAGGAGCTCAGCCACGGCGGCATGGGCGACGTGTGGCGCGGCTACGACGCCGTGCTCGACCGGCCCGTCGCCGTGAAGCTCATCCGGCAGGCGTCGGTCACCTCCCCGCAGCTGGCCGAGGAGTTCGCCAAGCGCTTCCGTCGCGAGGCCCGCATCACCGCGCGCATCCAACACCCCGGCGTGCCGCAGGTGTACGACGCGGTGCTCGACGCGTCGTACGAGCGGCTGTTCCTGGTGATGGAGCTCGTCGACGGCGTACCACTGTCCGCCTACCTAGACCCCGGCCGGCCGCTGCCGGTCAGCTGGGCGGCCGCCGTCGCCGCGCAGGTCGCGACCGTGCTGTCGTACGCGCACGACGTGCCGGTCATCCACCGGGACCTCAAGCCGGGCAACATCCTCGTCGCCCGTGACGGCACCGTGAAGGTCCTCGACTTCGGCATCGCGGCGATCCTGCGCACCGACGTCACCAAGCTGACCGCCACCGGCAGCCCCATCGGCACCCACCAGTACATGTCGCCCGAGCAGGTCCGCGGCGGACGCATCACCCCGGGGACCGACCTGTACGCGCTGGGCTGCGTACTGCACGAACTCCTCAGCGGGCGCGTCGTGTTCGAGGCGGAGAACGAGTACCTGCTGATGTACCAGCACGTCAACGCCGCCCCCACCCCGCTGCGACGGCTGCGGCCCGACGTCCCCGAGGCGATGGAGGAGCTGGTCCTGCACCTGCTGCGCAAGGCGCCCGAGGCGCGGCCCGCCGACACGCAGGAGGTGTACGCGCGGCTGCTGCCGTTCCTCCCGCCGCCAGGCGGAGAACCCGGCACAGCCGACGCCGGGCCGGTCGGCGCGCCCGATCCGACAGGCGTGTTCCGTCACCCTTTCGCGCCCCGCGCCCGCGCCCAGGCTCCCGCACCCGGCGGTTCCACGCCGACAGCCGTCCTCCCCAGGGCCCAGCCGGTGCCCGTCCCCGCCCAGCTGCGCGAGGACATCAAGGAGGCGTACGCCCACTCCGACGCCCTGCTGGAGGAGGAGCGGTTCGCGCAGGCCGCCGAGGTGCTCGGCGAGGTCATCGAACCCGCGGCCCTCGCCCTGGGCTCCGAGAGCAAGCAGGTCCTGGCGCTGCGCCGCCAGCGCGCGGCGATCCGCCTCCTCGGTGGCGACTACCGGGCCGCCCTGCCCGAGTTCGAGGCCCTCGCCGACGCGTACGCCCGCATCGCCGGACCCACCGGCGAGCAGGCCCGCGCCTGCCGCGCCCAGGCGGCCCGGTGCCGCGCCGAACTCGGCCAGGTCACCGACGCGCTCGCCGCGCTCCAGGGCGTGCTGAACGTCGTACGGGCCGTCGACAGCGACGTGAGCGAGGAAGCCGTGGAGCTGCGGCACAACATCGGGATGCTGCTGCTCGCCCAGGGCCGGGCCGTCGAAGCCCGGCAGATCCTCGAACCGCTCCACCAGGACATGTGCATGGTGTTCGGCCCAGACGACGAGATGACCGTCGAGATCGCCGAGGCACTCGCCGTGATCCGCCTCGGCCTCGACGGTTCGGCTTCCTGACCCGGGTCCTCCAGAAGCAGCATCGGCCGAAACCATGCTGCTCGCGACGAGTTCGGATCCGCGCCGCGTCGGTGACCACAACTTACGAGCCGGGCTCCCCGGGTGAGCGACAGCCTGCAGGTGCATGAGCCCTGAAGTCTGCTGTCCCTGACTCCTTACAGATCCCACTCGTCGGCCAGCAGTCCCACGAGCCGCCGCTGCCGCTTCTGCAGCAGTCCCGGCGCCCAATCCTGGTGCTGCAACACTCCTCACCGGCGCATGCGAAGCCCGGCTTTCTGCCACCGTCAGGTTCGTCCGAAAAGACCTTGGCTCGGGGGGCTGAGCCGTCGGCGGACGATGTCGCTCGCCGAGGGAAGAGAAGGGGACCACGACGGGAAGGCCGCGCTACATAGTGGCATGTATGTGTACACACGCTCCTAGAAGCTCGCAGTTCATGCTGCTCCTGGTGATGCCGAGTCACCAGCTCGTCCGAAAGGGAGTCGAGTTGGGGTTCCATATCTGGTCGGTATGGGATCGGTCGCAGCTTGAGGCCGACTTCGCGCCGCGCGTCGAAGAGGTCTCCGAGGAATTGCTGCTGACCGATTTCACCGACGAGACCGGACTGCGCGAAACCATCGCGCGGACCGCGCGGCGCCATGGCATCGACACCGTGCTGCACTGCGGACACGGCAGCTCCGTGCTGCCGGTGGTCCGGGAGGCATGGCAGCTGGGCCTGTCTCCGAACCCCCCGGCGGTGCACGAACGGCTCCAGGTTCACGAAGGGGACGACCGGGTCCCTGCCGAGGCTCCCCGGGTGAGCGTCGAGACGCTGACCGTGAACGGGACCCACTACGTCGTGGGGATGACCGCTCAACGCATCACGGGGCCACCGCACTACCTCGTGACGGGCTACCTCCATCCGGCGCCGTTGACCGACGACGAACGAAAGATCATCGGGGCGGCGGTCGAGGAGCGGCTGACGGCGACCGGATACCGTTCCGGCCCGGCCCACACGGAGGTGGCGTTGCTGCCCCACGGGCCGCGGATCGTGTCCTGCCGCGCGCACCTGGGCGCCGACCGCATCCCTCTGCTCATCGAGACCGCGAGCGGGTTCGACCTGGAGGCGGCGGTCTTCAAGGGCCTCCTTGGCAGCCGCCCGGTCGTGCCGAACGCTTCCCAGTACGCGGAGGTCGGGTTCTTCCTGCTGCCCGAGGGGCGGCTGGAGACGTACACCGGAACGGAGGACATCGCCGTGACCCCTTGGGTCCGTGGAGCCCGCTTCCCGTACACCGTCGGTGACTGGGTCGCTCCCGTCGGCGACCCACGAGCCCGGCGCGCCTATGTGGTCGTCGAGGGGGACACACCGGAACAAACCCGCGAACGAGTCGCCAAGGCGCGACAGGACCTCGTGGCCGAGATCCGGCCAGCCACCCGATGACGTGCGCCGGGTAGTTGTGTTTTCCTTCTGAACGAAGCGAAGGCACGGAGGGGCGGGGACGCAGGATCGAACGTGCCTGGAGTATGTGCTCCGCGAGATGATCTACCCTCGCGGTGACGTGTGTCCCATCTCATCGCTGACGGGGGAGAACAAGGTGCGGGCCGCGACATCGAGACCTGTTCAAGACGGCACGAGTCCCAGACCGGAATTCGCCATTCTGGGATCTCTGGAAGTCCGCAGCGGCAGCGAACTCTTATCGGTCAACGGGGCTCTGCAACGGCGCGTTCTCGTGATGCTGCTTCTGGAGGCCGGGCGCGTCGTGCCCGTCTCCCGTCTGGTGACGGCGGCATGGGACGAAGAACCGCCGGACAGCGCCGAGCACCAGGTGCGCAAGACGGTTGCCAAACTGCGCGGCCGCATTCCGCACGGCCCCGAGATCATCGTCACCGACGGGCCCGGATACCGCGCGGTCGTCGACACCGAGCAACTCGATCTGCTGCGCCACCAGCAACTGTTGAAACAGGCCAGGGAATCACTGGACGCGAGGGAGACGGAGCGGGCCACCCCACGGTTGCGTGAGGCGCTGGCGCTGTGGCGAGGTCCGGTGCTGTCCGGTTCCGGCGGCCGTGTGGTCGACGCCGCCTCGACGGCTCTTGAGGAGCAGCGGCTCACCGCTGCCGAGCAGCTCTACGATCTGTGCATCGGCGCGGGCGAGGCCGCCGAGATAACGAGTGAGCTGCGTGTCCTCGTCGACGAGCATCCGCTGCGTGAGACGCTGCGCGGCCGGCTGATGCTCGCCCTCTACCACTCCGGTCAACAGGCCGCCGCGCTCGACGAGTACGCCCGTACCCGAGGGCACCTCGCGGACGAACTGGGCATCGCCCCGGGCACGGAGCTGACCGGACTGCACGAACGCATCCTGCGCCAGGACCCGTCGCTCACCCGCCCGGAACGCGCCGCGTCCCGTGTCCCGCACCAGGTGACGGAGGCTCCGCACGCGCTGCCGTTCGACGTGCCCGACTTCTCGGGCCGCAGCCCCGAGTTGCAGTGGGTCTGCGATGCGGCCAGACGTGCCCCGGAGGGGGCACCGACGGTCCTGTCCGTCGACGGCATGGGCGGCGGCGGCAAGACGGCACTGGCCATCCGCGCCGCCCATCAACTGGCTGAGCAGTATCCGGACGGCAATCTCTTCATCGACCTGCACGGCTTCACACCGGGCAAGACACCGCTCAGCGCGTTCCAGGCACAGGGAGACCTGCTCGCCGCCGCCGGCATCTCCAGCGAGGAGCTGCCCACGGCGCCGGCGGGACGCGCCGCGCGGTGGCAGTCCTACATGCGGGGCCGTCGCATGGTCCTGGTGCTGGACAACGTAGCCGCCTCGGAGCAGGTGCGGCAGCTGATCCCCGCCTCGTCCGACAGTCTGGTCCTGATCACCAGCCGCCCGCGACTGACCGGACTGGACGGAGTCGAGTGGCTCTCCCTGGGCGCCCTTCCGGAGCGGGACAGCCACCAGATCCTGAACAACATTCTCGGTGCCGAGCGCGTCGAAAGAGAGCCCGTCGCGGCCCGTCAACTGCTGCGGCTGTGCGGAGGACTCCCGCTGGCGGTCCGGATCGCCGCCGCCCGGCTGGCCAACCGTCCGCACTGGACCCTCCAGCGACTCGTCGAACGGCTGCGGGACCATGACCGGCGCCTGGACGAACTCACCAGCGAGGGAAGGGGCGTGGCGGGGGCGCTGCTGCTGTCGTACCAGTCCATGCCCCGGGAACAGCGAACGGCCTTCCGGCTTCTGGGGCACCACCCCGGACGCTATCTGGATGCCGAAGAAGCCGCCGCACTGCTGGACACCGATGTCCTGACGGCCGAAGACGTGCTGGAAGGACTGGTCGACGTAAGGCTGTTGGAGGCCAGGGAGCCGGGGGTGTACGCACTCCACGATCTGGTGCGCAGCTTCGTGCAACGGGTCGCGCAGGGCCAGACGGAGCCGGAGGACGGGCAGGCGGTGCGGCGACTGCTGGATCACTACCTGAACACGGCGGAACGCGCGTGCGACACGTTGTTTCCCGGACGGCGCCGTTTCGGAGACCACGACGAAAAGGGCCTGGGACGAATCGAGTTCGACCACAAGGACAAGGCGCTCCAGTGGCTCGACCAACACCGCGACAGTCTGCTGGCGGCCGTGGACGCCGCGTGTCACGAGGGACTGCTGTGGCACGCTGCGCGGCTGCCGCGCGAGTTGGGCTTCCACTCGAGCATCCGCGGCTACGACGCCAGCGCGAACGCGGCGCTGGAGAAGGGTGTCAGCGCGTCGCGAGAACTCGGGGACCGGTCGTTGGCCCGGCTGAACCTGATGAATCTGGCCATGGGGAAGTGGCGGCTGGGGCAGTTGAGCGACGCGGTCGCCCGACTGGAGGAAGCCGTGGACCTGTCCCGGCAGATGGAGGATGTGCACAGCGAGGCGGAATGCCGGGCCCGGCTGGGACAGGCGTGCAACAGCATGGGGGAGCTGGAACGCGCGCTGCAGCTGTGCCAGGAGGCCAACGCGCGTGCGCAGGAGCTCAGCTTCACTCGGCTCGACGGCTCGTCGCTGAGCACGCTCAGCCTGGTCCAGTTGCGGCTCGGGCGGTTCGATGAGGCGGCGGCGTCGGCGGAGCGGGCGGTGGCCATCTTCGACTCGATCAAGGAGGTCCAGCTCTCCGTGGACGCGCTGAGCAATCTCTCGCAGGCGATCGAGCGCCTCGGCCGCTTCGAAGCGGCGCTCGCTTGGGCTGACGCGGCGCTGGAACGGTGCCGGCGCATCAGCATGCCCTCGGTGCTGCCTCTCGTACTCGCCCGCAGAGCCGACGTGTTGGTACGCATGGGAGAGTTGGAGGAGGCGTCGGACAGCGCCGACCACGCACTCGCCAAGGCCACCAGCAGCACCGACGACATCCACCGCGCCACTGTGCACCTCTCGGTCGGGCGCGTGCGGTACGCGCAGGGTGACCTGGAGACGGCGCAGACTCAGCAGCTGCTGGCCCACGAGATCGCCTGCCGTATGGAGTTGCGCTACGACGAGGCGTGCGCGCTGTGGGACCTTGGCCGTACCGCCGAGGCCCAGGGACACTCGCAGATGGCCCGGCAACACCGCTCGGCGGCGGACAGCCTTTTCTCCCTCATGAAAGTGCCGGAGACCGCACGGTGAGTCCTGCGCGTCGGGCGGCCCACGACGCGGGGATCGGGCGGGTGTCCAGAGGGGAACGGGCCGGGAAGGCAGATCGCAATCATGAAGGAGTCAAAACGGCCTGCCTGTCCCAAGGAGTTCGCTCATGCGCTTAGCCCCTGTCGCCGCCGCCTCCGTCATCGCTTTCGGCGCACTTCTGGGGGGATTCACGGCCTCCTCCGACGCCGACGCGCCGGAGACGGTCCAGCAGCGCACCGTCGCCTTCGCCCCTTCGACGGACGTGACCGTTCTCGAGACGCCTGACAACAACGGCAACGGCTGAGCTGGTCGGCCGCGACCACTGATCGCGGCCTATTAGTCCAGCTCGCCGGAAGAGTCACAGGCCCTCGCGATATCCGGGCGTTGACGTGCCGCACGCCGGCGCGAGCTGCCTGCTCGGCAAGGACGCAAGCCCGCAAAAGCGGATCACCCTCGGTCCATGTCATCCGTACGAGATCGCTCGTTCGAGTCTCAGGCGCTGCCTACGGTCATGGCTCACGAGTCATGTGTCATCCCACCCCATCTTGTATGCCCGCAACCCGATCCGAGGGAGTCTGTCATGCCTCTTTCTCGTGCCGAATCACTCTGTGATGTACAGCAGGGCCCCATCACACGCATAGGAATTGTGGGCTCGGGGACCATGGGCGCCGGTATCGCCGAGCTCTGCGCCGTGCGTGGTCTCGACGTTCGCCTGGCGGTTTCCCGGGAATCGTCGCTCGCCCGGGCGCCCCGTCGCATCGCGGAGTCCCTCGACCGGCGGGTGGCGAAAGGGAAGCTCGACGAGCAGGTGAGGGACGACGCACTCGCGCGCATCCACGTCACCATGGACATGGGCGAACTGGCCGACCGGCAGCTGGTCATCGAGGCCGCTGTCGAGGACAAGGCTGTGAAATGCGAGATCTTCGGCGCTCTGGACAAGGTCGTCGCGCCGGAGGCGATCCTCGCTTCAACCACCTCCTCCTTCTCGATCGCCACTTTGGCGCAGGTCACCAGTCGGCCCGAGCGTGTGATCGGCGTTCACTTCTTCAATCCCGTCAGTGCGCTGCGACTGGTCGAAATCGTGCCGACGCTGCTCAGTGACGAGGCGGTCTCCGACCGTGTCGAGCAGTTCGTGACCGGCGTACTGGACAAGACGTGCGTGCGCACCGCCGACCGCAGCGGATTCGTCGTCAACGCCCTGCTCATTCCGTATCTGCTGGCGGCCGTCAGGCTGGTCGAGGCGGGCACCGCCTCGGCGGAGCAGGTGGACCTGGCCATGGAACTCGGATGCGCCCATCCCATGGGGCCGCTGCGGCTGGCCGACCTGATCGGCCTCGACGTCGTGGTCGCCATCGCCGATTCGCTGCATGAGGAGTTCAAGCAGCCCCACTACGCCACTCCGCCGTCGCTGCTGAGGCTGGTCGAAACCGGATGGTGCGGGCGGAAGAGCGGCCGCGGCTTCTACGTCTACTCCTGATCCGCTCCTGATTCCTCGGACGGCCCCCGGGACACCCCGGCGGTCTCGAGGCGACTGTCGAGCGTTTCTGAAGGTTCCCCGCAAGAAATTCTCCGAGCGAAGGCTGTGAAAGAGCGAACCATGCACACATTCCTCAATGTCAAGAAGTCCGCCCGGATCAGTGACGTGTTCTGGGACGTCACGGAAGAGGCTGGTCTGTTCGACGTCGTCGTCAAGGGGCTCGGCGATGGAGAGCACCGGGCGATAGATGACGGACGCGAGTTCATCAACATGTCCTCGTACTCGTACCTGGGCCTGGACACCCACCCCGGGCTCGTCCGGGCCGCGGCGGACACCGTTCTGGCCGAAGGCGCGCTGAATACCTCGACGTCCCGCATGCGGGTCCGGTTCGAGTCGCTGCGCAACGCGGAGGAGGCACTGTCCGGGCTGTTCGACGCCGAAGTGGTCACCGTGGCCTCCTGCGCGGAAGCGGCCTGGGCCACCCTGCCCCTGGTCGCCTCGGGCTTGTTCACCGACGAAGAGCCGCCGCTCATGGTCTTCGACCGCAACGCGCACTTCTGTCTGAACGCGATGAAGCCCAGCGTGGCCGACGAGACCGAGGTGACCTCGGTCCGGCACAACGACGTCGAGGCACTCGAAGAACTCTGCAAGCGGAACAAGAGAGTCGCGTACGTCGCCGACGGCGTGTACAGCACCGGCGGTCAGGCGCCCGTCAAGGAACTGCTGCGCCTGCAGGAGAAGTACGGCCTGTTCCTCTTCTTCGACGAGGCGCACGGCACCTCCACCGTCGGCGAGCGGGGACGAGGCGTCGTACTGACCGAAATGGGTGAGATCAACGATCAGACGCTGATCATCACCTCACTGAACAAGGGCTTCGGAGCCTCGGGCGGCGCGGTGTTCCTCGGCCCCCGCGGATCCGCACGCAGGCGCACCGTCACCATTCGCAACGGTGGTCCCATCATGTGGTCCCAGCGGATCAACACCGCCGGACTCGGAGCGGTGCTCGCCTCGGCCGAACTGCACAGGACCGCCGAACTCACGGATCTCCAGCAGCGGTTGCAGGACAACATCGCGCTCTTCGACAGCCACATCACCACGGAGCAGCACGGCGACGGCCTGCCGATCCGGCACGTCAACCTCGGTGACGAGGAGCTGACGGTCCAGCTCGCCCAGCGGTTGTTCGAGGAGGGCTTCTACTCGTCCCCGATCTTCTTCCCGGTCATCGGCCGTGGAAAGGCCGGCCTGCGGCTGATGCTGCGGGCCAACATGGAAAAGGCCGACATCGACCGCTTCTGCCTGTTGCTGACGAAGCTGCGAAACGAACTCGGCTGAGTCACGGGCTGCCCACCGAGGTCCAAGAGTCCATGAGGCGACGCGATGCAAGCGTCAACAGGGGAGCCGGGGTTCTCATCGCATGGCTGTACTCACAACGAACATCGACACCGGATCAGGCGTTTTCCGCCGGAACGTAGAGGACTTCGAGCGTAGGCGCGACACCGTCGTCCGGGCCCGCGGCGCCTCGACGGCCGGCGGCGACGAACGCGCCCATCGACGGCACACCGAGCGAGGCAAGCTCACCGCACGGCAGCGGATCTCCCGACTGCTCGATCCCGGGACCCCGTTCCTGGAGATCGGGCAGCTGGCGGGCCACGACGTGTACGACCAGCCCGTGCCCTCGGCCGCGCTGGTCACCGGCATCGGGGTGGTCGCCGGCCGCCTGGTGACGATCTTCGCGAACGACGCCACGGTCAAGGGCGGCACGTATTTCCCGCTCAGCGTGCAGAAACACCTCCGCGCTCAGGAGATCGCCCGCGAGAACGGCCTGCCCTGCGTCTACCTGGTCGATTCCGGCGGGGTGTACCTGCCGTTGCAGGAGGACCTCTTCCCGGGGGAGCACCACCTGGGCCGGATCTTCCGCAACATCGCGGAGATGTCGGCGGCCGGGACAGCCCAGATCGCCGCGGTCATGGGATCGTGCACGGCCGGAGGCGCGTACATCCCGACCATGTGCGACGAGGTGGTGATCGTACGCGGAACCGGCACGGTGTTCCTCGGGGGACCGCAGCTGGTGAAGGCGGCCACCGGCGAAGTCGTCGACGCTCAGACGCTCGGCGGAGCCGACCTGCACACGAGGGTCTCCGGCGTGGCCGATCACTTGGCGGAGGACGACGAGCACGCCCTGGCCCTCGTCCGCGAGATCGTGTCGCGCCATCCCGCGCCGCCGGTGAGTGAGCCGCCCGTCCCGCCCCAGGAACCTCTCTACGACCCTGCCGAACTCCCTGGCATCGTCAGCGCCGGGCTGCGGGAGCACATCCCCGCCCGCGAAATCCTCGCGCGTCTGCTGGACGGAAGCGAATTCTCCGAGTACCGGGCCAGGTACGGGACCACCATCGTCTGCGGCACCGGCCGCATCGGCGGATATCCGGTCGGCGTCGTCATCAACGACGGCGTCCTCTTCCCGGACAGCTCGCTGAAGGCGGCCAACTTCATCGAGCTCTGCGTCCAGCGGGACATCCCCCTGCTGTTCCTCCACAACATCAACGGCTTCATGGTCGGCTCCCAGTACGAGGCCGAGGGCATCGCCAAGCACGGAGCGAAACTCGTCAACGCGGTCTCCACCGCGCGCGTCCCGAAGTTCAGCATCGTGATCGGGGGCAGTTACGGCGCGGGCAACTTCGCGATGTGCGGCCGGTCGATGGGACCGCGGCTGATGGCCATGTGGCCGAGCGGCAGCTCCACCGTGGTCGGCGCGGAGCAGACCGCGACGGTGATGGCGCTGATCCACCAGGACAAGCTGGCCAAGCAGGGCAGGACCCTCTCCGAAGAGGAGGAGCAAGCGATCAAGCAACCGATCATCGAGGCGTACGAGAAGCAGTCGCAGCCCGTCTACTTCGGAGCTCGGCTGTGGGTGGACGCGGTGATCGATCCCGTGGAGACCCGGGAGTGGATGACGTTGAGCCTTGCCATGGCGGCCGGTTCGCCCAAGCAGGAGACGCGTTTCGGCGTCTTCAGGATGTGAGGGGCCATGCTGAAGCGAATCCTGATCGCCAACCGCGGTGAGATCGCGCGGCGGATCGCCCGCACCTGTGCGCGGCTCGGCGTCGAGTACGTCAGCGTCTACTCGGACGCCGACGCCGGGGCCGAGCACCTGACGGGCGCCTTCGAGAAGGTCCGCATCGGCGCGGCTCCCGCGGTGGAGAGCTACCTCGACATCGACGCGCTGATCCACGCGGCGCTGCGCCACGGGTGCGACGCGGTCCATCCGGGGTACGGGTTCCTGTCCGAGAACCCACGGTTCGCCGAACGGGTCGTCGAGGCGGGCCTGACCTTCATCGGACCCCAGCCGGAGACCATCCGGGCCATGGGCGACAAGGCCACGGCCCGGAAGCTGATGCAGGCGGCGGGCGTACCTGTCCTGCCCGGCTCCCGGGAGGCCACCGAGTCGGTGGCCGAAGTGGCCGCGGACGCACGGAGAATCGGCTACCCGCTCATACTCAAGCCCGCCGCGGGGGGCGGCGGCAAGGGCATGCGGGTGGTCGCCGACGAGTCCGAGCTGGCCGACGCGGCGGCCGAGGCCATCCGGCTGGGACGGGCAGCCTTCGGAGACGGGCGGATCATCGCCGAGCGGTACATCCCGTCGCCACGCCACATCGAGGTGCAGGTCTTCGGGGACACCCAGGGTTCCGTCGTCCACCTGTACGAGCGTGACTGTTCGTTGCAGCGCCGGCACCAGAAGATCGTCGAAGAGGCGCCGGCCTTCGGCCTCGACGCTTCCGTACGGGAGGCGATGCTCGAAACCACCGTGCGCGGCGCGCGGGCGCTGCACTACGTGAACGCGGGCACCTTCGAGTTCATCGTCGCTCCCGGGGGCGACTTCTTCTTCCTCGAGGTCAACACCCGACTGCAGGTCGAGCATCCCGTCACCGAGGCGATCACGGGGGTCGACCTGGTCGAGTGGCAACTTCGGGTCGCGGCGGGCGAGCCGCTGCCGCTGGCACAGGAGGAGATCGTCAGCAGCGGCCACGCGATCGAGTGCCGCGTCTACGCGGAGGACCCGGCGGCCGGCTTCCGGCCGGCGCCTGGCCGGGCGCTGTACGCGCGATGGCCGGACTCGGTGCGGGTGGAAGCGGCCTTCGACACCGCGGGCGTGGCGTCGGAACACTACGACCCGCTGATCGCCAAGCTGGTGGCCCACGGGCCGGACCGTGCCGCGGCACTGAACCGCATGCTCGAGTCGCTCCGGTCCACCACCGTCCTTGGCCTGACGACGAACGTCGGATTCCTCGCCCGTCTCCTGGGCGATCCCCGAGTGATGGCGGGCCGTACGCACACCCATCTGGTGGACGGCGTCGTACCTGACGAGGGTCCCGACGCAGCGGATCTCGCCGTCGTCTGCGCCGCCGCGATGGCCGGCATGCCCGCGGGCGACACCGCGTCACCGTGGTGGGGACGGGTGGGGCCCTTCGACCGCACGGAGCTGGCGCCCGAGGCGCCGCTGGGCCAGGTGACGGTCTACTGCCGCGGGAACCGTCGGCAGGCGGCCATCACGGCCCGGACCGGGTCCCTCCTGACCGTCGCCGTCGGGGACCGGGCCTTCGACGTCCGGGTCGTCCGGCAGGATGCGATGTGGCATGGCCACGTCGGAGGTCGCCGATGGTCCGGTATGCGCACGGGCGCCGACGTCGAACTGTCCATCGACGGACACCGGTTCACCGTCACTGGCGAAGTCCGGTCCGACCAGGGCGCCGCGGCGTCGGACAACGTCCTTCGCGCGTCGCTTCCCGGCGTCGTGGTCTCCCTCCCGCACACGGAAGGAGATTGGGTCGAAGCCGGTGAGACGGTCGTCGTGATCGAAGCCATGAAGATGGAGCACCGCCTGGCCGCGCCCGCCCCCGCCAGGATCGAGAAGCTCGGCTGTGTCCTGCACGAGTCCGTGGCGGCGGGTCAGGTCCTGGCGATGCTGCTGCCCGAGGAACCAACGGGGCCCCCGCCGGGACAGCCGGTCGGGCCCGAACCGGAACGGAGCGAACATGACCGTTGATCACACTCCCCGCCCCACCCTGCTCCTCGTCGGCGGCGCCCGCGCCGTGACGATCAGCGTCGCGATGGTGGTCGAAGCCTTGAAACAGGCCCGCGCACGCGGTATCCGAACGCACGTCGTCGCCCCGGCCGCCGCTCTGGCCGCGACGCCCGAGGTCATCGCCGCGGCCGACGCCGTATCGGCGGTCGACTTCATCGATCCGCAAGCCATGTCCGAGTGGGCCACCGCCGAGGCGGCAGAGGGCCGGACGATCGACGCCGTCTACGCGCTCCAGGAGATGGCCCAGGTCACCGTCGCGGAGACCGCGCGGGTCGTCGGAGCCTCGGGCAATCCCCCAGAGGCGGTCCACCGAGTCCGTACGAAGGACCTGTGCCGGGCAGCGCTGTCCGAGTCCGGCTTCACACAACCGCGGGTACGTCTGTGCGACAGCGCGGCGGATGCTGAAGCGTTCATGGAGGAAGTCCCCGGCCCCTGGGTGGTCAAGCCCCGAGATGCCATGGGCAGCATCGGCGTGAGCCTGGTCGAAACGCCGGAGCACCTCGCGAGGGCCCTTGACGCCCTGCCCGATCCGAACCGATTCCTGATCGAAGAGTTCGTAGTAGGACCGGAGTTCAGCGTCGAGGGCGTGTTCCTGGAGGGACAACCGCACATCTTCGCCATCACGGCGAAGGACAAGGCCGCGCCGCCCTTCTTCGTCGAGATCGGGCACACGCTTCCCGCGGTTCTGTCCCCCGCCGAAAAAGCCCGCATCGAGGCGAGCGTCACCGCCGCTCTGCGCGTCCTCGGCCTGCGTGCCGGCGCCTTCCACGTGGAGCTCTGGCTCACCCCGGACGATGTCGTGCTCGGTGAAGTGCACGGCCGCTACGGCGGAGACTGGATCCACCGCATGCTCGAGCACGCCGTCCCGGGGCTCGACCTGTACGGCGTCGTCTACGACGACCTCCTCGGGCGCCGCGACGGGCGGTCCGGCCAACTTCCCGAGCGGGGCGCGGCCGTGCGCTACTTCACTCCGCCTCCCGGAAGGCTGCTTTCGGTCGAAGGGTGGGACGAAGTGCGACGCCACCCCTCGGTGCTGTACTCCGAAATCTCAGTGAAACCCGGTGACCGTATCCACCCCCTGCGCAGGTCGAGCGACCGGGCAGGGCTGATCGTGGTCGGCGCGGAGGACGCCCCGGCCGCCGAGAAGCTGGCGCGGGAACTCGCCGAATCCCTCGTCTTCACGGTGGAGCCCGACCGCTCGACCGATCCATCCTCCTGATGCACCACGATCCGGAAAGCATCGACGTACCGCCAAGGAAGCAAGGCACGCCAAGAACGCACAGCACTCGACACCAAGCACTCCAAGGAGACACCGCATGAACCATGTGATCGGCGTGCTGGGCACCGGCTCCTACCTGCCCGAACGCATCGTCTCCAACATGGAGATCGCCGGACCCGCCGGGGTGGACGCCCCCTGGATCGAACGCAAGACCGGGATCCGTTCCCGGCACCGGGCGGCCGAGGACCAGGCCACGTCGGACCTCGCGGCAACAGCCGCTCGGCGTGCGCTGGACGCGGCCGGGCTCGATGCGTCGGACATCTCCCTCGTCATCGTCGCCACCTCCACCCCCGATCAACCCCAGCCGGCGACCGCGAGCTTCGTCCAGGACCGGATCGGCGCCGCCCAGGCGGCCGCGGTCGACGTCAACGCCGTCTGCAGCGGATTCGTCTACGCCCTGTCTCTGGCTCGCGGACACCTCGCGGTCGAGGGCTCCGGCGGCGCGGCACTCGTCATCGGCGCGGACGTGTACTCGCGGACCCTCGACCACACGGACCGCAGGACCGCGGTGCTGTTCGGCGACGGCGCGGGCGCCGTGGTGCTCGGCCCGGTCGCCCGGGGACGCGGACTGTACGCGAGCAAGCTCCGCGGGTTCGGCGAGGGCAAGGACCTGATCCGAGTCGAGGCCGGCGGCTCCCGACTGCCCGCCTCGGAGCGGACCGTACGCGACGGCCGACACCACTTCCGGATGGAGGGCCGGGCGGTGAGGGAGTTCGTCTCGGACACTGTGCCCAAGCTCGTGCACGAACTGCTCATGGAACAAGGCGTAGCAGCCGACCTGGTGCGGCACTTCATACCGCACCAGGCGAACGGGATCATGCTGGGCGAGCTCTCGGAGCTCCTCTCGCTGCCGACGGCCACCACTCATGTGAACGTGGATCGCGTGGGCAACACCGGCGCCGCCTCCATACCCATCGCCCTGGACGAGGCATGCCGGGCGGGCAGGATCGGCGCGGGCGAGACCGTGCTGCTCGCGGCCTTCGGCGGGGGCATGAACAGTGCGCTCGCGCTTCTGGAGCGGTAGCGCTCCGAGAAATCCCGGGTGACCCTCCGGCACGCCCGGCACCGGAAGCCGATCGGGCGCCCGGGCCGAACCTCTGCACGACACCGCGACTTCGCCATGGAAAGGGTCGAACCATGTCCGCAATGCTTCCCGCGGGAAAGCCACAACGGCTGCTGGTCGCAGCGACGTTGCTCACGATGCTGGGGTACGGCATCTACCTTACGGCCGGTGTGCTGTACCTGACGCGCGGGCTGAACCTGCCGGCCACGCAGGTCGGTCTCGGCATGAGTGTCGCGGGCGCGGTGTCGCTGGTGGCGGGCATTCCGATCGGTCATCTCGCCGATCGGCTGGGAGCACGTGCCGTCTACACGGTCACGCTGCTCCTGGGCGGTCTGGCGATGGCCGGTCTGTGCCTGACCCGGGACTTCTGGGCCTTCGTGGTGTGCGCGTCCCTGGGCGCCGTCGCGCAGGCCGCGGGCCCAGCCGCGCGCAGTCCCCTGGTGCAGAAGTACGGGGGCGAGAAGCCGGCCGAGTTCCGCGGCTACCTGCGGGCGGTGACGAACCTCGGCATCGCGGCCGGTTCCGTCGTCGCGGCCTGGGCGATCGAACGCGACACCAGGTCGGCGTACGTGCTGATCATCGGCGCGAGCGCGGTGTCGTACGCGGTCGGGGCCGCGATGGCGGCCTTCATGCCGAGCGTGCCGCCGCTGAACGCGCGCCCCGGTCCGCGGTGGATCGCGCTGCGGGACCGTCCGTACGTGGTGCTCACGGTCCTGGACGGGCTGATGGCCATGCAGTACCGGGTGCTGACCGTCGCGGTTCCGCTCTGGCTGCTCGACCGGACTGCGGCTCCGGCCTGGTCGGTGTCAGCCGTGATGCTGGCCAACACGGCCCTCGTTGTCTGCCTGCAGGTGCGCGGGAGCAGGAACATCGACACCGTTCCCTCCGCGGCGGCCGCGTTCCGCCGGGCCGGGTTCGCGTTCCTGCTCGCGTGCGTCGCGATATCGGTACTGCCCGGGCTGCCGACATGGGCTGTCCTCCTCGTGCTGCTCGCGGCCGTCACCGTCCACACGGTGGGCGAGATCTGGCAGGCCGCCGGCGGCTTCGAGCTCTCCTTCGCGCTCGCGCCCAAGGAGTCCCTCGGCCAGTACCAGGGCCTGTTCGGGATGGGCTTGGGACTGGGCACTTCGCTCGGCCCCTCCGTCCTGATCGCGCTCTGCATCGACCAGGGCCGGGTCGGCTGGTGGATCGTGGGGCTCGGCTTCGCCCTGACCGGCCTCGCCATCCCTCCGACCGCCCGCTGGGCCGAACGCGCACGCTCGTCGGCCCGCCCATGGGCCGACGCCGGAGCCGCCGTGCCGGAGCGCCACCATGAGTCGGCGCACTCACCGTCATCACCTTCTGGAACCGGCGTGAGCGAGCGCTGAGCGGTCTTCGGCCTGCTGGGCGTTCTGCGAACTGGAGTCGGGCCTTCCCCCAAGGCCGGGTAGGCCGGTGAGTACGGCCCTGGTCATGGCGGGCGGGCCGCGGACGTACACGTCGCGTTCGTAGATGTGGCCCCGTTCCCAGTGGAGATCGAACTCGGGCAGGTCTGACCAGGCGCTGCTCGGCAGCCAACAGTTCCGACCAGGGGAAACAGCACCGCGCGGCAGCGCCGGCCCCCACCCCGCAAGGACGCGATCCCACTCCTGAAGCGGGTGTCGCAGGTTCGAATCCTGCCGGGGCACCAGGCACCCTGAGTAGCTCCCCCTCCAGGGAACGGATCCCGGCCTCGCTCAACTCGCCCTTCCGCACCGCAAGCGGCGCCGCGGTGGACCTTCTAACAAAATTTTTATCGAAATTGTCAACGATCCACAGGCTCCTTGCCTACAGTCTGGGACTCGAGTGAGCCGCACAGCCCGACCTGCCCGCGGTGTCGCCGGGGCGGTGCGCAGGTACGGCTGTGACCACGTAACCCGCTGTACAAGGAGGTCTACGGGTGGACATCAACCGCAGAGCCGTTATCCGGGGCGCCGCGGCCGTAGCCGCGTTCGGAATCGCAGAGGGCGCGGCAGGCACGGCCTTCGCCGGCACCTCATCGTCGCGCAGCTCGTCGAGCACGTCCTCGGCGTACTCGCTGGAGTTCGATTCCACCGCCTGGTCGTACGACTCGCCCAACGACGTGTACTACCAGCTCGGGAAGGTGTACGTCGCCAACCCGGCCACGACGGACTACGAGAACCTGTCGATCTATGTGCCGGGCGCCTATCTGACGGCCACCGTGAACAGTGATGGGACCACGTACACCGCGACGGTCAACCCGAAGGGCACCGTCGGCGACTACTCGGGACGCACGGCACCGATCGTGATCCCGGTCAACACCCCCGGCTACGCCTCGCAGAAGCCGGCCACGTCCTACAGCTACAGCAGCGTGTCGAAGTACCTCGCGGCCGGGCACATCTACGTGTGGCCGGGCCTGCGCGGCCGGGACGGCTCCACCAGCACCCGTTCCGACGCGGCCCCCTGGGGCGTGACCGACCTCAAGGCCGCGGTCCGCTTCCTCCGGTACAACCGGAGCGTCCTGCCCGGCAGCACGGACGACATCGTCCTGTTCGGCATGAGCGGCGGCGGCGCCCAGGACACCGTGGCGGGTGCGTCCGGTGACAGCCCCCTGTTCGACCCCTACCTGCGTACGATCGGCGCGGCGATGGAGGACGCCAAGGGCCGACCCCTCAGCGACGCGGTCGCCGGCGTCATGGCCTGGTGCCCGATCACCAGCCTGCACGAGGCCAACCTGTCCTACGAGTGGAACATGGGCCAGTTCGCCTCGACCGGCACGCGCGCGTCCGGCACATGGACCAGCGCCTACTCGACGGACCTGGCAAAGGCCTGGCCCAAGTACCTCAACCGTCTGGGTCTGCGCGACGAGCAGGGCAGGCGCCTGGAGCTGACCGAGTCCAGCAGCGGCATTCACCTGGCCGGCAGTTACTACGACTACCTGATCGAGGTGATCACCACCTCGCTGAACCACTTCCTGTCCGACACCACCTTCCCGTACACCGTCACCACGATGGGCGGCCCGCCCGGATCGGGCCAGCCGGGGTCCTCGACCACGTACGAGACGGTCGCCGACTACATCGCCTACCTCAACACCGACAGCACCTGGGTCACCTACGACGCGACGACCAACACCGCCACGGTGTCCGGCCTCAAGGGCTTCGCCAACAGCCAGAAGACCGGGAACAAGCCGGTCGGCGCGTTCGACGGGTACTCCCGCGCGCAGACCGAGAACAACGTCTTCGCGATGGGGCTGGGCGCCCCGTCGCACTTCGCGCCGCTCACCCGTGACGTCATCAAGGCGAACGAGACGACGTACGCCACGTACTCCGACTGGAACTCCGACTACGGCTCCTCGGCGTACGACAGTGACTTCGCCAAGAAGGACAGCGTCGGCAAGGACATCGCCTGGCGGGCCGACGCGTACAACCCCCTGTACTTCCTCTCACCCGCCTTCGCCGGCTACCGCCGGTCGCAGGTGGCGCGCAACTGGCGCATCCGCACCGGCATCATGCAGGGTGACACCGCCAATACGACCGAGATCAACATCGCGCTGGCCCTGCAGAACTACGGCATCCACAACGTCGACTTCGCCACCGTGTGGGCCCAGGGACACACACAGGCCGAGCGCACCGGCGACTCCACGACGAACTTCATCAGCTGGGTGGCGTCCATCACCAAGAGGTGACCACCGGCCCGGACAGCCCGGGTGCCTGAGCGACGAGCCTCGATCAGACGCCCGGCACCGGAGCGGAGACGCTCCCGGCAGCACAACCTCCGGCGCTGCCCGCCTACACGACGTGCGTCGGGAGTCCCCCGCTCACGCGGACTTCCGGCCGGTGGTCGGCAGATCCAGGATGAGCGTGCGCAGCAGGTCCGCCACCAGCGCGGCAGCGTGCGAGAGCGGCTGCACCTCGGGGGTGCACAGGGACATCGCGGTACGCAGCCGGGCGTCGGCGAAGCGGTAGATGCGAACCTCGTCGGGGGCGAAGTTGGCCTTGGCGGCCGTGAGCGGCAGCACCGTCACACCGAGCCCGTTCACCACGGCGTCCCGCAGCACCGTGTTCGGCTCGACCTCAGCGACGACCGAGCAGTGCAGTCCCGCCGCGTGGAAGGCGGCGTCGGTGATGTGCCGGACGGTGTGCAGTTCGCTCGGCATGATGAAGTCCAGGCGGCTGGCCTCCTTGAGCGTGACGGTGCCGCCGCGGCTCGTGACGGGCGGTGTCCTGACGCTGGTGATCAGATGGAACTCCTCCTCCAGGACGTGCTCGAAGACGACTCCCTTGACATAGCCGGGGTCGTAGATCAGCGCCATGTCCACCTGGCCGAGCAGCACGGCCTGGCTCATCACCACCGTCAGGTTCTGGATCAGCTGGAGTTGAATGTTCGGGTACCGTTCGCGCACGGCCCGCAGCAGCGGTGCACCCAGGCCCGGAGCCATGCTGTACGAGGCCAGGCCGACGGTCACCAGCCCGGCCGGGGTGTCGCTGCCGGCGCGCAGGTCGATCCGTGCGGCCTTCTCGAGGCGGAGGATGCCCTGTGCGTAGCGGTAGAGGGAGCGCCCGGACGCCGTGACCTCCACACCGCGGCCGGTGCGTTCGAGCAGGCGGGCCTTGAAGTCGTTCTCCAGCGCCGAGATGTGCTGGCTGAGCGCGGATTGCGTGATGTGCAGCGAGTCCGCGGCCCTGGTGATGTTCCCGACGTCGACCACCCTGACGAAGTAACCGAGCCTGCGGGTGTCCATCGAGCTCCTCCTCGGGGTGGCGCTCTTCCTTTGGGGTGGCGGTCCTCGCCGTGATCAGCGGCGTCCGAGGTGACCGCCCACGGCGCCGAGACCGTCGTCATGGGCGGAGGAGGGTAACCACATGAGGAGAGACATCCCGGTGAACGTACCCCGCCGCTCATCAGTGCGTCGAGCACGGCGACGCCGTACCGGCGGGGCCGGTCTCCGGGTCGACAGCACGATCCGCGCGCGCAGGCCCTCGGGGTGTGCGACGGCTCGGCTCCCGAACTCGTCTCACTCCTCGACGACCAGGCCCTTGACCTTCAGCTTCTCGGTGAGCCCGTGCACCTCGATCAGCGTCCTGTCACCGCGGCGATGCTGCTCCCGGATCTCCGCCTCGTGGTCCTCACGCTGCCGGCAGAGCCGTACGACTTCCTCGGCCTCCTCCGGGTCGACCACGACGATGCCGTCGGAGTCGCCGCGCAGGATGTCGCCGGGCCGGACGATCTGCCCGCCGACGGAGATCGGGCGGTTCACCAGGCCGAGGGTCTCCTTGACCGTTCCCTCGATGCAGACCGAGCCGGAGAAGACAGGAAAGCCCAGTGTCCGCAGGTCCGCACTGTCGCGCACGCCGGAGTCGGTGACGAACGCTGCCAGTCCCTTGCTCTGACAGGCGGTGGCGAGGACGTCACCGAAGGAACCGGCCTGCTCGAACTCCGAACCGGCGACGATCACGACGTCACCGGGCTCGGCGTACGAGATGGCGACCTGGACCATGATGTTGTCGCCCGCCTGCGCCTCGACCGTGAAGGCAGGCCCACAGAACGACATGGCGGGGTCCACGGGCTTCAGCCGGTGCGCCAGAGCGCCCTTGCGGCCCTGCGCCTCGTGGATGGTCGCGGCGGAGAACCGGCCGAGCGCCGCCACCACCTCCGCGGACGGGCGGTCGATCTTCGTGCGTACGTGGATCACGACGGGGCTTCCTTTTGTTCGAACAGTTCAAGAGCTGAGGTACTTGGCTCGTTGTTGTGACCGGGCCGCCTGCGGGGTCAAGTGAGCAGCGTGGGCGGCACGTTGACGACCTCGTCCGGCTGTTCGCCACGGCTCACCGCGATGAGCGATGCCACCACGCTCGCCGAGACCGCGGCGGTGTACTGGTCCGTCCAGCACAGGGAGTGCGGGGCGAGGACGACGTTGTTCAGCGCGATCAGCGGGCTGTCGCTCTTCAGTGGCTCCTCGGCGAACACGTCCAGACCCGCGCCGGCCAGCCGGCCGTCCGACAGCCGCGCGGTCAGCGCCTCCTCGTCGACCACCACTCCGCGCGAGACGTTGATCAACCGGGCGGTCTGCCGCATGAGCGCCAGTTCACGCTCCCCGATGAAGTGCTGGGTACCGGCGTTCGCCGCGACGGTGACGACGACGTAGTCGCTCTCCGCCAGGACCTCGTGCAGCGGGCGGAGTTCGATACCGATCCCTGCCGCCTCCCGGCTACGGTCGCTGCGGTTGTACCCCAGCACACGCAACCCCTGCGCACGCACCCGGCGCGCGGTCTCCAGCCCGATGCCGCCGAGCCCGACGATGCCCACCGTCGCGCCGGTCAGCCCGGAGCCGCGCCATGCCTCGCGCTCGGCCCACCGTCCCTCCCGCACCAGCCGGTCCTTGACGACCAGGTGGTGCGACAGGGCGTACAGCAGAGCGATCACGGAGTCGGCCACCGGCCGCCGTACCGCGTCGGGGGCGTTGGTCACCAGCACACCGCGCCGGGTACAGGCCTCGGTGTCGACGGCGTCGAAGCCGGCGCCGAACCGCGCGACATGCCGCAGCCGTCCCGACGCCGGGATCGACTCCGCGGTGACCCGCTCGTGCCCCAGCACGAGGACCGCGTCCGCGTCATCGAGTTGGTCGGCGCGTAGCTCCTCGATCTCCTCGTCCAATACCCGCCACGCCAGTCCGGCGTCGGTCAGCCGGGAGAGCCCGATGTCGCCGAAGACGGTACTCCCGTCCGGCTGGGCATAACCTCGTGTAATCACTACCTGATAAACCACAATGGCCTTTCTCACCGGCCGCGACATTCACACGCCGTGTCGGCCGGTCTACCGGTTCGCGTCGATGTCGGCCCGTGGAGCTATTTCGCCGTCGTGACCGTCGAGAGGCTGTCGATCGCCTCGACGTCCGCCGGGGACAGCGCCAGGTCGACGGCGGACAGGTTCCGCTCCATCCGCTCACGGTGCGCGGACTTCACGGTCACCGCGACTTTGTGGTGCAGGTTCCATGCCAGGACGACGTCGCGCGCCGAACGGTCGTGCCGCCGTGCGATGTCCGTCAGCACCGGGTGGTCCAGGTCGGTGCTGCGCAGCGGGCTGTGCGCGCTGAGCAGCACGCCGCGCCTGCGCATCGCCTCGGCGAAGTCCGGTTCGTGGTCGCCCGGCCCCCACTGCACCTGGTTGACGGCCGGGTAGACGCCGGTCTCCTCGTGCAGCGCGTCGATGAGCTCGACCGAGTAGTTGCTCACACCGACGGCCCGTACGAGGCCCTCGTCACGGGCGCGGACGAACTCGCGCCAGCTGGTGACGCCCGGATATCCGCCCGGCGGCCAGTGGATCAGCCACAGGTCGACGTAGTCGCAGCCCAGCGCGGTGAGGCTCTGTTCCAGCGTCAGCCGTTCCCTGCCGACCTGGTCGGGCGGCATCTTGGTGGTCACGAACAGGTCGGACCGGGGCAGGTCGGTGGCCGCGAGGGCCGCTCCGACGGCGGCCTCGTTGCGGTAGCGGGTGGCGGTGTCGACGAGCCGGTAGCCGACCGAGAACGCGGTCAGCACCGCTTCGGTGGCCTGGTCGCCACGCATGGGGTGGGTGCCGAAGCCGATCAGCGGCACGGTGTGGCCACCCGCGTCGGCCGTGGGTACTCGGCCCGCTCCGGACGGGAGGGTCGTGTCCATGGCGGTTCTCCTCTTACGGTTCACACGGTTCTCACGGCCGCACCGTCGTACGGTCGTGGCAGCTCGGCGGGGCGGTACAGGTCTCGGTGCAGTACAGGTCCAGGTCCAGGTACAGGTCTCAATACAGTTCGACGAGGCGCAGCGGCGTCCGCGCCTGTGGGTCCGCGCCCGAGGCGGTCACCACGACGGTCTCCGCGAGTTCGACCGAGCGCCGGCCGGGCGACACGACCTCGGTCCGTACGCCGAGCACCATGCCGGGCTGGGCGATCACCGTGCTGTCGGGCAGCAGCGGCAGTGACGCCCCACCGTCGCGCAGCGCGACGATCCGGCAGGTCGCCAGGTGCTCGCCGGCCTCTCGGTCGAACGCCGCGCAGCCGTCGCGGAGCGGGGCGCCCGGCCGCAGCGCCGCAAGCAGCGCGGCCGTAGCGGCGGCACAGGCGTCGCCGGCGGCGCGCAGTGGGCCGTCCGCCTTGCTGAGCACGGCGGTTGCGGCGGCGTATCCCGCGGCCCCGTCCAGCAGCGGGTGCAGAACGTAGCGGACCGGGGTCGCGGCGGTCAGCCGCGCGGTGCCGGGGTCGTGCCCGCGGACGGTCACCAGGTCCGAACCGGCCGCCCCGCTCGCGCCGTACGGGTCGTACCAGCCCAGCAGGCCACCCGCCCGGCGGATCGAGCGGTCGACGTTCCCCGACAGCTCACGTACGTCCATGCCGACGTGCAGGTGGTCCATGACCGCCGTGTAGCCGACGGAGGCGAGGTCCGCGGCGGCGGCGAAGGCGGGCAGTTCGCCGGGTTCGCAGCTCGCCAGTTCGGCGAAGACCAGGTCGGCGGCGGGGCGCAGTTGCACGCCCGCGTTGCTGACCTGCTCGAGCACCTCCCAGGGCACATCGGTCTCCGAGCCGACCACGCCGGCTCTTACGCCGGCCGCACTCAGCGCGGCGGTGACCGCAGCGGTGAGGTCACCGGTCGCGCTCGCCACCGTGCCGTCGGTGGTGAGCAGGACGGCGGTTCCGTCGGCGAGGCCGGGCGCCGATCCCCGCACGTACCGGCACCCTGCGGGCGAGGTCAGCAGAAGGGCCGTGAAGCCCGCCTTGTCCAGTCGTACGCGGAGCTCGTCGAGTCGGGCTCCGGCCTGGCAGGTGGCTGCTGTCGCCACGGGACCACCGTCCTTTCGGAAATGTGTGTTCGGCTGGGTATGCCAAGTTCAGCGTTTGAGCGGTTCGAACGCCGTCTCGCGGATGCGCAGCGCGGTGAACCCGGCGACGGCGGAGGTGAGGACGAGGTAGATCGCCGGAATCCAGATGCTGCCGGTCGCGGCGATGAGCGCCGAGACGAGCAGGGGTGCACCGCCGCCGAAGATCGCGGTGCCGAGGTTGTAGCCGACGCCGTACGCCACGGTGCGCACGCGGGTGGGGAACAGCTCCGCGAGCGTCACCTGCATCACGCCGTTGGTACCGGCGAAACACACGGACATCAGCACCGCGCCCACCACCGCTGTGGCGAAGGAGCCCCGCGTCAGCAGCCAGTAGCAGGGGAAGCCGATGACGACCATGCCGAACGCCGAGCTGCTGAGCAGCTTTTTGCGGCCCACCCGGTCGGACAGCCGTCCGGCGTAGAGCACGGCGAACGTGCCGACGGCCAGCATGATGGCCGTGACGAGCAGTCCCTCCGTGGCTGAGAAGTGCATCTGGTCCGTCATGTACAACGGCATGTAGATGAAGAGTACGAAGTAGCCGGAGCTGTTGAGCAGCGGCAGCACGATGGTCAGTCCCATCGCGCGGAGGATCTCGGGAGAGGTGAACGCCTCCTTCAGCGGGCTGCCGGTCACCTCGCCCTTCTCCTCGGCCTCGGTGAACTCCGGTGACTCGTCGGCCAGTCGGCGGACGAGCAGGCCCACCACACCGAGCGGCAGGGCAAGGAGGAACGGCAGACGCCAGCCCCATGCCTCCATGGAGGAGGTACTGAGCACCGCGGTGAGCAGTGCGGCGAAGAGGGTGCCGAGCAGCATCGCGACGAACGTGGCGGCGTTGGCGTAGCTGACCACCCGCCCCCGCCGCCCGTCCCCGGCGTGCTCGGCGAGGAACGAGTTGCCGTTGCCGGGCTCTCCGCCCATCGCGAAGCCCTGGACGAACCGCAGCAACAACAGGCAGATCGGCGCCCAGACGCCCGCCGTGGCGTAGCTCGGCAGGGCGCCGACCAGGGTGGTGGACAGGGCCATCATGGTGATGAGCACCAGCAGGACGCGTTTGCGGCCTACCCGGTCGCCCCACGATCCGGCGACCGCGGCACCCACCGGGCGGAAGAAGAACGGGATGCCGAAGGCCACGAAGGTCAGCAGGACACTCGTGGTCGGAGCGTCGCTCGGGAAGAACACCACCGCGAGGGTCCCGGCCACGAAGCCGTAGATGGCGTTGTCGTACAGCTCGATGAAGACACCGACGAGACCGCCGATGATGGACAACTTCGTCGCCCTCGGCCTGGCCAGAGGCGTCTGCGCACGCGGCGGAGCCGTGGAGACCTTGCTGTTCACGGGCACTACCTTTCACGAAAGTGACGTCGCCGTCACCGGAAGGTTGACGCCGGCCGACCGGCCGTCGGGGCCGACCCGCCCCTCGCGGTTTCAGTGCGAAATCCGTGACGCTGGTCGCGTTCTCCCGGGTGGCGGATCACCGGCACTAGGAACTTTGGCCCGTGATTATTTCCTCGGTATTGCCGGTGGGTATACCCCGTCGGATTCCCAGTGCGGCTTCTTTTGCCGCCATCACGGAAACTTATTCCTGTCGGCCCGCGAAGCGGAGACACAGGGAGGTGAATTCATGGGCGGCGCAGGAGGGATACCGCATGTGCGAGCCCCGAGACGGCTTCTCGAATGGTGTCGGAGGACAATGCGAAGCTGGCCCGGAAATGGTTTGGGCTGCCGTAGGAGTCACCCGTGATCACCACCACGCCGGAGGTCTCCAGGAAGTACTCCGCGAGATCGGCGTCGGATGCCAGCGTCGTTCCCGAGGGGGTCACGGCCCCCAGCAGTCCGGAGGAGTCGGTCCACACATAGAAGCCGCCCTCGGGGACCGCCGGGCGCAGTCCGTCGATCGCGCCGAGCCCGGACACGAGCAGGTCGCGTCGCTCGGCGTAGATGCGTACCGTGCGGTCGATGAACTCCCGGCCGCCGTCCAACGCGGCCACCGCCGCGGCCTGACTCACCGACGACGGGCATGACGAACTCTGCGACTGGAGCGTGCCGATCGCCGCGCACAGCCGGGATGCGCCGGCGCCGTAGCCGACCCGCCAGCCGGTCATGGCGTAAGCCTTGGACACACCGTTGACGAGGAAGATGCGTTCCCGCAGGTCGGGGGCGACGGTCACGGCGCTGGGCACCGGCCGCGCACCAAAGTTGATCTCGTCGTAGATCTCGTCGCAGAGGACCGAGACGTGCGGGTGCGCGCGGAGTACATCAGCAAGACCGCGCAGCTCAGCCTCGCTGTAGACCGCGCCGGTCGGGTTGTTCGGCGTGTTCAGTACGACCCATTTCGTCCGGTCGGTGATGGCCTCGCGCAGCCGGTCCGGGGTGAGTTTGTACCCTTCCGCCGCCGTGGTGCCGACGACCACGGGGTGCCCGCCGTTCACCGTGACCATGTCCGGATAGGACACCCAGTACGGCGCCGGGACGATCACCTCGTCGCCCTCGTCCAGCGTCGCCACGAACGCCAGGAAGATGAGCTGCTTGGCGCCGCCGCCCACGCAGATCTCGTCGGTGGTGTAGGACTGCCCGGTCTTCCGCAGCAGACGGGAGGTGATCGCCGTCTGCAAGGCGGGGGTGCCCTTCGCCGACGTGTACTTTGTCTCGCCCGCGCGGATCGCCGCGATCGCCGCGTCCTTCACATGGTCCGGCGTATCGAAATCGGGTTCGCCGATCGTCAGCGGGAGGACCTTGCGGCCCGCCTCCTGGAATGCACGCACCCGGTCCGCAACCCGGGAACTCGGTGACTCCTTGACACGCGACATCCGCTCGGCAGGCGCGGGCGCCCGAAGCGTTTCGGAATGGGACATCCCTTTTCTCCTTCGGTGGTGCGAGGGGTGTTCATACGAAAGGTTCAGGCAAGTGCCGCGAAAGCGGTGCGCGCACGCAGTGCGATCCGGTCCAGGAGCCGCCGCCGCTCCACGTAGGCGGCGGTGGCGGCGGCCGCGGTCGTCCGGCGGAAGCGGACCTCCTGCCCGGGTCTGAGCTGCGCCGCGTTGTCCAGGGCACCGGAGGTGAGCACCGCGAGCACCGGGTAGCCCGCGGTGACCCCCCGGCCGCGCATCAGGACGAGCAGTTCGTCGCCCGCCGGGGCCTCGATGGCCCCGACCGGCACACCACGCGACAGCACCTCCCCGGTGACCGAACGCCGGGGGACGTGCCCGGCCACGCGCAGCCCGACGTGGTTGATGCGCGGCGTGACCGTGTACGGGGAGTCGTACAACCGCTGGAGTCCCGTGCCGAATTCGGCGGCGTCGGGCCCCTCGATCACATCCAGGACCGCGGACACGCGGCCGACGTCGCGGGGGATGCCGAAGTCGAACACGGTGGCGCCGAAGTGCCGGTTCACCAGCGGCGGGTGGGATCGCGACAGGGACAGGGAGGTACCGGCCGTGACGTGGGTGCCGAACTCGATCATCGAGTCCGGTGCGCAGCTTCCCATCAGCCGGGGAACATCGAAGGACCCGTGCACGGCGACATAGGCGCGCAATCCCGCGTCGGAGACGCGGATCCGCACCGTCTCGCCCGCGCGCACCGAGATCGGCGCCCAGGCCGGATACGCATGGCCGTCGACGGCGGGTTCGGCGGGCGCGCCGGTGACGGACATGAGGACATCGTGGCTGGGACGGAGGGTGACACCGAAGCCGGTGGCCTCGATCAGCGGGTCTGTGGGCGCGTTGCCGACCAGTACGTTCGCGGCGCGGGCGGCGAACTGGTCGAGCGCGCCGTTGACCGCCAATCCGCGCGCGGGGCCCGAGACCCGGCCGAGGTCGGTGACCACGCACGCCGTCGCGGACTCGACGTGCAGTTCGGGGCGATCACTCATCGTGCCGGTACCCCATCGGAGCGCCGAGCAGGTCGGCGTACTCGGCCTCGTCGATCGGCAGGAACCGCACTCGGTCGCCCGGGCGGTACGGGACAACGGCGTCAGTACTCGGGTCGGTATTCGGGTCGGTATTCGGGTCGGTATTCGGGTCGGTATTCGGGTCGGTCCGCAGGATGTCCAGGGGGGTGCGTCCGATCTGCCGCCAGCCGCTCGGTGCGGCGACGGGGCCGATGACCGCCTGCCGGCCCGCGACGGAGACCGCGCCGGGCGGTACGCGTAGCCGTGGGGTCGCCAGCCGGGGAATCGGGATCCCGAAAGCCGGTCCGTCCATCATGGCCGACGCGGCCGGGCCGCCCAGGCAGCGGATGACGTGCTCCCTCGCGCAGACGAGGTCGACGACTTTCGGCACCGGCTCGCCGACGATGCCGGCGACCCAATCCAGATCGGGCCCCGCCTCACCGCCGAACAGCACCGGCACGTCGATGACATCGCCGTCGGCCTCCCCGCCATCGCCGGTCAGGGTGTCCCAGGAGCGGATGTGCGAGGCGATCACCTCACCCACCGCGTGGTAGGGATCGAACTCCACGAGCACCGCGTCGTAGGTCGGGACGGCCCTCACCGTGGGGTGGGTCACACCACTGTTGAGCCATCCCGCGAGCCCGTGCACGGTCGTCCACACCCGGTCGCTGTCGGTGCCGTCGACGGTGACGCGCAGCGCGGAGTCGCCGCACGGCGAGATGGCGATCGTGATCGCTGTGCTCGTGTCCGTCATGCGGCCTGCGCATTCAGCACCTCGCCCAGCGGCGCCAGACGGACGCCGGCGGCCTGGAGTGCGTCACGGATGCGCGTCGCGAGCTGGAGCGCCGCGGGACCGTCGCCGTGCAACTGCACACAGTCCGTCCGCACCGGTATGTCCGTCCCGTTCCGGCTGGTGATCACCCCTTCGGTCACCATCCGGACGGTCCGGCGGGTGACCTCGTCCGGGTCGTGGAGCACGGCTCCGGGCTCCGACCGCGACACCAGCGTGCCGTCGTCCTCGTAGGCGCGGTCGGCGATGCCCACCATGGCCATCCGCAGGCCACGTTCGCGCGCCACGGCCGCCATCTCCCCCTCCTGCATCAGGATCACCAGGGACGGGTCGAAGGCCTCGACCGCGTCGGCGACGGCCTCGGCGTACTCCCGCCGGACGACCACGAGGTTCCCGAGGCGCCCGTGCGGTGCCAGGTGTCCGATACGGGTACCGTGCGCGCGGGTGAACGCGGACAGCGCCCCGATCTGGTACAGCACGTCGGTGCGCACCTCGTCCGGGGTCAGGTCCATCGCCCGCCGTCCGAAGCCCACCAGGTCGGGGAAGCTCGGGTGCGCGCCGATGCCGACGCCGCGCTCCACGCAGGCGCGCACCGTCGCGTCCATCACCCGCGGGTCCCCCGCGTGGAATCCGCACGCGACGTTCGCGGACGTCAACAGTTTCAACAGTTCGGCGTCGTTGCCCATGGTGTAGGCCCCGAAACTCTCTCCGAGATCGGCGACCAGATCGACGACAGGCACAGTGAGGCTCCTTTCCTGCCGGGTCGGGACGGCGTCGAATCACGTCCGGCGCTCGCGTGGAACGGGTCCGGTGAAGGACCGCCTCCAGGTCAGAAGCTAGGTCCGGCGGGGTCGGGGGAGGAAGGGCTCATCAAGAAGCCACATGGCCGCATAGCCGTTCGCGATGGGTGGTGCCCGTGGATGTGGGCCGGGCGGGCGACCCTGGCGACGGGCATTCCGGCGAGCGCGGAGACGATCGGGGCGGCAGCGCTGTCGGCGGCGGCCGGCCGCCCCTACCTGGACCACCAAGTCGTGCCAATTTTCCGGGTGTTGAGCCGCCGGCGCACACCAAAAACTGAGAGGCGCCGCGTGGGCGCCTCTCAGTCGACGTCGAGGGCGAGGAGAGCGAAAGGACTTGAGTTCATTTCCAGTGAATGAGAAGGAAGCCCCTTCATGGCCTCGCCGTGGGCCACGCTAGCACTCAGCCCGGGATCAAGTCGCGCAGATTTTCGAGGGTGATGACCTGGGAGTCCGGGTGCAGCCCCTCGGGACGTTCGAGACCGATGTACATCACGGGCTCGTCCGGGACCGGCTCGCCGCCCCACAGGTCCACGGCCGTGGTGTCGCGGGACATCAGGTCGATCAGGTACCCCGTCGTCAGCTGCTCGCGCTCCACGAGAGCACGCACCACCTTGGACACCGACACCTGGTTCTCCTCGACCCGGTTTTCCTCCGAGATGCCCCTCAGATACAGGTGCAGCCACTTCGCACGCCACCGGCCGTCGTCCCCGCGCTGGAAGACCAGCGGCAGCGCCACACGGCCCGCCCCACGCAGCTCCGACTTCATCCGCACCGTGCGCGGCTCGAACGGACGGCCCTTCTGCTCACCGTCGCGCAGCATGAACCCGAAGAACGACTCCTCGACCTCCTCGAAGCTTTCGCCCGCGTAGATGTTGACCTGCGGAACGATGAACGTGCTGCGCACCCGGTCCAGGGACAGGTTGATGAACTCCGAGGCCCCGTCGGGCGCCTCGGTGACATCGCCCGAGTGCTCGCCCCCGACCGCTGTGAGGGCCGTGTAGGAGAGCCAGGAGTCGGTGCTGTAGTCGCTGTGCAGAAGCAGGGCCGACAGGTCGTAGTCGGTCTGGCGCTCGGTCTCCTTCCAGTACACGAAGAAGCGCAGCAGTTCGCCGTCGACCTCCGAGACCGAACCCCGCGGCAGTACGCCGAACCCGGCCGCGGTCGCCCTGCCACTGAGCGGGAGCGCCACGTCGAGGACGTCGGGGTCGAGCAACAGCCGGCCCGGCGCCGGTAGCCGACGGCGTATCTCTGCGTCGAGGGCGGCGATCAGACGGTCGCGGTCGGCGGCCGGTACCGGAGGCCGGATGTCGGAGGTCACCCAGGCGCGGCCCCGGCGGTTGACGAAGATGCGGGGTTCGTCGGTCTCCCGCTCCCGGTTGTGGAAGTGCTCACGGACCGAGAGGACGACCCGGCCGGAGACCTCGGGAGCGACCTCCACCGCGACGGCCACCACCGCGTCCCGCGCCTCCTGGTCGGCGGCGATACGCAGCAGGTGGTCCAGGGCGCGGAACAGCTTGCCGGGAGCGGACTTCAGCAGCTTCACCGCACCGGTGACGTCGAACTCGTCGAGCAGCTCCCCGACGCGGCTGTCGAAGGACCGCGCCTCCTTCTCGCCCCGCGCCACGGCGAACACATCGGCGGCGTGTGGCCAGCGCGGGTACTCGTGTGGATGGAGACGCTCACCGAGCCGCTTGAAGGGCTCCCGGCGCGCGTGCACATCGGCGAGCTTCGCCGGGTTCGCCGCGACCACGGCGTCGAGGCCCGCGAGCAGCCCCCGGCGCACCGGCCGCGACAGCGTCCGGAACCGGGTCGGCTCCTGGAGCGTCACGTCGCCGCCCGACAGTGCGCAGGCCAGCCGGAGCACATCGGTGACGGTGTCCAGCAGGAGGTCGGCGCCGACGCCGAGGCGGGCCTCGTTGACGACCGCCCGGTTCTCCCGGACGGGGATCGCCTCCGGCTGGGGGCCGAGCGCGCATCGCTCGGCGAGGGTCTTGAGGTCGCGCAGGTGGTCCTCGCCCAGGGGCGTCGTGCTGCCCGCCAAGGCCAGGTACAGGTCCGTGAGTTCGTCGTCCAGGTCCCGCCCGAGGTGCAGGACGGTCACCCGGTCGCCCGCCGAGGCGATCAGCTCGTCCTGCGCCGCGAGCATCTCCTCGTACGTCTGCTGGTAGCGGCCGTACGTGGGGAGGCTGAGCAGGTCCAACACCCCGTGCGCCAGCTGCGTCAGCACGTTCTCGCGCGACGTGTCGTCGCCGAGCGCCTGCGCCACACACCGCATCCAGAACTCTTCGGTGTCCGGCACGTTCGCCGGAAAGTCGATGAAGTACGAGTTGTGCCGGACGTGGTCGCCCACCATCTCGCTCACGGTGCGCAGCGTTCGCTCGGCGGTGTGCACGACCGCGGCCTCGGACAGCCCTGACAGCCGCTCCAGCAGCTCGGCCGAGAGCTTGAAGCCCACGGATGTCAGCACCGCGTCGAACTGCCGTGCGGCGGCGGCTCCTTCCCCGGCAGAGCCCTTGGGGGAGGAAAGGCGGTGGGTGTGCCGGATGACCAGCGATTCGAAACTGTGCGCCATTCGGGGATAATCGCAGAGGTGCGCGAGCCGACGCCCAGGAGTTTTTTCCGGTGGGCGGCCGTCCGGCAGCGATCCGGTGGGCGGCGGGTCCGGTGGGCGGCGGGTCCGGTCAGCCGAAGAACGTCTCGAACTCGTCGTACAGCGACGGATCGACGAGCTTGTTCTTCGCCGTGGCATCGGCGAGGGGGACGCGGACGATCCGGGTGCCCTTGAGGGCGACCATGACGCCGAAGTCAGCGTCCTTGACCGCGTCGATGGCGTGCAACCCGAAGCGCGTGGCCAGCCAGCGGTCGAAGGCGCTCGGGGTGCCGCCGCGCTGGATGTGCCCCAGCACCGTGGTGCGGGCATCCTTGCCCGTGCGCTCCGAGATCTCCCGAGCCAGCCACTCGCCGATGCCGGACAGCCGCGTATGGCCGAACTCGTCCAGCGACTGGTCCTTGAGGACCGCCTGCCCCTCCTTCGGGGCGGCCCCCTCGGCCACCACGACGATCGGCGCGTAATTGATCTTGAATCGGCTCTTCACCTGCTCACAGACCTGATCGATGTCGAAGGGCCGCTCAGGGATGAGGATCACGTTGCCGCCGCCCGCGACGCCGGCGTGCAGCGCGATCCACCCGGAGTGCCGCCCCATGACCTCCACCACCAAGGCGCGCATGTGCGACTCGGCGGTGGTGTGGAGGCGGTCGATGGCCTCGGTCGCGATGCCGACCGCGGTGTCGAAGCCGAAGGTGTAGTCGGTGCCGAAGACGTCGTTGTCGATGGTCTTCGGCACGCCGACCAGGGGGATTCCCTGACGGCTCAGTTCGGTGGCCACGCCGAGGGTGTCCTCGCCGCCGATCACGATGAGCGCGTCCACGTCGTGCGTGGCAAGGGTGTCCTGTATGCGTCGCAGCCCGTTCTCGTGTGTGAACGGGTTGGTGCGGGAGGAGCCGAGGATCGTTCCGCCGCGGGGGAGGATCCCTCGCACGGCGGCGATGTCCAGTGGCATGACGTGGTCCTGGAGCAGGCCGAGCCATCCGTCCCGCAAGCCGACGAAGTCGAAGGCGTATTCGTGGACGCCTTTGCGTACGACACTGCGGATCACGGCGTTGAGGCCGGGGCAGTCACCGCCGCCGGTCAGTACTCCGACCTTCATGGGTTTCTCCCATCCGCTGGACGCCTGCGCGGTCGCGGCCTTGTCGTCGTACGAGGTGCTGCCGAGAACAGGATCGCCTGCTTCAAGCCTCCCTCCGTTCGGTCCACAGTGGCCACTCGACGGACGCCGGGTCCAAAGCCCTGGCCGTGGCGCTACCCCTGCGTTCGGCCCCCTCCCGGGGCGGCCGGAACCGCGTCGGCGGACAGGGCGGACGGGGTACGGCCCGAAGCGTTCGTGGCAGCCCTGACTGTGGCGGTTGCCGCTTTCCTCGGGGTGCGCAGCAGGATCGCGGAGACCAGGGCGGCGAGCAGGGTGAGGGCCGCGGCCACGATCAGGCACAGGTGGAGGCCGTCGAGGAAGGCTTCGCCCACGGCGCCCAGAGCCTGGCCGGTGCTGCCGCCCAGGTCCATCTGGGCGACTGCGCCGAGGCCGCCCGCCTGTGCGGTCTCCACGATGCTCTGTTGTGTCGCCCCCGTGACCCCGGCGTCGGCGAGGTGGCCAGGGAACGTGTCGAGGGCCCTGGCGGTGAGCAGCGCGCCCAGGACGGCCGGGCCGAGGGCCCCGCCGACCTGCCGGAAAGCGTTGTTGCCGGCCGCGGCCATGCCGGCCAGGTGGTGGGGCACGGAGGCGACGGCGGTTGCGGTCATGGGTGTCAGGACGCCGCCGATCCCCAGACCCAGCAGTGCCAGTCGCCACGCGATGGAGGCGAACGAGGTGTCCGCCTCGACGGTGGTCAGCGAGAACAGCGACCCGGAGACGACGAGCAGACCGACGGTGATCAGCAGGCGTGCGGAAACCCGGTGCATGAGACGTCCGACGGGCTGGCCGATGACGATGGCCGCAGCGGTGACCATGAGGAGACGCCAGCCCGCCTGGAGGGTGTCGAGCTGCTGCACCAGGCCGAAGTAGAGGCTCAGGAGGAAGAAGAAACCGATCAGCGCCAGGAAGGTGATCATCGCGATGAGCGTGGTGGCCGTGAACGCCGGGCTGCGGAACAGCGTCAGATCCAGCATCGGGCTGTCGCTGCGTCGCTCGGCGAGGACGAAGGCGACACCGCTGACCACGGCGATGAACAGTGCCGACATGACCCGTACGTCGGTGAAGGAGCCGGCGCCGCCTTCGATCACGCCGTAGACCAGCGCGGTGATCGCCGGCGCGGCGGTGAGCTGGCCGGGCCAGTCCAGCCGGCGCCCGTGCGGGGCACGCGAGTCGGTCAGCAGTCGCGCGGCGAGGACCATCGCGGTCAGTGATACGGGGATGGCCAGCAGATAGATCCACCGCCAGGCAGCGTGGTCGAGGATCACCCCGGCGATCAGCGGGCCCACCGCCAGCGCCACCAGGAGCGAGGTGGCCCACAGGCCGATGAACTTGCCCCGCTCCCGGAAGTCGGGCACCGCGTGGCTGATCAGCGCCAGTGTGGTCGGCAGCAGCGCGGCCGCGCCCAGTCCGGCGAGAGCCTGGCCGATCCACAGGACCTGGATCGACTGGGCGGCCAGCGCGACGGCGGCACCGGCGGCGGAGAACAGCAGACCCGCCTGGAACACCTTCTTGCGCCCGTGAACGTCTCCGAACACACCGGCGGTCAGGATGAACGCGGCCATGGGCAGGACGAACGCGTCCTGGACCCACGACAGTTGGGCGGTCGACGCGGCCAACGCCGCCTGGATCGCGGGCAGACTCACGGCGACTGTGGTCACCGGCAAGTAGGCGACGAACACGCCCAAGCAGGCCATGACGAGCGTGGCAGCCCGCCGGTCGGTCGGCCCGCTCGCCGATGGTGTGACGTTCACGAGAACACTCCTTTGCGGCGCGCCACGCCGCGGTTGACATCTGGTGAGGTTCGGTCCGGCCAAGTGCCGGTTCCTCGGCGGCCGCGAACCGCGCACCGGCGCCGTCCCGCACATGAGGTTCGGGCCGGGAGGCTCTGCTTGCCTTTCGGAGCCTGTTCTTCGGGGCCTGCCCTTCGAGGCCTGACATTCGGGGCCTGTCCTTCGGGGCCTGTCTTCGGACGAACCCGCACACCAGCATCGACGGAGCAGTGCAGTATCGACAAAGAAACGGCCTGAGTCGATGAGAAACCGCTATGGCACACCGCTCAGTGACACACTTCCACCGTGGCTGACGACGTCGACATGCAAATCCTCCGCGCGCTGCAGTACGCCCCGCGCGCTCCGTTCCGGCTCATCGGCGACGTGACCGGGGTTTCGGAGCAGACCGCGGCCCGCCGTTACCACGCGCTTCGCCGCAGCGGGGTGATGCGCGTCGTGGGTCTGGTCAACCCCGCCGTGTACGGAGAGGCGCAATGGGTCGCTCGTATCCGATGCCGCCCCGACCGAGTCGGCCCGCTCGCCGACGCTCTCACCCGGCGGCCCGACATCGCCTACGCCAGCATCGCCTCGGGCGGCTCGGAGATCATCTGCATCATCCGGTCACCGCTCCAGGCCCAGCGCGATGACATGCTGCTGCGCCAGTTGCCCAAGTCCGCTTCCGTGCTCGACGTGAGCATCGACCTGCTCGTCCATCCGTTCGGCAGTCCTGGCGCAGCCGGCTGGACCGGCTACGGCGGCCACCTCACGGCCGAGCAGGAACAACGGCTCATCAGCGGCCGGCCCCCCGCACCGACCGGGCCTCTCCTGACCCCCACCACCGAGGACGCCCCACTCCTCGACGCCCTCGCCGAGGACGGCCGCACCACCCACACTCAGCTCGCCGACCTCACCGGCTGGTCCAAAGGCCGCGTAGGTCGTCGGCTGGAGGCCTTGGAGACGTCCGGCACGCTCTCCTACGACGTCGACCTGATTCCGGAACGCCTCGGCCGCCACCTCAACGCCACCCTCTGGCTGCGCGTCGCCCCAACCCATCTGGAGCGCACCGGAAACGAGATCGCCCGCCACGACGAAGTCGCCTTCGCCGGAGCCACCAGTGGCGACCACAACGTGATGGCCATCGTCGTCTGCCGCGACGCCGAGGACTTCTACCGCTACCTGACCACCCGCCTCGCCGCCATTCCCGGCATCGACGGCTACGGGGTCAGCATCAGGGTCCGCCGCCTCAAGCAGGCCGCCTCCCTCATCTCCCACGGCCGCCTGGTCCATCCCACGCTCGCGTAGACCCGGCTTCGCGCCGGCCCGCGGTCGGCCACTGCGGATTCCGGGCTGGACCCAACACCGCCTCCCCCATGGCCTGTTCGCGACATGGCGCTACGGTCACACCGACGCGCGGACCACGATCCGGCCTGGCACGGGGGCCAGGCCCTCCGTGTCGATACCGAGGGCGCCTCGGGCGGCGAGCCGCCCGAGGACTTCGGCGTCGATGTGGACGGTGGTGAGCGCGGGCGTGGACAGGGAGCCGTACTCGGTCTCGTCGAAGCCCATCACCGCCATGTCCTCGGGCACGCGCACCCTGAGGTCGTGCAGGGCGGTCAGGCTACGCAGGGCGATGTCGTCGTCGAAGGCGGCCAGGGCGGTTACGTCCGGGTGTGCTGCCAGAAACGTCTCGACGGCGGCCGCGCCGGCCTCCCGTGGCCGTGGCACGACGAGGCGTTCCAGGGGCGGAAGCCCCAGGCGCCGGGCGGCTTCCCGGGCGAATCCGAGGCGAGCCTCGGTGAGCGGGAAGTCATGGTCGGGCATGGCGATCGCGATCCGGAGGTGCCCCCGTTCGGCGAGGTAGCCGATCTGCAGGGCGGCGTTGGCGGCGAACCCGTTGTCCCAGTCCTCTTCGATGGGCCCGTGGCCCCGCATGTAGACCTCGCCGAGCCTGAACACCGCCCGCGGCGCGATGGTGTCGAGGATCTTCTGCGTGGCCTCGGGCGCGGCGTGTCCGTGCCGGACGAGAAGGACGTGGTCGTGCTGGGCCAATTCCTCGTCCAGGCCCCGGACGTAGCTGCGGGAGAAGTTGCCCTCGACGCCCCAGTCCACGTTGAGCACGACGATGCGCGACGACCCTTCGCGCAACGCGCGGGCGATCCCGTGCGGGACGTAGCCCAGGTCGCGGGCCGCTTCCAGGACCCGTTCCCGGGTCGCGCCGGAGATCGTCTGCCGTGGGTCGTCGTTCAGCACGAAGCTCACCGTCGCCCGCGACACGCCGGACGCCTCGGCCACGTCGCTCAATGTCACCCGGCCGGAACGGCCCATATCGGCATACTCCCTCTCCGTCGGACGGGGCACGCCCCGCCCACGAGCGGCGTCACCAGAAGTGGTGTCCGAACCCTAGAACGATTAAGCGCAAGGGACCAGCCTACGCGTGTTCCCGTTCCTTGACGCGTGACCGCGGCTGTACGGCGCCGGGACCGGGCCGGCCGCCGGTCGTCGCGGCCGGACGGCTCGGTCACAGGGATGGCGCACGACAAGACCGTTTCGTCCCTGCACCGGGCGGTTCTGCGTGCCGGAGAACAGTCCTCCGGCAGGCGAAGACGATGGTGTGGTTGCCGTCGCGGATGACCCGGTCCTCGGCGTGCCACAGCACGGCGCGGGAGAGCACCGCGCGTTCCACGTCGGCGCCTCGGCGGGAGAGGTCGGCGGCGGTCTGGGCGTGGGTGACGCGGACGACGTCCTGCTCGATGATCGGCCCCTCGTCGAGGTCCTCGGTGACGTAGTGGGCGGTGGCGCCGACCAGCTTCACGCCCCGCTCCTTGGCCTTGGCGTACGGCCCCGCGCCGATGAAGGCCGGCAGGAAGGAGTGGTGGATGTTGATGAACGGGACGCCGACGTCCTCGATGAAGTCGCCGGAGAGGATCTGCATGTAGCGGGCCAGGACGACGAAGTCGACGTTGCCCCTCAGCAACCGCAGGTGTTCCGCCTCGGCGGCGGACTTGTCCGGGCCCTGGCAGGGGACGTGGAAGAACGGGATGCCGAAGCCGCGCACCTCCTCGGCCACGTCGGGGTGATTGGAGATCACCATGGCGACGGTGACAGGGAGTTGGCCCTGCCGGTGGCGCCAGAGCAGGTCGAGCAGACAGTGGTCGGACTTGGACGCGAAGATCGCGACCCGCTTGGGCACCGACATGTCCCGAAGCGTGTAGCTCAGCCCGAACCCCTCCACCAGGCGCTTGTCGAGTTCGGCCCGCAGCGCGGGCATCGCCGCCTGGAGAGTGTCCAGGCCGAACACGGTGCGCTGGAAGAAGGCGCCGCCCTGTGGATTGTCGGAGTACTGGTCGAGGGAGACGATGTTCGCTCCGTGGCCACCGAGGACCGACGTCACGGCCGCGACGATGCCCGTGGCGTCGGCACCCTGCACGATGAGCGACGCCTGCTGGGCGGGGGGCTTTCCCGTCGCGGGGCGGGCCGGGGCGTCGTGCGTGAGGGTCATGCGAGGCTTTCCTTCCGGAAGCGGGCGGCCCAGTCGGAGGTGGCCTTGAGCCCGCCGAACGTATAGAAGTGGATCTTCAGGTCGCCGTGCCGGGCGGGGTCGTGGGCCGCGGCGAGGTCGCGCAGGAAACGGTCCGGTCCCGCGGTGCCCATGAGGTTGGTCAGCGAGAACCCGTATTTCTTGACGACGGACGCGCTGGTACCGACGCCGAAGCGGGCCGCGTACGACATGAGCCGGCGCACTCCGGCAGGCCCGGGCACACCGATCCTGATCGGGAGGCCGATGCCCTGGCCGCGGACCTTTTCCACCCAGGTGAGCACCCGGTCGACGTCGAACCCGAACTGCGTGATGACACCGCCCTCCAGGGGCTGGACGGCGAGCGCCCTGTGTTTGTCCCGCAGTGCGGACCAGAGCGATTCGCCGTCGATCGCCGGGTGGCCTTCCGGGTATCCGGTGATGCCGACATGCCGAACGCCGTACTCCTGCAGCAGCCCCGTGTCGATCAGGGACAGGGAGTCCGCATAGGGGCCCTCGGGGTGTGCCGGGTCTCCGCCGACGAGGAACACGTCGTCGGACGTGCCGTCGGCCCGCAGACCGGCCAGGAACCGCTCGAAGTCGGCGCGCGAGCCGAGGCGCCGGGCGGATATGTGCGGCACGGGCACGAAGCCGAGCCGCTTGACCGCGCGGGCCGCCGCCAGCCGCATCGGCAGATCCTCGTTGCCGAGGAAGGTGACATTGATGCGGGTGCCCTGGGGAATGGTGTCGCGGGCTTCTTCCAGTTTGGGGATGTCCTTTCCGGTCATCTCCAGGGAGAAGTCCTCAAGGAGCGATGTACCGACGGCTGTTCGTGCCGTGCTCGCGGGATTCATCGTCTTTCCTCTCACTTTCTCGTCTGCGGGGCCCAGCCCTCCAAGCCCCCGTCGCACCGCCGTGGCGGTGCGACGGGCCGGCGACGCGGCGACGCGGGGGCGCGGCACGCGTCGCAGGCCCGTGGGGCCGGAGCGGTGCCAGGCAGGTGGTCGCGTCAGCGGTCGCGGCGGTAGAAGGTGCGCGCGTGCTCGTTGAACGGGGAAGGCTGGACGGTGGCACGGATGCGGGGGAAGCCGAGGTCGGCCTCGGGGTGGGTGCCGGAACCGGGGTGCTCGCCCCAGACCACCGTCACCCCGGTGCCCGCGGCGGCATACTCGGAGTCGATCAGGGTCTGCGCCAGAACGGTGCCCACCGGGTCGATCGACGCGCTCTGCATCGTGACGCCGACCAGACCGGCGGCGGTCTCCACGCGGTGGCGGGCGTAGGTGAGCACGAAGCCGGGGTCCTGGCCCTCGCCGATGACCCTGCGCACGTCATCGGGGTCGAGGACGAGGGTGACCTTGGTGCGGCGTACCTCGCCCTTGGCCTTCTCCAGGGCGTCCCGGCCCACGAAGTCGTGGTTGAAGGAGATCATCTTTCCGTAGCCGAGTTCGTACGGGGAGACGTAGTAGTCCTCGATGTCCTCGGAGAAGAAGCTGCCGTTCAGCGGGCGCTTGCCCTCGATGCCGAACAGGGCCAAGTGCCGCCGGTAGTCGAGCAGTTCGGGGTCGGTGTAGATGCCGGGCACCGGCGAGGGGATCCAGCCGCTCTCCACGCTGGGCGTGGTGTAGGCCAGGGCGCCGACCTGGATCAGGCCGAGCGGCTCGCCGACCTTGAGGAACGTCTCGTGGACGTACGCCGCGTGCTCCCAGGGGCCGATGAACTCGAACCCGGCCTGGCCCGCCATGCCGTGGCGCAGGGCACGGAGGGGGCGGCCGTCCAGGGTGACCGCGCTGGAGTGGAAGAACTTGGTCTCCGGCAGCGGCCCGCCGAAGGCACGCTCGACCAGTTCCGCGGCCAGCGGGCCCTGGATCTGGTACCGGAACAGCTTCGGGTCACCGCCGCCGGGCCGGAAGGCGGACGAGGGGTCGGTGACGAAGCCGACGTCATAGCCGCCCTTCTCCGCGTGGTACCGCACCCAGTGCTGCGCCGCGGGGACGCCACTGAGCAGGTACTTGTTCTCGCCCTCGCGGGCGAGGATCCCGTCGGTGACGATCTTGCCGCTGCGGGTGACCGGCACGTACTGCTTGGCCTGGCCGATGGCGAACTTCTCGAAGTTGTTGGCACCGTGGTCGGCGAGCACCCGCGTCGCGTCCGGGCCCTCGATCCACATGTCGTACATGTGGTGCGAGAGGTTGAGCAGGGCCACGCCCTCGTGCCACGCGGCCTGCTCCTGACGCCAGCCCGCGTACTCGCGCTCGACAACCTCGGGGGTCCACGGCTCGGCGTTCGGCCGCCACAGCAGCTTCATCGGCGAACCGGCCTTCTCGATGCCGTCCTGAAGGGAGGGGGTTGCCATTGCGGCTCCTTTTTCGTAGCTGTCTGTCCCGAGAGAGCTAAATCGATCTAGTGCAGGCCAGCGGCAGGCCATGGCGCATGATCCGTCGATGGATCGACGGCACTAAAACGATCTAGCGAAGCTAGCAGAGCGGTCTCACTCAGGCGAGGCGCTGGGTTCGCATTCATTACGTGCGATCGACGCGCTCGACATAGGCGGTGGCCATGTGCACCGCCTATGTCGAGGCTCGCGCGGACGTCGTGCACGCGAACGCAGAACGCGCCTGCGACCGATGAGTGGAAGCCTGGGAACGTACGGCGCTACATCCACCCCCTCGCCGGAGGCGATCGTCTGCTCGCGCCCGGTGACAGCAGGCGCTGAACGTCGACCTCTACAGGGGGTTGTCCCGGAGCCAGGTCAGGACCTGGGCGGCGTGTTCGTCCGGGGGGAAGATCGGATAGAAAACGTGCTCGATCACGCCGTCGCGGATGATCAGGGTCAGCCGCTTGTACAGCGTCAGCCCGCTGGTCTCGAACGTGGGCAGGCCGAGTTCCTGTCCCAGGCTGTGTGCGGGGTCGGAGAGCATCTGGAACGGCAGGTTGAGCCGCCCGACGACCTCGCGCTGGTAGTCGGTCTCCTGGCTGGAGAGGCCGAACACGCCGTCCGCGCCGGCGGCGAGAAGATCCTGGTGGTGATCACGGAACCCGCATGACTCAGGGGTGCAGCCGCGCGCCCCGGGGATCGAGTCCCAGCCGTCGGGCAGGTCGATGCCCGGGCGTCCGGTGAGGGGGTAGACGTAGATCACCGTGCGGCCCACGCCGAGCGCGTCGAGGCGGACGGCCGTGCCGCCGGTGCCCTGGAGTACCAAGGGCGGCACCTTCGTGCCGGGCAGATGAGCGGCCGCGCCGTCATCCTCGGGGACGGGCAGGTCGGCGGGCATGCTCGTGTAGTCAGTCATCAGGTCCTCTCCTTCGTCGGCCGGTGAGACCCGGCTGCCGCGGTGAGCGGCCTGTCGCAGGTGCGCGACCAGTAGCGTCCGACGGGCGGTGAGTCCCTCGATCCGCTGAGTGAGCTCGTCGATCGCGTCCCGGTAACCGGCCAGCGACGCCGGACAGTCGTCGGCGTGTCGATGGCCGGCCGTGAGGCACTCCAGGAACGGGCGGGTGCGCTCGACAGGAATTCCGAGACTGCCCAGCGTCCGGATCTCCTGCGTGAGTCGTACGTGGTGCTCGTTGTAGTCCCGGTAGCCGTTGGCCAGTCGCTCGGGCGTGAGCAGGCCCAGCGATTCGTAGTAGCGCACCGCTTTCGTTGTCACGCCCGCCCGGCGGGCCAGCTCACTGATCTGCATGCCTCTCACCTCGAAGAACGCTAAACCTTGCCCCCGAGGGCAAGGTCAAGTCGCGGCGAGGCTCCCGCCTGCGCGGGCAGGTCGTTCGCGGTACGCGAACCGGTACAGGGCATCACATCTGTTGCAGGCGATGCGCGCTGAGTGCCAGAACCACCAAGGCCGCGTCCTCGGGGCGTCTGGGGTCGCGGCCGGTGAGTTCGGCGAAGCGGTTGAGGCGCTGTTGGATCGTGTTGCGGTGGCAGTACAGGGCGGCGGCCGTGTCGGCGACGGATCCGCTGCCCGACAGGTGCACCTGGACGGTTTCCAGCAGCCGGTCCGCCTCCGCCGGGGGAACTCCCGCGTGCAGCCCGCCGAACACGTCGGCCGCCAGATCTCGGCCGAGGTCCTCGGCCCGGTGGACCAGGACGTCGAGCCAGCTGTCCTCCAGCCGATGCGGTTCCGTGGCGTCGCGCGGCAGCACCCGGGCCGTGGCGGTCGCCAGCGCCACCGCGCGGGGCACCTCGGTCAGCCCGGTCACCACCGAGGAGACACCGCACGGCGTCCCCTGAAGCTGTGTCAGCACCGCTTCTCGGGACAGTCGAGGGCCCAACTGAACGACCAGGACCATGTCCGAGGCGACCGCCTGCTGCTGCAGCGGGGCACCGAGGCCGCGGAGTGCGTTCGCGACTCCACGCAGCGACGCTTCGCCGCCCCCGGGCGCGACCGCGGACAGGAACGGCCCGGACACCTGGAACCCGAGAGCCCGCGCGGCGTCCTGCACCACGGTGGGATTGTGGCCGTCGCTGTCCAGGAGCCGACTGAACCACAGACGCCGCTCCTCCTCCGTCCGCCGCCCCATCTCCAGCACGGTGCGCTGATAGGCGGTCATGATGCCGGTGACGTGACGCTCGACCGCCTCCCACACGTAGTAGGCGGAGGTGACCAACTGCGCCCTGCCCTCGTCACCCGCGCGCCGCACCAGGGCGGCCCAGACGACCCGGAAGTCCACGCGAGCGGCTTGCAGCAGCGCGTCCAGCGGAACGCCCTGCCGGGCGCGCTGTTCGCCGACCCGCTCGGAGACGCATGCGATGTGTTCCGGCACCGGCAACTGGGCGACGGTGCGCAACAGAACCTCGAACGCCTGCCAGGCGGTGTCGCGGAACTCCTGCGGGGAGACCAGGTCCGAGTAGGAGGCGCGGACCGGACCCACGTACTCGACCCACTCGTCGACCAGACTGTCGATCTCCTCCAGGCACTGGCGCGCCAGGGCGATGACATGAGGGTCCGGCAGGGGCAGCGACGAGTGCGGCGTGTGCATGTGCTCCATCGTGGCCTCGTCCTCACCTGGCATCAACGGAGGGGGCCGGTCCTCCACCTCGCTGTCCAGGCTGCGGCATCGTGTCACGCTTCGGCTTCGAGCGGAGTCAGCGAGCGTGTCCGCGTACGCGTATGACCTTCCGGTTGACGAACTCGCTCATTCCGTACGCCCCCAGCTCCCGCCCCACGCCGGAGAGCTTGACTCCGCCGAAGGGGAGGTCCTCCTGTGTGTCGGAGGGGCCGTTGATCGAGACCATGCCGACGTCGAGGGCGTCGGCGACCGCCTTCGCGGCCGGGATGTCGCGGCCGAACACGACGCTGCCGAGGCCGTACGGGGTGTCGTTGGCGAGGCGGATCGCCGTCGCGGTGTCGGGGACGCGGTGGACGACCGCGACCGGGCCGAAGATCTCCTCCTGGTACGCGCGCATGCCGGGGGCGACACCGGTGAGGACGGTCGGTTCGACGAAGGCGCCCTCGCGGGCGGGCCGCGTGCCTCCGGTCACCGCCGTCGCGCCCTGCTCCACCGCGTCGCTCACCTGCGCGATCACCTTTCGGGCGGCTTCCTCGGAGGAGAGGGGCCCGAAGGAGACGCCGTCGTCGGTGGGGTCTCCGACGGTCAGGGCTCGCACCGCGTCGGTGAAGGCGTCGAGGAAGCGGTCGTAGAGAGGGTCGACCACGATGAACCGCTTCGAGGCGGTGCACGCCTGGCCCGCGTTGCCCATCCGGCCCTGGACGGCCGCGCTGACGGCGGCCTCCAGGTCGGCGTCGGGGAGGACGATGAAGGGGTCGGAGCCGCCGAGTTCGAGGACGTACTTCTTGAGGTGGCGGCCCGCGACCTCGCCCACCGCGCGCCCGGCACGCTCCGAACCCGTGAGCGACACGCCCTGGACCCGCCGGTCCGCGATGACGCGGGCAACCTGCTCGTTGGTGGCGTACACGTTGACGTACGCGCCGGCCGGCAGTCCGGCCGCCCTCATGATGTCCTCGATCGCCTGCGCCGACTCGGGGCAGCTCGGCGCGTGCTTGAGGATGACGGTGTTGCCGAGGACGAGGTTGGGTGCCACGAAGCGGGCGACCTGGTAGTAGGGGTAGTTCCAGGGCATGACGCCGAGCAGTGCGCCGAGCGGCTCGGACCGGACGACCACGTCGTCGCCGCCGCGGATGTCGAGCCGCTGGTCCTCGGCGAAGGCGGGGCCGTGTTCCGCGTAGTACGCGAAGATCGCCGCCGACAGGTCCACCTCCCCCAGGGCCTCGCGGGTGGTCTTGCCCATCTCGCGGGTGATGATCGCGGCCAGTTCCTCTCGCCGGTTCTCGAACTCCCGGGACACGGCGAGGACGGCGTCGGCCCGCTCCTTGATCGGGCGTCGCCGCCAGTCGGCGAACTCCTCCGCGGCGGCCGCGATCGCGCGGTCGATCGCGGCGTCGTCCGACGTCGGATAGCGCCGCACGAGGCTGTTCGTGGCGGGGTCGACGATCTTGTATTCCGTCACGTGTTCCGTCTCGTGTGCCGTCACGTGTGCCGTCTCGTTCTCCGCCTTGATTTCCGTCTCGTGTGCCGTCTCGTGTTCCGTCACGTGCTTCTTCCTTCGCGGCTTCGGGTCGTGGACTGGTGATCGGTCAGCGCGGACGACCGGTCAGCCGAGGTGGAGGAGCGTCCGCAGGTCCTCGCCCGCCCGGATCCGCCGTAGGAGTTCCGGCTCGGCCGCGTCCGACAGTTCCGCCTGGTGCACTACGGCGGCCAGCGCGGCCGGCGGCAGGGCGATCACGCCGTTGGCGTCGCCGAGGACGAGGTCCCCCGGGGCGACGCGGACACCGCCGATGTCCACGGGCACCTGATGCCGCCCGCCCCGGCCGTCCAGTCGCTTGGTGGTCAGGCAACTGGTACCCCGGGCGTGGACCGGCAGTCCGAAGTGCGGATCCGTGAGCATGTCCACGTCGGTCACCACTCCGTCGACGACGATGCCCGCCGCCCCCCGTGCTCGCGCCGCCGCGATCGTGACGGCGCCGATCGGCGCGTGGGTGTGGTCGCCGCCCATGTCGACGACCAGCACCTCACCGGGGCGCAGTGCGACGAGCGCGTGGTTGAGCGCGGTGGCGTCCGGGGCGTCCAGGGCGAGGGTGGCGGCCGTACCGGCCATCCGCCGCGGCTGCCCCAGCCGCCGTACGGCCGGGTCGACGAAGCCCTCTTCGAGCAGATGGCCGAGGGTCGGGAGGTCGACTCGCTCGAGACGCTCCAGCAGCGCCGTGTGTACGAGGTCGCCCTGGTCCGGGGCCGTCACGCTCACCGCTCCGCCTCTGTCCTGACCACCGCGACGCACTCGATCTCCAGGGACACGCCCCACAGTCCCACGCACACCGTCGTCCGCGCCGGGCGACGGTCGGCGAAGAACCTCTCGTACGCCTCGTTGTAGGGCGCGAGCTGGTCCGGTGAGCTGAGGTAGGTGTTGACCTTGAGGATGTGGTCGAGGTCGGAGCCCGCCGCGTGGAGCACGGCTTCGAGGTTGCGCAGCGTCGCGTGCACGTCGTCCTCGAAGGTGCCGGTCGACTGTCCCGGGGCGGCGGGTATCTGGCCGGTGGTGAAGACGAAGCCGCCTGCGGACGTCGCCTGGACGTAGGGGCCGACCGCGGCCGGGACGCCCGGCGCCGAGTCGATCCGCGTGATCCCGCTGACGCTGTTACTCATGCGACCGCCCCGATCGGGCGCCCGGACGGCTGGGAGGCCAGGCCCGGCTCGTCGATGTCCCCGAACCGGGTCTCGGCGAGCAGGAGCAGGGCCAGCAGGGACAGGGTCGCCGCGCCGAGCACGTACCAGGCGATCGAGGAGCTGTTGCCGGTCGCCGTCAGGAGCCACGCGGTGATGGCCGGCGTCGCCGCGGATCCCAGCAGGCCCGACAGCATGTAGGCGACCGAGAGGCCCGAGTACCGCACCCGGGTGCCGAAGAGCTCGGCGAGGAAGGTCGCGATGGGTCCGTAGTTGGCGGAGAAGGCGATCATCATCAGGGCGTAGGCCACGAAGACCAGGGGCGCCGATCCGGTGTCCAGCAGCCAGAAGAACGGGAAGGCGAGTACCGCCTCCGCCGCGATGCCCGCGTAGATGACGGGCTTGCGGCCAACACGGTCGGAGAGCCGGCCGAAGTACGGGATGGCCAGGAAGGCGACACCGCAGGACACCATGACCGCCCACAGCATCAGGTTCTTCGAGTGCCCGAGGTCGCCTGTCCCGTAGCTCACGCCGGAGGCCACCATCAGGGTGAAGGTCGACCCCGTGGACAGCGTCGCGACGCCGCCCAGCAGCACCTGGCGCCAGTACCGGCGCATCAGGGCGAAGAACGGGATCTTGGCCTTGACGCCCTCCTGCCGGACCGCCTGGAAGGACGGCGTCTCCTCGATGTGGAGCCGGATGTAGAAGCCGATCCCGACGAGGATCGCCGAGGCCAGGAAGGGGATCCGCCAGCCCCACGAGTACAGCGCGTCGTTGCTCGTGGTGGAGGCCACCAGCAGGAACGCCCCGTTGGCGAGCATCGTCCCGATCGGTACGCCGATCTGGACCATGGAACCGAAGAATCCGCGCCGGTCGTCCGGTGCGTGCTCGACGGTCATCAGTACGGCACCGCCCCACTCGCCCCCCAGTGCGAGGCCCTGCACCACCCGAAGGCCGAGCAGCAGGAGGGGCGCGGCCACGCCGATGGCGTCGTAGCCGGGGACGAAGCCGATGGCGAAGGTGGCCACGCCCATCGCCGTCAGGGAGATCAGCAGCATGGACTTGCGGCCGAGCCGGTCTCCGAAGTGGCCGAAGAGTACGGCGCCCACCATGCGCGCCAGGTAGGCGGAGGCGAACGTCAGGAACGACAGGATCGTGCCGACGGCCCCGTCGAACTCGGGGAAGAACACCTTGCCGAACACCAGCGCGGACGCCGTGCCGAACAGGAACAGGTCCTACCACTCGACCGTGGTGCCGATCATGCTGGCCAGGGAGATCCTGCGCATCTTCGTCGCGTCGAGCCGGCTGCCGGGGGTCGGTGGGGAAGCGGGAGCGGTCATGGGGACTCCGGTCTGAGCAGAGGAAGCGTCTGGGTGGTGTGGGGGCGCCGTCCGGTCGGCCAACCGTGCATCGACGACTTCACCGACCACAAGAAGCAGAAGCACACCGCCAGGGCCCGGTGACTGTGCAGATGACCAATGCGCCACGTCGCACCGCGAAGCTTGGATGAAAACTTCGTGTTACGTACCTGGGCCCCACGCCCACCTCTGTTCATCTGCACATCGGGGCGCCCGCATCCGGGGGCCTTTGCCCCGTGTTTCCGGCCGCCTCGAAAGGAACACTGGCCGGGCAACCTCGGCCTCGAGAGAAGGACAGACCCCGATGGTGAACGTCGTACCCGAACCCTCCGCGCGCCCCCTCTCCGCCGGCCATCTCATCGTCGCGCAGCTGGAGCGCGAAGGCGTACGGCGGGTGTACGGCGTTCCCGGTGAGTCCTTCCTCGACGTTCTCGACGGCCTGCACGACTCGCCGGTCTCGACCGTGGTGACCCGGCACGAGGGCGGTGCGGGCTTCATGGCGCTGGCGGAGGGCAGGCTGACCGGGCTGCCCGGGGTGGCGATGGTCACCCGGGGTCCGGGCGCCGCGAACGCCTTCATCGCCGTACACACCGCGTACCAGGACGCGACCCCGATGCTCCTCTTCGTCGGACTGGTCCCGGTGCCCGACCGCGGCCGGGAAGCGTTCCAGGAGTTCGACCTCAGCGGATGGTTCGGCAGCACGGCGAAGAAGGTCGTCATGCTGGACGACCCCACCGCCGCCGCCCGTGTCGTCGCGGAGAGCATGCACGTGGCGCGCAGTGGTCGGCCGGGTCCCGTGGTGATCGGTCTTCCCGAGGATGTCCTCACCCTGCCCGCGGGCCCCTCCGGCAAGGTCCGGCCGCTCGCCGTACCCCGGCCCCGCGCCGCCGAGGCGGAGCTGAAGGAGCTGGTACGCCGGTTCGAACGGGCGCGGCGGCCCCTGGTCGTCGTAGGAGGCGAGGGGTGGACCGCGGAGAGCGGCCAGGAACTCATGCGCTGGGCGACGCGGCACTCGATCCCCGTCCTCGCCGACTTCCGCGCCTACGACGCCGTCCCCCACGACCTCGAGGACAACGGCGCCTACGTCGGCTCACTCGGATACGGCCGCGGCGACCACGCGGCCCGGCTGCTGGACGAGTCGGACCTCACGGTCTTCCTCGGCGCTCCGCGCGGCGACGTGCTCAGCGACGGATACACCCGTGGCCTCGACTCGGAGACGGTGCTCGTCCTCCCCGGCGACGCACAGGGCCACAGCGGCCGTATCGACCAGTTCGTCTCGGCCCACGCGCCGTCCTTCGTCCTCGACCTGGTCACCACGCCCGCGTCGCCGGACGCGGACGTCGCGTGGTTCAGGGCCGCCGGGGAGGCCCACGCCCGCTTCACCACTCCCGCGCCCGAGCCGGCCTCGGACGATGACGCCCACGTCGACCTCACCGCGGTCATGAGTGTGCTGCGGGAGGAGCTCACCCCCGACGCCGTCATCACCTACGGCGCCGGCAACCACGCCCTCTGGCCGGCCCGTTACCTTCCGCACCGAGCCCCGGCCTCCCTTGTCGCGCCCCGCAACGGCGCCATGGGCATGGGCATACCGGCCGCCGTCGCCGCCTCGCTGGCCTTCCCCGGCCGCGAGGTCGTGTCCGTGGCGGGCGACGGCTGCTTCCTGATGAACGGTCAGGAGATCGCCACCGCGGTGGGACACGGAGCCGTCTTCGTCGCCCTGGTGGTCGACAACGGCTGCTACGCGACGATCCGGGAGCATCAGGAGGGCGCCTACCCGGGCCGCCCGTCGGGCACCCAGCTGACCAACCCGGACTTCGCGGCGTGGGCCCGCTCGTACGGTGCGTACGGCGAGACCGTGACCTCGCATCGCGACTTCCGCGAGGCGTTCCGGCGTGCCCGCGCGAGCGGGCTCCCGGCGGTGCTGCACCTGATCCAGGATCCCGTGGTCCGCGCTCCGGCGACCGCCGGCTGAGCCGCGAAGCCGCCCGCTCGATGAGCACGGCTGGACCGCGGCCGCCGCTCTGCAACGTCTCGCCCCTGACCACCGGTCCTGACCACTGGTCCTGACCACCGGTCCTGAGCCGGCCACAAACGCGTTCCCGCACCCCACCCGCAAACCGACAGGACGTGATCATGAGCAACCCCGACACCATTTCCACTGCTCCGGCTGCACACGACATCACCCTGCTGGAGGACTTCGCGACCCTCTCGGCGTTCGGTGCCACACCCGGCGGCGGGGTCGACCGCCAGGCTGCCACCCCCGCCGACGCGGAACAGCGTGCCTGGCTCCACCAGTGGCTCACCGCCCGCGGCGCCGACGTGCACTACGACGGTGTCGGCAACCAGTTCGGTCTCTTCACCGTCACGCCCGGAGCCCCGTACGTCCTCACCGGCTCGCACCTGGACAGCCAGCCGCTCGGCGGCCGCTACGACGGAGCGTACGGAGTGCTCGCCTCAGCCCACGCCGCCCACCGGGCCGTGGAACGGTGCAGCGTCTCGGAGGCTTCTCCGAAGTACAACGTGGCCGTGGTCAACTGGTTCAACGAGGAAGGCTCCCGGTTCAAGCCGAGCATGATGGGCAGCTCGGTGTTCACGGGGAAGCTGCCGGCCCGGACCGCCCTCACGACGACCGATCCCGCGGGCACCACGGTCGAAGCCGCTCTCCGCGAGATCGGAACGATCGGCGACTACCCCGGGCCGGACGTGGCAGCGTACGCCGAGATCCACATCGAACAGGGCCGCGACCTGGAGAACAAGGGGATCACTGTCGGCCTGGTGGATGCCACCTGGGCGGCACGCAAGTACCAGGTCGTGGTCCGCGGCGAGCAGTCGCACACCGGATCGACGATCATGGCGGACCGACGCGACGCCCTGTTCGGCGCCTCGCTCCTCGTCGTGGCGGTGCGCGAACTGGCCGAGCAGAGCACGGACACGCCGCTGCACACCTCGGTGAGCGAGATGACCATCGAGCCCAACTCTCCCGTGGTGGTCGCGCGCGAGGTGCGCATGCACGTCGATCTGCGTTCGCCCGACGAAGCGCTTCTCGACTCGGCGGCCAAGAAGCTGGCCGAGTCGATCCCCGGCATCGAGGGGCGTGCGTCGGTCACCATCGAGCAGGTTCAGACACACGGTTGGGGCGTGGCGTCGTTCCCGGCGGCCGGCGTCAAGCTCGCGGCCCAGGCAGCCGACGAGCTGGGGCTCAGCCACCAGACCATGATGACCATCGCGGGACACGACTCCGTGAACATGAAGGATGTCGCGCCCTCGATCATGCTGTTCGTGCCCAGCATCGAGGGAATCTCCCACAACGAGGGCGAGTTCACGAACGACCAGGACATCAGCGCGGGCACCGATCTGCTGACCGAGGTGGTCGGCCGGCTCATGTCGGGTGCTCTGGACGCCACACGGTGACTGTGCCGAGGAATCGGCATCCGGTGCGGTCGGCGCCCCGCACCCGCGAGCTCTGAGAACCCCAGGTCTCAGGACCTGGGGTTCCTGGATTCCCCTGTGGGTGGGGGTGCTCAGCTCAGGGCGTTTGCTCAGCTCGGGGCGTTGAGGGCCTCCGGGGCGGTGGATCTCGACTTCCCGTTGCTGGACGGCCGTCCGAGGGCACGCGCGGTCGTGGCGGCACGGCGGGCTGGACGTGGCGCTGCTGCGGCTGGAGACGGCGGTCGAACACGCGCGGCCCGTGCCGCTGGTCGACGGGACCGGCGTATGGGGCCACACGTTCCGGGCACTGGGTTACCCCGTCGGCGCCGACCGCGGTGTGTGGGCCTCGGGCACCCTGCGGGCCGGGCCCGCCCGACGACCGAGGCCTGGCCGGCCAGGGAGTCAGTCCGGCGAACCGGTGCTCAGCCGGAGGAGGACGGCGGTGTTGGCGCGTGGCAGGGAGACGGTGAGGTTTCCGTCGGCCGGGTTCCACTCCGCGGAGGTGTCGGCGGTCGTGGGTTGGAGCACCGTGGGGTGAACGGATGTGCCGCGCAGGTGCGGGACGGTGAGCGTGCGGGTGGTGTCGGCGGGCCCGCCGGGGCTCAGGCCCAGGTCCCGCCTCCAGATCATCAGGAAGGTGGACTCCTGACCCCGCAGTCCGTGAGCGATCCAGGTGTCCTCCCAGGAAGGCAGGCCCAGCGGCCAGAACGGGTGCGCGTCGCTGATCTGCGGCCGGATGTCCTTGTAGACGGAGATCGCCGAGCGGACGAGGCCGAACTGTTCGTCGCTCATGAGGTTGAGGAAACCGGAGAGGTGGACGCGTCCGAGCAGTGCGCCGGTGAGGGTGAAGGCGATCTCGTCGAGGCTCTGGTCCGGCTGCGGGTAGGCCCACACGGCGGCCTGCTCCGGTGTCGCCGCGGTGGCGGCCGCGGCGGCGATGGGCGGGTAGCGCAGGGGGTCCTGCTGGTCGCTGGTGGACTGCAGTTGGGCCACCGCCAACTGGGCGTAGTCCATGCGCAGGCCGCCCGAACCGCAGTTCTCCAGGACGAGGTGGGGGTAGCGGTCGAGGAGTGAGTTCATCCAGTCGAGGTGGGCGCGGTGGTGTCCGAGCAGGCCCGCGCCCGCGCTTCCGACGCCGCTCGCCGTGCCGACGCCACCCTCCGCGCCGGCAACGCCCTCCGTACCCGCCCCGATGTTGATGTTGTAGTCGAGCTTCAGATACCCGACGCCCCACTCGCCGACCAGCCGGTCCACGACCGCGTCGAGGTGGGCGCGTGCGGCCGGGTGCCGCAGGTCCAGATGGTGCCGCCCGTGTTCCGTGACGCGCAGGCCGCCGCGTTGGAAGAACGCCTCGGGCGGCAGGGTGTGGGCCAACGGGCTGCGTACGCCGACGACTTCGGGTTCGAGCCAGAGGCCCGGGGTCATGCCGTGCCGTCCGATGGCGTCCAGGACCTCCCGTATGCCACCGGGAAAGCGGTTGGGGGCGGCATCCCAGGCGCCGACGGCGTCCCACCAGCCCTGTGCGTCGTCGTCGTACCAGCCCGCGTCGATGACGAAGATCTCGGCGCCGGCCGTCCCCGCCGCCTCGATGAGGGGCAGGAGCCGTTCGGTGGTGGGGTCACCCATGAGGGTGTTCATGTAGTCGTTGTAGATCACCGGGAGTGTGCGGTGGTCGGGGTGGTCGCGGCGGATGCTCCGGCGGTAGTCCGTGAGGGTCCCGAAGGCGGCGTCCAGGCCGCCGGACTCGGCGCGGACGAGCACGGCGGGGACGGTGTGGAACTCCTCGCCGGGGGCGAGGGTGTGGTGCCACTGGTGGTGGACGTCGTCGGGGCCGAACAGGGCGACGTAGGCCGCGCCCTCGCGTTCGCCGGTCTCGAAGCGCCAGCCCGCGCTGGACTCGATCTGCCAGAGCCAGGCGCCGCCCTCCGAGTCGGTGAGCGCGGCGACGGGGAGATGGCGGCCGGTGGACCAACTGCCCTGCGAGTAGCGCTCGAAGCAGCCGCGTCCCTCGTGGCCGTGGGCGGACCGGCTCAGCGGGACGATCCGGTCGCGGAACGCGGCCTGGCGCCAGCGGCACTCGGCGAGCCAGTCGTTGTCCGCCCAGTGCAGGGTCAGGCCGTCGAGGCCGCCGTCGGCGTCGGAGATGCCGCCGAGGGTCAGGGTCGTCACGCTCTCCAGCCGGAGCGGAGTGCCGCCCTCGTTGACCAGACGTACGCGCGCACGCAGGAAACCCGCGCCGGGCCTCGCCTCCAGGGTGACCTCGGCGGCCAGCCCGGTCACCGGGTCCGCCAGCCGGATCGTCGTACGCTCCAGGCTTCCGTCCTGGACCGTCTCGTGGCTGCGGTAGGCCAGGCGGTCGCCGACGACCGTCTCGATGAAGCGCTCCCCCGACCACATGCGCCCGTGACCGGTGACGGTGACCTCGACGAGGGGCACCAGACGGGCCCAGTCCTGGCCGGGCGCTCCCAGCCGCACCGAACCGGCGGCGTCCACGACGGCGTGCAGCCCGAGCGCCTGGTGTGCCCAGATACCGGACCTCTCGACTGTTCCTACGGCACTGGTCAACGCAATTTCCCCTTCTGGGACGGTTCAGGTCCTGCGTGTCTCGTGTAAGCGCCGAGCTGGAGCTGCACGCTCGGCGGAAGGGATCCGTGCCGCGCCGACGAATGTGGTCGCAGAGTGAAGCCGCGGTTACCGGTCTCTTGACGCCCACGTTGTGACCGCTCACAATCCTCGCATGTATGTGACCGGTCACACAAGCTCCGGCAGCCACGGCGGCCCCCGGCAGGGGCAACAGAAGGCCCCGAGCATCCGCGATCTCACTCACGCGGCAGGCTCGGGGCCACGAGACCCATGAGCCGGGCCGGACTACGCCCGCGCTCGCCGAATCCGCCGGCCGCTTCCCCGCCGCAGCCATGGCGCCTCCCCGCCGCCATCGCCAACCACCGCACTCGTCGCGCCTCCCCCGCAGTCGCCGCCCACCTCCGCACTCATCACTCCTCCCCGCAGCCTCGCCCCTCCCCGCAGCGCCGCCCCTCTCCGCAGCCCCGCCCCTCTCCGTAGCCCCGCCCCTCCCCGCAGCCCCGCCCCTCCCCGCAGCGCCGCCCCTCTCCGCAGCCCCGCCCCTCCCCGCAGCGCCGCCCCTCTCCGCAGCCCCGCCCCTCTCCGTAGCGCCGCCCCGCCTCCCGTCTCCGTCCGACCAAGGATCTCGCCATGAGAAGAGCCGTTTCCGTCCTTGCCGTCGCCTGTGTCCTCGGGCTGACCGCCACCGCGTGCAGCGACAGCACCGGTGGCACCACGGCCGCCGCACCCCAGGGTTCGGTCGACCCGACTGCCTCCCTCAAGGGCGTCAGCCTCACCATGTGGGTCGCACAGAACAGCGTCTCGGAGCCCAAGCAGGCCATCGACGCGTTCGAGAAGGCCACCGGAGCCAAGATCACCACTGAGGTGATACCGGACCCGTACGAGTCGAACGTCCCGACCAAGCTCGCCTCGGGCGTCAAGCCGGACCTGATGTTCTGGCAGCCCACGGGCAGCACCCTGCCGTTCGTCCAGCCGGCCAAGAACCTGCTGCCGCTCGACAAGGAGGACTGGGTCTCCAAGCTCGGCGAGACGGAGAAGAGCCTCGGCCAGGTCGACGGTCACCGTTACGCGGCCATCGTCACCAGCCCCGCGGTCCTCGGCGTCTACTACAACAAGGACGTCTTCAAGAAGGCGGGCATCACCACCATGCCCACCAGCTACGACGACATGCTCGCCGCCGCCGCGACGATCAAGGCGAAGGTCCCGTCAGTTGCCCCGTTCTTCGAGGTCGGCGGCGACAAGTGGCCCCTGCAGTGGCAGGTCCAGGCCCAGATGACGGACCTGCCGCAGTCGTTCTGGGACAACCTCAACAAGAACAAGGACAGTTGGACCAACAAGACCATCGTCGAGGCCATCACCACGTACAAGACGAAGGTCCTCGACGGCGGCCTGGCGCAGCAGAACTACAAGACGGCCACCTTCGTGGACCAGGGCAAGGCGATCATGGACGGCACCGCCGCGATGGCGGTGAACGTCACCGCGCTCCAGTCCGAGATCCAGGCCACCTCCAGCACGGCCGAGATGGACAAGAAGCTCGGCTGGTTCCCCATCGCCAACAGCTCCGCCAAGGCCGAGTACTCCCCCGACCAGACCAACGGTGTCGTCGCCTTCAACACCGGCGACGCCAAGCGTCAGAACGCCGCCCGGCAGTTCATGTCCTTCTGGCTCGGCCCCAACTACCCGGCCTACATCAAGGCCAACAAGCTCGTGTCCGTCGAGCCGTCCGTGCCCAACCCCGCGGGCCTGCCGCAGACCGCCATCGCCCAGGCCGAGGCCCTGTCCACCGCCCAGGGCGTCTTCCAGGTCAAGGCGCTCACCGCCCCGGACATGCACCTCGCCCTCGCCGACATGATCTACGGCAAGAAGACCCCGCGCGAGGTCGCCCAGGCTGCCGAGGACCAGTTCAAGCAGGTCCTCAAGGCACGCGGCGTCTCCGGTTTCTGACCGACGCCCCGCCCAGGGGCGCCTTGCCAGCCCGTCTCCCGGGTCGCCCGTCGGTGGCGTGCCCGGGGCCCGTACCGGAGGTAGGAAAGTGGTGGACGCCGCCCCGATGGACGCCATCGACGCCACGCGTGCGAAAGACCGGAAAGACCATGCGGAGGACGCCGCGAAGGAATCCGCGAAGGGCTCTGCGAAGGGCTCCGCGAAGGACCGGGAGCGGTCGTCCCGGCGCGGCCGGCGCGGCCGGCGCGGCCGGCGCGAGCGCGTCCGCGGCAAGGCCGACCAGCCCTGGTGGTTCGCGCTGCCCGCGCTCGCCGTGTTCGGCCTGTTCTTCCTGCTGCCGAACCTGCTGAACTTCGTCTACCCGTTCACCGACTGGTCGGCGTTCCACTCGAAGATCGGCTTCGTGGGCCTGTCGAACTTCAGCACCATCCTGCAGGACGGGTCGATGGCCCGGGACATCCGCATCACTCTGGAGTACGCGGTCCTCGTGGCCGTATTCCAGAACGGCTTCGGTCTCGGCCTCGCCCTGCTACTGGAACGCGACACCCGCTTCAACCGCTTCTTCCGCGCGGTCTTCTTCCTCCCCGTGCTGATCTCCGCGCTGGCCGTCGGCTACCTCTTCCGGGCCCTGCTCGCCCAGGACGGGGCGCTGAACAGCGTGCTGTCCTCCCTGGCGGGACACCACGTCGACACCCCCTGGCTCGGCTCGACCACCTGGACGCTGGTCGTGGTGACCCTCATCCACGGCTGGAAGTGGATGGGCCTGGCCATGTTGATCTACCTGGCGGGTCTGAAGAGCATGCCCGGTGACGTGCTGGAGGCCGCCCGCATCGACGGGGCCGGTGCCTGGCGCACCTTCTGGTCGATCAGGTTCCCGCTGCTCGCGCCCGCGGTCACGTTCAACGTGACCACCGCGCTGATCGGCTCCATGAACACCTTCGACATCGTCCAGGCCACCACCGCGGGCGGTCCCGGCAGCGAGACCGAGGTGTTCAACATCTACATGTTCCGCATCTTCGGCCAGGGGCTGTACGCGCAGGCGTCGGCGATGAGCCTGGTGCTGTTCCTCATCGTCGTCGTCCTCGCCGTGCCCGTCATCGTCGGCCTGCGTCGCAGGGAGAACAACCAATGACCACCGCCACCGCGTTCGCCCCCGCACGCCGGCGTTCCCTGCGCTGGGTACAACCGGTCGCCGTCCTGTTCATCGCCGCCCTGACCATAGGTATCCCGCTGTGGCTGGTGGCGGTCACCTCCGCCAAGCCCCAGGCGGAGGCCATCAAGCCCAACCTCTCCCTGCCGCACCACGTCCAGGCCGCCGCGAACTACCGGCAGAGCTTCGACGAGGGCAAGATCGTCCAGGGGTTCGTCAACAGCCTCCTGGTCGTCGCGCCGTCCGTCGTCATCGTCCTGCTCCTCGGCGCCGGCGCCGCCTGGGTGTTCGCCCGCCGCAAGGGACGTCTGGTCAACGCCATGTACGCGCTGAGCATCAGCGGGCTGCTGCTCCCTCCCGCGGTGATCACCATCGTCATGGAGCTGCGCCAGCTGGGACTGGCCGGCACCCGGCCCGGCATGATCGGCGTCTACGCCGGGATGTACCTGTCCACCTCGATCTTCTTCATGACCGGGTTCATCCGCGCCCTCCCCGAGGAACTGGAGGAGGCCGCGCGGATGGACGGCGCCGGGCCGATGCGGGTCTTCCTGCGCATCATCCTGCCGCTGCTGCGGCCGGTCATCGCCACGGCGACGATCATGGTGATGCTCTTCGCCTGGAGCGACATCTTCTACGCCTTCTTCGTCCTCGGCGGCGGTGCCAAGGCCACGCTGCCGCTCAACCTCTACCAGGTCGCCAACGCGCAGCTGTACCTCAACAACTGGCACCTGATCTTCGCCTACGTCGTGATGATGAGCCTGCCGATGGTCCTCGTCTTCGTGCTCGCGCAGCGCCGCATCGTCTCCGGCATCACCAGCGGCGCCGTCAAGTAGCCGTCGGCGCCGCTCTCTTCGCTGCGGCAACCCACCCCGCGGCGGCAGTGACCGCCGCCCTCGTGGGCACGGCGCTGACCGTCCCCACCGTCGACGGCGGCTCGCCCAAGACGATCACCTACACCCCGACCCTGAACTCGGCGTCGGCGACCACCAGCGTGATCTTCTTGCCGACCGGTACGGCCGTGGAGACGGGGGCGGCGCTGCTCGCGCCGGACGTCGAGGCGCCCGGGGTCAGATCACTGCACGCGGTGAGTGCCGCGGCGCCGATCGCGCCGGTGGCCGTGAGGAAGGTACGTCTCGAAAGGGACGACGGGCTGGGGCTCATGAGGTCTCCCGGGCGTGGCGGGACAGAGTGGGAGCCGACGACGGGGCCGGCGGCGGAGGCGGCGAGGAGAGCGCGAAGAAAGCGCGAAGAGGGCACGAGAAGTTGGACGGCGGCGTGGACGGGCCGGGGTCGCGGCGGGTCCAGCGGGCGGCGGTGTCTCAGCGGTTCGACGGCGCGGTAGCGCCGTACCGCCGAACCGCGACAGTGCGCTAGTTCGATAAAGCAGTTGCGTTTTATAATCAGAGCGAGTCCGGTCCGCGTCAAGGACTCATGGCTGGATTGTTATCGTCGGGGCGGCCCGCGCCGGTCCCCGTCGAGCCACTCCGCGTGCCACTCCACAGGAGGTTGATCATTGGCCACGTCCAGGGACCGCTCCCCGTCCACGGCTCCCGCCACGCAGGCGCTGTGGCCGCTCAGCGGGCCGTCGGAGCCGAGCTCCCCCGGGCCCGGGCTGCCCGCGGTGGTGGGCGTCGCGGACCTGCGTGCCACGAACGCCGCGGCCGTCCTCGCCGCCGTCCGCTCGACGGACCCGCACCCCCGGCTCTCCACCCTGGCCGAGGCGACCAAGCTCTCCCGCCCCACGGTTGAGGTGATCGTCGAGGAACTGACCGACTGCGGCCTCATCGAGGTCGCCCCGGCCGTCTCCGCCCGCGGACAGCGCTCCCCCGGCCGCCCGGCCCGCCGGTTCCGGTTCCGCCCGCACGCGGGCTTCGTCGTCGGCGTGGACGTACGGCCCCGGTCGGTGAGCGCTTGTCTGGCCGACCTCGACGGCCGGGCGGTGGCCGTCGAACGCAAGGCGGTGCGCGCCGACCTGGGCGGCCCGGCCCGCGCCCGTGCCGTCGTCTCGGTGGTGCGGCGCGCCATCGACCACGCCGGAGCCGACGCCCGGGTGTGGGCCGCGACGATAGGCACCCCCGGCCTGGTGGACCGGAGCAACTCCCGTATCCGGCAGGCCGACAACCTCAAGGGCTGGGCCGAGGCGGACGTTGTCACCACCCTCCGCGACGCCCTCGGCTGCCCGGTCGCCGTGGAGAACGACGCCAACCTCGCCGCGCTCGGCGAGCAGTGGCGCGGGGTCGGCGGCTCGGCCGACGAGATGGTCTTCGTCCTGCTCGGTGAACGCCTCGGTGCCGGCGTCATCACCGGGGGCCGCCTGCTGCGCGGGCACCGCGGCGCGGCCGGTGAGATCGGCTTCATCCGCTTCCCCGGCAGCACCTCGTCGCGGCCCGGCCTCGAACCCCTGGTCGGGGACGGCGTCACCCCGGACCGGACGGACCCGGCCCGTCACCAGGGTGCCGACCTCGTCCGCGCCGCCGCCGAGGGGGATCCGGAGGCAGTCGCGGCCATCACCTCGTACGGGCGGCGGCTGGCCGCGGGGATCGCCCCCGTACTGCTCGCGCTCGACCCGGCCCTGGTCGTGCTCGGCACCGGCCTCTTCGCCGATCCCGTCCTGCTTCCGGCGGGGGAGATCCTCCTGAGCGCCACCGAGCAGGAAGCCGGCAGCCTCCTCGTCGACCTGCCGCGGTGGCGGCTGTCGGACCTGGGCGACGAGGCCGTGATCACCGGCGCGGTTCGTTTCGCCCTCTCCTCCGTGGAAGAGGTGCTCCGAACCCGGCCGACCCTCCTTCCGGCCCGGGGCCGGTGAGTCCCACAACCGGGATCGTGATCGCCGACTCCGCGTCCGTGAACGCCCCGTGGGCCGGATCGACGTCGGGAAGCAGGGCGGGCGTCAAGGTCCGGCCGGAAGGACGACACCGGACGGCGTTAGCATCCGCTGCATGACGACTGCAGACAGCAACGGTGTTTCCCCCTCCTCTCCCCTCGACGTCGAGATCGGCGCCCTCAAGGGCGGTTCCGCGGACCTCTCCCAGTACGCCGGCCAGGCCGTGCTGGTCGTGAACGTGGCGTCCAAGTGCGGACTGACCCCGCAGTACACCGGACTTGAGCGGCTGCAGGAGCAGTACGCCGGGCGTGGCTTCACGGTGCTCGGGGTGCCCTGCAACCAGTTCCTCGGGCAGGAGCCCGGCAGCGCCGAGGAGATCGCCGAGTTCTGCTCGGCGACGTACGGCGTGACCTTCCCGCTGACCGAGAAGGCCGAGGTCAACGGAGAGGGCCGGCACCCGCTCTACGACCGCCTGATCGGCTTCGCCGACTCCGAAGGGCACAGCGGGGACATCCGCTGGAACTTCGAGAAGTTCCTGATCGGCCGCGACGGCGAGGTCGTGGCGCGTTTCTCGCCGAAGACCGAGCCGGAGTCGGCGGAGCTGGTGGCGGCCGTGGAGAAGGCGCTCGGCTAGCCGAGCCTGTCCGACCCCAGAGGCACCCGCCCCGTCACCTGTTGACCTTGCCCCTGGGGCAGGGCGGAGCGTCCTCGTCACCGGGCGGAAGAGCCGCCCGGCGACGGAGGATGATCCGGTGGACGACGAAGAACTGCTCACCATCGGCGCGTTCGCGGCTCGGTCCCGCCTCTCGGCCAAGGCCCTGCGGCTGTACGACCGGCTCGGACTGCTGGTCCCGGCGCACGTCGACGAGGCCAGCGGCTACCGCTACTACCGCGCGGGCCAGGTGGAACGCGCCCGGCTCGTGGCGATGCTGCGGCAGCTCGACATGCCGCTGGCCCGGGTCGCCGAGGTGGCCGGGGCGGACGGGGCGCAGGCCGCGGACCGGCTCGCCGCGTACTGGGCGGACGTCGAGAGCCGGGTGGCCGGGCAGCGCACGCTCGTCGAATACCTCCGTGGACGACTGTCGGGGAGGAGCTCCGAGATGTACGGGAAGTTCGTGGTCGAGACGGTGGACGTGCCGGCCCAGCTGGTGATCACCGAGAAGCGGCACACGCTGGCCGATGAGCTGCCGGCCTGGATCGGCGCGTCGCTCGGGCGGCTGGAGGAGGCGGCCCGGGAGTGCGGGGGTGTGACGGGGGCGCCGTTCGTCGTCTACCACTCCGCGGTGTCGATGGAGAGCGACGGTCCCGCCGAGTCCTGCGTGCCGGTGACCGACGAGGCGGCGGCCCGGGCGTGGGCGGAGCGGCGGGGGCGGGCCTGGCAGGCGACGGTACGGGTGGAGCCGGCCGGGCGGCTGGCGTACACCCGGATCACCAAGGCGCAGGTGGCCCATCCGCAGATCCTGGCCGCGTTCGAGGCGGTGGAGGAGTGGATGACGGCTCAGGGCCTGCGGCCGACGGGGCCGTGCCGTGAGGTGTACTTCGCGGACTGGGACGCGTCGGGGCCTGAGGACCCGGTGTGCGACGTGGCGTTCCCCGTGGGGTGAGGGGGACTTGGGCCATCACCGGTCGGACGGCGCCCTGGTGCCAGCCGCGTGCCGGGGGCGGGCAGAGCCGAGCCCCCTCGGCAAGGACGGCGATCTGGTCGAGAGGGCCCGTGGCATGGTGCTTGTGTAGTTGTGGGTGACGCGTTCGGCTCGGGAGCGGGGCCAGGAGGAACCGCCCCCTTACGCCTTGACCGAGGCCACGAAGGCGTTCCACGCGTCCGCGGGGAACCTCACCTTGACTCCGTCGGGGCCGACCTTGGTGTCCCCCACGTCCAACGAGGTCTCAGTGGTGGACCTGACCATCACACAGGCGCCGTTGTTGTTCGTGTACGAGGACGTCAGCCACGTTTCCGTGGCACCCAGGCGAATCGCCATGTTCTTTGCTCCGTTAGGCAGTAGCACTGTTCGGTTTCCGCCAACCATTACTGATCGTTGACGTGATCGACGCTACTCGCCGCCCTCCCCTTTCGGAGCAGTCGTTCACTCTTCCGTGTGGCATATTCCAGGTGGGTCTTCCAGGCGACCGGGCCGGGGTGTACTATCCGGCGCTTCCGCCCGGAAAGGCTCAACTGGCGTACTCCCGGGCGTACTCCTTCGCCACGTCCTCGATCAGCTGACGCGACTTGTCGACGTTCAGCGCCTGGGCCCGCAGGTGCTCGTACATGACCGTGTACTTCTGCACGTCCTGCGCCTTCTCCAGGTACAGGTCGCTGGTGACGCCCTCGATGTACACCACGCTCGAGTCGGCCGCGTCGGCGAACTCCAGGATCGAGTACTGGCCGTTGATGCCGGGATGCGCCCCCACGTCGAACGGCAGCACCTGCACGGTGATGTGCGGACGCTGGGACACCTCGGCCAGGTACTCCAGTTGTTCGCGCATCACCTGACGGCTCCCCACGGCCCGGCGCAGCGACGCCTCGTCCAGCACCACCCACAGCCTGAGCGGCTCCCCCGCGGCGGCGATACGATCCTGCCGCCGCAGCCGGACCTGCGCGCGTTTGTCGATCTCGGTGTCCGACGTCTCCGGCGAACCGCCTCTGATGATGGCCTCGGCGTAGGCGCGGGTCTGCAGCAGGCCGGTAATGATCTGCGGCTCGTAGACCCTGAGCGACTCCGCGTCGGTCTCCAGACCGATGTAGACGCTGTACGGGATGTCCCCGAACGCGTGCCACCAGCCCTGTTGCCGGGAGTCCTTGGCCATCTGCATCAGCGACTCGACGATGCGCTGGTCCTCGACCTCGTAGACCCCGCACAGGTCACGGACGTCGCGCTGGCTGATGCTGCGCCGCCCGTTCTCCAGACGGCTGATCTTCGACTGGGACACCAGCAGTCGCTCGGCCACTTCCTCGGCCGTCATGCCCTTGAGCTCACGGAGCCTGCGCAGCTCCTGGCCCAGCCGGCGTCGCCTGACAGTGGGATTGACATTGGACGCCACGGGACGTGCACCTCCGGCTGCGTGCCTCATACTTGCCACTTTGCGTATCTGCTGCTGAGCAGACTGCCACCAAGGTGCTTACTACCGCTGGGAAACGGTGGATATGCGCTGCGTACGCGAGGGGTGAAGCGTTTTCGGCCGCCTTGCTCCCGGCCGGGCTTCCCGCCCGGGCCCGGACATGCGGCCGCGCGGGGCGGCGGGACCGTTTCTTCGCCCGGTGGTCCGGACGTACGGTCCCATCGCCCCGCGCGGACCAGCGGCTCCCGAACCGGTCTTGGGGACTGCGGTGCGGCGCTCGGCGGTACGTGGTGCGTGGTGCCCTGCGGTGCCTCAATGCTGTTGTCGTGTCGTGTCGTGTCGTTCCGTGCCGTGGGACTGCGGCTCAGTGCGCCACGGCGCGCGCCATAGGTCCGCGGCGCGGTTGCATCGGAACGCCGCGCGCGGGTTCCGGTGCGGGCCCGACTCCCGGGCCGACCTGACGGCCTGCCGGTGCCGGGCTGCGGCGAGGCTGGATCGCCACGCCGTTCTGAACGTCCATCACGGCGTGCGCGACGAGACCGCCCATGGGGTCATGCCTGATCAGATCCCTGAGCCGGGAGCGGGAGGACCGCCCCTCGTTCCCTGGGTACAGATGCTTGCCGAGACCGACCGCGTGCGCCAGTGCGGCGAGCGCCGCGGTCCGCGGGTCCGGCGGTACGCCGGTGCGGATCGCGGAGTCCAGTCGGGCTCTGATCTCCCGGCTGATCTCGGTTTCCGTCGCCTGATAGCGAGTCGTCGGCAGCACTCCGCACATCTGGCCCGCCACGGCATGCACCATGCCGCACCGCTCCAGATGCGAGAGGTAGGTCTGGCGGAGCCCAAGTCGCGGCCCGCCAATCCAGTGGACGGCCCGTACGGGGGCGCCACGCCTTCGCAGCAACTCCAACGCGCAGTCCAGTGTTGGATCTCCAGTCGGCCGTGGGGACACCACGGCGATACGATCCCCGTCTGGGGCTATCCGTCCGGCCAGCGCCAGCTCCACTAGCTGTGCTCCGGCCAGACCAAGGTCGAGCGACTGCGGCTGTGCGGTGGTACCCGTGGTCGGGTCCAGCGCCAGCAACAGCAGCTCCTCCGGAATGGTTCTGCGGCTCCTGCCCATCCATGCCTCCCCGCGTGGATGAATGACAGGGTGACCCCTCTCACATTGGTCTGTCGAGGGTGCGTGACCTGTTTGTAAGGGAACCAGTAGGTATGTCGTTCTCGTCTACCGGGTCAGTCAAGCCCGCACACAGGACACTGGTAGATGGTTCGGACAGCGCCTGGAGCGGTGTCCCGGGCGGCTGTTCACGGTTCGGTAGCCACGCAGAGGGCGTGTGGCGCATGGAGGAGGCATCGGTGGCGGGCGAGTCCCCCGACAGGTCGAAGCAGCACGAGTCGTCGGCAGAACCGACGTCGGGGAGCGAGGGTCCGGTTCCCGAGGCCAGGAACGAGGCGAGCCGGCCACGTGACCCGCGGCTGGCCGTGGCCCGCGAATCGGCCTCGAAGGCGCGTGGAGGCGTGGACACGGCGACGCGGGTGCTCTCCGTCCGAGAGTTCACGGCGACCCCTGAGGGGGCCGAGGAGGCCACAGAGAGCGCACAGGAGCCCCCTGAGGAGGCCGAGGCCGTCTCGGACGCCGAAGCGGGCGCAGAGGCCGGGAGCGCGGACGCGGAGACCGCCGGTTCCGGAGGCGAGGACGACTCGGACACGCCTGACGCGTCCGACGCCGACGCCACCGAGGCGGACGCGGACGCGGATGCGGATGCGAAGGACGCCGACTCCGAGGCCTCGGACGCCTCCGACGCCCCGGACGGCGGCGACGAGGCCGTCGGGACGGGAGACGCCCGGCTGCGGGACGCGGTGGCCGCTTGGGTGGCCTCGGCGGACGAGGAGCCCGCGGCGGACACGAAAACCCCGAACGAGACGGATGAGGCGGACGAGGCGGACGAGGCGGACGGTGAGAGTGCCAACGACGCGACCGACGCTTCGGACGCGGACAGCGCCACGGACGACGCCGAACCTGAGGCCGATCAGGCCGATCAGGCCGACGGAGCCGGTGAGGACGAGGGTGCCGGGGACGCCGTAGACCCGGCAGGAGACGGCCCCGAGAGCGAAGCCGAGGCCGAGGCGGAAGCCGAAGGCGAGGCGGGTGGCGAGGCCGAGGCGGCCGACGCCACCGATGACACCGCCGACGCGGCCGACGCCCCGGACACGGATGCAGACGCAAACGCCGCAACGGACTCGACCCCTGACTCGAACCCGGACCCGGACCCGGACGAGTCTCCGTCCGCCGAGAAGGACACCGGCACCGACGGCGACTCGAAGACCGACGCCGACGCCGACGCCGACCAGGCAACCGACACCGCCGAAGCCGACCCGGCCGACAAAGCCCCCGCTTCCGACGAACCCCCCGTCGATCACCCCACCGCCGTCTTCAAGGCCCCGCGCCCCTCCGCGCCCGCGGTGGATCAGCCGACGACCATGTTGAAGCTCGGCGACGTGCCCAAGGCCAAGGACCCCAAGGCCAAGGACCCGAAGTCCCAGGCCCCGAAGTCCCAGGACCCCAAGGACCCCGAGGCCAAGGCCCCCCAGGCCAAGGCCCCCGAGGCCGACGTCGAGCGGACGAGCACGTTCGTCGCGCTCAAGCCGTTGGACGATCCCTCGGTGCGGAAGCCGAGGGCCGCCGACGCCACCACCGCGCTGCCGCAGGTGACGAAGCCACCGGCCGACGAACCCTCGCAGGCGCCGCGGTTCAGGCCGGAGCGGACGACCCAGCAGCCGTTGCCGCCGAAGCCGCCGCTGGACCTGCTGGCGGAGCTGACGAACACGCCGCCGCCCCCGGACACCCCGGTGCGCACGGCCATCCGCCGGGTCAAGATCTGGACCCCGCTGGCCCTGCTGCTCATCGTCGTCCTCGCGGTCGCACAGGCCGTACGCCCGTTGCCGGCGCCCGAACTCCAGCTCACCGCCTCGGACAGCTACACCTTCAAGGGCGACAAGGCCGACATGCCCTGGCCGGCCGACGGCCAGGCCGCCCTGGACGTGCAGGGCATCGGCAGCTTCGGCTCGTCCGGCGAGCAGAAGCCGGTGCCGATCGCCAGCGTCGCGAAGGTCATGACGGCGTACGTCATCCTGCGCGACCACCCGCTCAAGAGCGGCGCCGACGGCCCGAAGATCAAGGTCGACCAGACGGCCGAGGACCAGTCGAAGGCCGGACAGGAGTCGACCGTCGACGTGACCGCCGGTGACTCCCTCTCGCAACGCGAGGCACTGGAGAGCATCCTGATTGCGTCCGCGAACAACATCGCGCGGCTGCTTGCCCGCTGGGACGCCGGGTCGGAGAAAGCGTTCGTCAGCAAGATGAACGACGCCGCCAAGGACCTCGGCATGACCAACACGACGTACACCGACCCCTCAGGCCTGAACAACACCACCGTGTCGACGGCCGTGGACCAAGTGAAGCTGGGCAAGAAGGCGATGGACGAGCCCGCCTTCCGGGAGGTCGCCGCGATGATGTCGTACGTCGACTACAAGGGCACCAAGCACGACAACTGGAACCGCCTGGTCGGCTCCAACGACGTCGTCGGCATCAAGACCGGCACCACCACCTCGGCCCTCGGCAACCTCGTCTTCGCGGCCAAGAAAGAGGTGAACGGCGAGATCCGACGGGTCGTCGGCGCCGTGGTGCGCCAGCCCGCGGGCGGTGCGGACAACACCATCCTCGCGGGTGCGCTGGACGCCGGCGACAAGCTCATCCGGGCGGCGCAGGCAGCGCTCGACTCCGCGACGATCCTGAAGAAGGGGGACGTCGTCGGGTACGTGGACGACGGTCTCGGCGGCCATACCCCGGTCGTCACCACGAAGGACGTCACGGCCGTCGGCTGGGCGGGTCTCACGGTCAAGCTGACGTTCGCCGGCAGCGACCTGCCGCACACGGCGAAGGCCGGCGCCCAGGTGGGCACGCTCACCGTCGGTGACGGCTCCGGCAACGCGGTCAAGGTTCCGGTGGCGCTCCAGCAGGAGCTCGTGGAGCCTGGCTTCACGGACAAGTTGACGCGCCTCGGCTGATTCGGACGAAGAAGTGCGCCGCCGCACCCCGCCGACCGGAACCCGTCCCGGTTCCGGTCGGCGGGGTGCGTGCTAGCGTCACGAAACGGGGCAGGCGCCGCTGACGGGACGCGGCCGAGAACAGAAGACAGGACACCACGGGGAGTGCCTACAGGTGGCCACAGCGGAGCCGACACGCGCCGACGAAACCGATCAGGGCCCGGGAACCGGCCCGCGAATACGGCTGCCCGCGCGCCCGGACGAGGCCCACGGCCGAACCGACACCGGCGCTGACACCAGCACCGACACCGGCGACGACGACAGCACCCACGACTCCGCCGAGGACAACTCGCCGCCCTCCGGGTTCGCCGGGGCGGCCTTCGCCACCCTCCGCGCATGGGGCCGACGACACCCGGTCCTGTTCATCACCGCCTTCGCCGGCGCGCTGCACATCGCCTGGTTCTTCACCTTCGCGAACAGCGGGGGCGACCTCGCCGCGCAGGACGCGTGGGCGGAGTTCGTCGGCCGGCACCCGGACTCGGCGTACAACCTGGCCTGGTACGGCGGTATGCACCCGGTGTCGTACAGCGTGGTGTCGCCGTATCTGATGTCGGTCCTCGGCGTCCGTACGACGATGATGATCGCGGGGACGCTCTCGGCGGCTCTGCTGATGCTGGTCCTGCTGCGCTGCCGCCCGGTCCGCAAGCCGCTGTGGCCGGCGCTGGCCGGGGTCTTCGCCCTGCTGTGCAACGCGATCTCGGGCCGGGTGACGTTCGGGCTGGGCACGATGTTCTCGCTGGCCGCGGTCGCCGTCGTGTTCTGCTGGCCGTACCGATGGCGCTACAAGCGGTGGGCGAAGGCCCTGTGCGCGGCTCCGTTGGCCGCGCTGGCCACGATGGCGTCGCCGGTCGCGGGTCTGTTCGTGGGGCTGGTGGCGGTCGCGCTGTTCCTGCAGAAGCGGCGGCCGGGCGCGTGGGCGCTGGGTCTCGCGCCGGCTGCCGTGGTCGCGGTGTCGGCGTGGCTGTTCCCGTTCTCCGGCACCCAGCCGATGTCGGTCTTCTCGACGATCCTGCCGATGGCGTCCGCGGCGGCCGTGTTCGCCGTGGTCCCGCGCGAGTGGACGTCCGTACGGATCACGTCGGCCGTGTACGGCCTTGCGGTGCTGCTGGTGTGGCTGGTCAGTTCCCAGATCGGCTCCAACATCACGCGGCTGCCGATGCTGTTCGCGGGGGTCGTGCTGCTGGCGGCGCTGCCGTTCACGGTGCCGCGCTCGCGCAAGTGGTACACGGTCGTGCTGGCCTTCGTCGCCTTCACCGGATGGATCGGCTTCAAGACGGTCGACGACATCATCCACACCACCCCGGCGGCGTCCTGGGCGCGTGAACTCGCGCCGCTGGTCAACGAGCTCCAGGAGGTCGGCGCGGAGAAGGGCCGGGTGGAGGTCGTGCCCGCCCGCTCCCACCGGGAGGCCTCCGCGCTCGCGCCCTATGTGAACCTGGCCCGCGGCTGGAACCGGCAGGCCGACATGGAACGCAACCCGCTCTTCTACGACGACACGCTCAACTCGGCGAACTACCACGAGTGGTTGCAGCGCTGGGCCGTGCACTTCGTCGTGCTGCCCAAGGACGATCCGGACGGTGACGGGGGCGAGCGCGAGCGGCAGTTGGTGCAGCGCGGGATGCCGTATCTGCGGCAGGTCTGGGGCGACGCCAACTGGCAGCTGTTCAAGGTGACCGACCCGGCGCCGCTCGCCGAGCCGGACGCGATCGTGGACCGGGCCGCGCAGGGCGAGCTGACCATGGAGGTGGCGAAGGCCGGGCGGATCCTCATCCGCATCCCGTACTCGCCCTGGCTGAGCATCGTCGACGCCGAGGGGAACAAGCTGAAGCCGCCGCAGGAGACGGATGCGTCGAAGGAACGGGGCGAGGGCGAGGCGAAGTCGTACGACAACGTCAACGGGTGCCTGATGGAGACCGCGGAGGACGCCGAGGGCGACAAGTGGACGATGCTGCTCGCCCCGCGGGCGGGGACGTATCGACTGGCGGCGCCCTACACGGTGCCGCGGGGCACTCCGTGCCCCGACGAACTGAGGTGAGCCGACTCGGTGGGGCAAGAAGCGGGCCTTGCCCTGGGGGCTGCCGCCCCCAGACCCCCACAGTCGGAGCCCACCGGGCCGGTGTCGCATGAGTGGCCGCGCACTCGCCCACGGCGGCAAGGGGACGGGACGGGGGTGTCCGCCCGCAGCGTCTGGCGCGTCAACACCGCCCACTCACCAAGAAACCGATTCCGCGCCAGACCGAGGACGGAC